>NZ_JBMKHB010000005.1:0-192090 GCF_049238285.1 Enterobacter cloacae complex sp. IR53041 | reverse complement strand
CGCTGTCGTTCTCAAAATCGGTGGAGCTGCATGACAAAGTCATCGGGCATTATCTGAACATAAAACACTATCAATAAGTTGGAGTCATTACCCGATGACGCGTATAAATGACATACCTCTCGTAATAATGAATTCCGGTGTTCTTTGGACAATGGTGTGGGAGCTAAGACTATATGTTGCCATACCTATCATATTCATATTATTAAAAAGATTCCCTTACCCCAAATCTTTTGTGCTGATATCTATGTCCTATGTTGTCTACCAATGGTACTTTATAAGTAAAGATATTCAATTGAGCTATGTAATGTACTTTCTTGCTGGCTTTATGGTTGCAACTATAAAAAAAGAAATTAAGTTACATGATTCAATCAGTTCAATTATACTTTTTTTCGCTGTTATGTTGATAGGAAAGGCATATGATGTAATAACTCCATTATTAATGATGGTTGTTTTTTATACTCTTAAGTGCGGATGTACATACTTTGGTATACTTACGTGCAAACCAGTTAGAGTCCTTGGTGCCTGTAGTTTCTCAATTTACCTAATCCATGGAATTCCTCAGGCCGTATCTAAATACTACTTGTATGATGAGGGTTATATGATTTGGAAATTGGTGTCTGTAGCAACCTTAGGTGTTATTGCCCCTATAATGTACAAATACATTGAAAAACCCACAATGCATATAAATCTGTTAGCCGCGCAGAAGGTTTCTTAAATAATATTGTAAAAAGGGGCGTACTCAGTCCCTTTTTTACCCATTGTTGAAATTTTGTATGTTTTAACTCGAAAAATAGGATGCTAATAATTTTTTTCCATTTTATATCTTCTAGTGTGCAGATGTGCCAATCATTGAAGGGGTTTACTGAATTTAGCCACCTGACACAGGTGAAATGCTCACCTCAAAACAACACAAAAGCACCAATTAAAAGAAGAAATTTTAGCTCTGAATTCAAACGCGTATCAGCTCATCTCGTTGTCGACCAACATAACACCGTCTCTGATGCTACAAGGCTATGGATACTGGACTTTCCACGATGACGAAATGGGTCAAACAACAACGTGATGAGAATCAGGGCAAAACGCCAATAGACAGGAGTTTTTCTTTTCCTGCGAGCCAGTACTTCAGACGCCAGTATCTGGAACCATTCGGTTTAACAAACAGATACAGGGCACCGCCATCCGCCAGTTTGAAGGGCACGTCCTAAGGTTTAGCTGTGCTGACCTGGCGTGCCGTTAACTGCATTGGAGGTATCTCTTTCCATTGAACCAGTATATGCACCCGAATATCCCCTCGGGTTGGTATCGATTTCAATACAATTTAGTAGACGTAGGGAGAGCGAGATTTAGCTGAATAGCTTGGTATTACTGGATTGAGTAGACTTTGAGAGACGTTAGTAGAAATGAAATGGCACGCCCTGTAGGATTCGAACCTACGACCTACGGCTTAGAAGGCCGTTGCTCTATCCAACTGAGCTAAGGGCGCACTGAGAAGCGAGTACTTCGCGGTGGTGAAACGCGAAGAATTATACGGTCAATGGCAGGTGAGTCAATGCCTTTTCCGTTTTCAGGGCCAATTACCGCTAGCCGATTGTAAATACGGCTATTTTCTCAACATTCCTCCCTGTTTTACCGTAAAATTTAGCGCTGCGAAAAGGCTTAGTTGCATTTAAGTAACGCCTGCTGTTTTCCTGAACGTCAGCTCGTCACACTAGAGCCAGGTATCCCGGCCGCCTGGAGGCTGACAGACAACAGGACGATGGAGTGACAGCGCAAAACCTGATCGATACGCCCCCCCGGTTACAGTACCTCTCTCAGGACATCGTCGGCATTAAGCTTGAGCCTATCGTCGCCCTCGCCTCTTTGCGTCAGGTTGGCGTCGAGGTCCTTAGCGTCCTGGCCGATACGCGGCACAGTGAGGATTTTTTTTGCGATCGGTCCGCTGGCTGGTCGCTAACGCTGCTTGAGGCGCAGCTTGCTGCGTTAAAAAATACGCCGCACGGTCATAACCTTTTTATTAATCTGCCGATAACCGTCCTGACAGAGCCTGCGTCCTTCCAGCGGCTCATCAGACTCCCCTGCGTGCCGCTCAATATTGAGCTTGTCGACCTTGCGGCTTTTTTGGCGCTGTCCGTCGCGCAGAAGCAGCGCGTGGTTCAGAATCTGCAGCAGCTGAGCAGACAGGGGCACGCTATCTGGCTGGATGACATTGATGATGTCTTAGTGCAGTCGTTTTTATCCTGTCGACTTCCGTTAAGCGGCATAAAAATAGATAAGGAAGCATTCTGGCGTTTACGCGACACCCCTGCGCTGAGGCAACTGGTTTCCCTTTGCTTTCAGCTTGCCGGGAAAGTGCTTATCGAAGGTATTGAGACTGAACGCGATCGTACCTGGGCACTGCAGGCAGGCGCAGACTTCGGCCAGGGATATTACTGGCCGTCCTGGACATGGCCGGAGGATTAAAACGCCATTTCCAGGAGGGAGACCATGCGAATGACAGTGCGCCGTTACCGGCGGCGGCGTACAGGAAGTGATGCACTGGGATTTACGCGCTCACCTTTTGCTCCCCCCTTTTTCGACCGGCTCGAATTTTTGAGCCAGTCCATCAGCCAGCCCCGCAAAACAGACGCCCCGTTTATTCTCCTGGTGACGGAGGATCATTTCCTGCGCACCGGTTTTCTCAACGGGCAGTTTCCCCTGAGCAGCTGCTGCGATTACGCCACGCTGGACGACGCCCTTGTCGCACAGACCCAATGGCCCTCCGCCCGTCTGGTCGTGGATATTGAAAGCCGGTCAACGGGGCTTCTGGAGAAACTGGATCAGTTGAGAAGGCATAGCCTGTTTCCTCCGTTCCTGACGCCCTGGCTGTTAGTCCGGGCCGATAATTACGACACCCGCCTTTTCTGCAAAGCGGCAGGTCCCTTTCATGTGCTCGAGCGCCAGCTGAACGCCGCGGCACTCCAGCACAGCCTGCTGGATGCCTGCCCGCCACAGGGCTCCGACAAAGACTGGTTCAACCGCAATGAATGGCCGATCCTGCAGGAACTTTCCCGGGGCAAGACGTTACGTCAGATTGCCCTTATGCAGAATCGTCCCTATAGCCGCATTATCTATCGTCTTAGCTGCATCCTGGTGAAGCTGGGGCTGAGTCATCGACAGGAATTGTTGCATCTTCTTAATAACCTCTCAGACTGCACGTTTTCACTCACGTCCTAACCCCTTATTTCCTAAAGCGCTTTAAGAATTTACTTACCATTCGTGTTTCAAAAATGTTAATTTTTAACAATAAAGTCGAAATTATAACTATTCCTAATTTATGGGCGAGAACCTTGTGATATGCCACAAATTGAACGAACGGCAGCACTTTCCTCCATCCGTTAAATGAATGCAGACAGCGTTAACAAGATGATAATGATGTAAAAACAAGCAGCTTAGCGACTGCGCCCTGGAGGGAAAAGCGAAGCAGATAGCATGTTCTCCTGTGCAGGAGTTGCGGAGCTGAAGGTCAACCTTCACCCTTTCAGATGAAGGTCTGACGGCCTGCGAGGGCAATTGTTCACCTCATCAGACCGGGCGAGTCCCCCAAAATGATGCGTATTTTTGTTAACAATTGATCAACATACAGAGATATCTGTTATTTTTTGTTATTACATAAAGATGAAAATATGCGGTAAATGGGATAACAGGATATTTCCGCTAAATTTAAAAAAATAGCGATTCAGATCCAGAAGATAATACAAACCAATATCCTGTGATTAATTTACAGGGTTTTCGGAAAAAACTTACCCTGTATAATAAGAAGCGTACCAAATCTGAATAAGAAAAACCTTTTTGCCAACACCAGCCAAATGAGATGACCGCGCTGAGGCATAGTTCTTTTCATTACGTAAACAAGGATGCTTTCGCTCTTTCCAGGAAAATACTACGGTATAGGGATCTGCACATTATATCCTTCCGGCATTTCGAGAGTTTTACCAAACTCTGCATAACGCTTTTAACAATCTGAGGCATTAAAAATGAAACCGGCATCCGTTATCATTATGGACGAACATCCTATCGTCAGAATGTCGATAGAAGTCCTGCTACAGAAAAATAAGAATATCACAGTCAAGCTCAAGTCTGGCGATAGCCATGAAGTCCTTGACTGTATCCGTAATCACCCTATCGATCTGGTGATCCTTGACATTGAACTCACGGGCACGGATGCTTTCGCTTTACTTAAGAGAATCAGAAACTTAAACAAAGACATTAAGGTTCTGTTCCTCTCATCTAAATCAGAGTTATTTTACGCGGGTCGCGCCATTCGCGCCGGGGCAAATGGTTTCGTCAGTAAACGAAAAGATTTGGGTGAGATCTACAACGCCGTAGAAATGATCCTGATGGGCTATTCCTTTTTCCCATCGGAAACGCTGAACTTTATAAACCATTTGGGTTCAGGGAAAGGGATGGCAGTCGATATGCCATTATCAAATCGCGAGGTCACGGTATTACGCTATCTGGCGAATGGATTATCCAATAAGGAAATTGCTGAACAGCTACTATTAAGTAACAAAACCATTAGCGCGCATAAATCCAATATTTATTCCAAGCTGGGCGTGCAAAGCATCGTGGAATTAATTGATTACGCCAAAGCGCACGAGCTGCTTTAACCTGAATTCACTCCCTGCAGCTTATCTGAGCTGCAGGGAGTGCGGTCAGTGCTAATTATAGTTAATCATAAAGGTGGCATCCGCATCGGCTCGTCCGGGCTGAGGGTTATCTGCAGTGGCAATATAATTGGCATAAAACGACAATGTTGCATTCCCCTGCGCATCAACCGAGACCGGCTGGCTGGCCTGCTGGAGAGCCAGACGCGTTTTATCCGCATCCCTGATCTCTACCGCGACACGGCTCGCTGTACTGGCGTCGTTCAGCGCCAGCAAACCGTTATTGCTCCCGTCGGCTTTACCCGAAAACGTAATCGACGCCGCGCCCGGCGGACAGCCGGTCAGCTTCAGCGTAAACGGCATGGGCTGCGTGCGGCTCCCGGTGGTGCTGAGCTGTTTCGTGGGCCAGGTGCCCAGCGTGACGGTCTTGTCGCTGTCGCTGCCTTCCGCAACGCAGGTAAAATCGACAATATTGCCGTAGAGCCGAATGTTAATTTCACCCAACGCGGTGTCCGCCTGAGCCTGTGTGCAAAGCGCAAAGAGCGCCACGGTGAGAAAACGGATCCCGTTTCGCATATCGGCTCCTTAGTCGTAATCCACGCGCAAATACCCGCGCGAGGTGAAACGCCCTTCCGCTGGCTTGTTGCCCGTCACGCTCACTGGCCAGACGCGGATCCCCACCTTTGCCTGCGCGCTGTCGTCGAGGCGGAACGGAATTTTGCTTGTCAGGTTGTTAGGCGTTAGCGGCGCACCGCTCTCGTTGGCAATGATGAACCCGACGTCCGGGTTATCCGACACCAGCACATTATCAGAGACTTTCTCCGCCTCTACGCGCATCGTCAGCATGGCGTTCGCCTCGACGTTGGTGCATTTGATCGCAATGGTTTTGCTTTGCGATGAGACGCCCTCCGGTTTGTTACCTACGCCCGCCTTGCTGGACAAGGAGGCACCAATGTCGCCGAAATCAAACTCCACCACGTTTCCGGCGTTGATAGCGCAGCTTTGCGGCACCTGAATGGTACCGCTGTAGCTGATGGTATAGACCGGCGTGGTGAGCGGATCCGAGGAGGTGGTGGTGACGTAAACGCGGAACATGGTGGCGCGCGGGATCACGACCATATTAATAAAACGTCGGGTTACCTTAAGGCGGAAGACAAGGCTGGAGTCCTGAACGCCAAACGGTCTGTTTTTGGAGACGTTAGGATGGCTCCCCATCTGGATATAGTTTTTTGGCGGATAAAACACGCCAGCATAGCTGTCCGTGATTTTCATGGCCCCGTCCAGATAGTCGTTCAGCTTCAGATACTGATAGCCATCGCTCGTTCCCGTTACCGGATAGTCGGTCACATAGCTACGCTTGGTGGTATTCCCGACCGTGCCCTTCGGGCAGACGGCATTCACCCCTACCCACTGCGACTTCTCGCTGAGCGTCACGACCTGTCCAATCTGGTTATTCGAGCTATTGAATTTGTCCGTCAGGTCGTAATGCACTTCCGTCGGCACGCCTTTTTCATTGACGCACACGGTGGCGAATGCGTTTGCCGCAGGCAGTAGCGCCAGAAGCGACAAGCCTAAGATGTGGGTTTTATTCACAGCGAATCCCCTTCATTGTGATTGCCTGTTGCAGGCTCTTTTCAGGCAAACTGTAAGGCGCGCGACACTGGGACTGCGCCCCGTCGCCCCACTGGATCAGCAACTCGCCCTCCAGCGGCAGCCCGCTCAGGTAAATTTGCCCGTCATCCCCCACCATGCTGGTGACACCGCTCCGGGTCTCACGGACCACCGCGCCGAACGGCACGGGCTGGTTGCCGCGCGTTACCGTCAGCAGGGCGCGCACGCCAATGCGAGTATCAAAGCTGGCGCGCACCAGCGCGCCTTTGGTCGGGACCACGCTGCTCACGTTGTTTTCGATGTCGGTGTTGTTGCTCATGGTGTTGGTATCCAGCGCCACGCGGTTGTAGCGGTAGACGGTGGCATACGGCATCACCGCATAGCCTCGCCAGTCGGTTCTCACGCCGGTCTGGTTTTCCACGCTGACGCCGGATGCCCCCGGCGCTTTGATCAGCACGTTGGTGTCACCCAGCGGCTGGCTGAAGGTCACGCCGTCGGCATGACCGACGACCCCGCCGGAGAGCTGCCAGTTGAGATCGTGCTGATCGTCGCTGTAGTTGTAGCCCACGCCCAACGTGCCGTAGGTCGCCTGCCAGTTGGCGCTGGCGCTTCCGCTTGACCCGTTGGTGCTGGTGTGTCCCTGAGTCACGCTGTAGTTCAGGTTGCGGTCCTCCAGCAGCGTGCCGCTGACGCCGGTTTGCCAGCTTGTGTCGCCATCGCTGTTCCGGCTGGCGGATGCCGTGGCGTAGGCCCTGTCGATGGCGCTGTCCCGGCGATAGCCCTGACGGGTAAAGATACTGAACGGCACGGAGACGTTAAACGACGCGATCCGGTCGGTGCCGTCGATCCCGACGGATTTGTTCCACGACCACGAAACGGAGTAGTTGATCCCCTTCATGCCCCCCGCATACCCCAGCTGGTACCAGAGGTTCGACTCGTCGGTACCCCAGTAGGTCTGCTCGCTGCCGGAGATATAGACCGAGCCGTAATCCCCCAGCGACTGAGAAACGTTAAGCTGGAAGCGGCCTTTTTTATTCCACGTCAGGTTGTGATAGCTCTGCACGTCCGGCACATCGTTATCATCCTGGCTGTCGGCATACTGATAGCCTTCCATGGAGCGCCATGCCACATCGTCCAGGGTGTAAAACCCTTTTGTGGAGTAACGGTAGCCCAGCAGCTGGAAGTTGGTGCCAAAGCCGTTAAGGGATTTCGCATAGAGGAAGCGCAGGGACTGTCCTTCATGCTTGCTGTCGTCCGCGAGCTGGCTGCGGGCGTGGGTGATATCGAGCGAAACCGCGCCCCAGTCGCCCAGGTTTTTTCCGGCCCCGACGGCGACCGCGGTATAGCGTGACGCCAGCTGCGTCCCGCCGTAGAGCGTAAAGCCGTTGGCAAGCCCGGTAATCAGGGTGCCCTGGGTGAAGAACGGCGTATCCTGATCGCTGTTACCGCTGCGGTAATCCCCCGCGACGAGGTCATACTTCCAGCGCCCTTCACGCTGCAGAAGCGGCACGGTGGAGTACGGCACGGTATAGCGCTGCTGGGTACCGTCTTTCTCTTCTACCGTCACTTCCAGGTCACCGCTTGAGGAGGTGGGGTTGAGATCGGTAATCGCAAATGCGCCCGGCTGCACATAGCTTTGATAGATCACGTAGCCATTCTGACGCACCACCACTTTGGCGGGCGTCCGGGCGATCCCGCGTACGGTGGGCGCGTAGCCCTGCAGGCTGTCCGGGTACATGCTGTCAGACGAGAAGAGCCGTCCGCCGCGGAACCCCATGCTGTCGAAGACGTCATTGCCGGTATTGCTGTCGCCCAGGACCAGTTCGCTTTTCAGCGGGATCACGGTGCGCTGCGCCCAGGTGCCAATATTCTGCCACTCGCTGTGCCGCTGCCCGTTGGTCTGCGTGTATCGCCATGCGCCGTTGTTGCGCAGGCGCCAGGCGCCATAGTTCAGCCCGCTCTGCAGGTTGAGGTAATAGCTGTCGTCTTCGCTGCCCCGGTTGCCCGTAAAGCTGTAGTTCAGCAGCGCGGCGGGAATGCCTTCATCCCACTGTTCCGGCGGAATGTAGCCCCGGGCGCTGTTCTGCAATGCCACCTGCGGCAGGCTAACGTTCAGGCGCTGTGAGGCAAAGTTGAATACCGTTTCGCTACCGGGAATGGCCGTGGTCAACGGGACGCACGCCTCACCCTGGACCTGAGCCAGCTCGGGAAACGCCGCAACGTTGACGCCAAAGCGGTCGAGCATCGCCCGCGTAATACACGGCGATAGCCCGCCCGCCACCGGCGGCGTGTTCTCCGCCTGCTCAAAACGCACGTCCTGAGTCCCGATAAATTCATCGTTACGCCAGATATCCACGCGATAAACGCCGGGTGCCTGCTGGTGTCCTTGTTCAAAACGCGACAAATCCGCCACGCTGGCGGTGTCGTCGGACAGGAAGGCCGGGTTGAAATAGCTTTCGCTCCAGCCAGCCTGCGGCCAGAGCGCAGCCATCAGCGCCAGCGCAACCGGGCAGTAACGTCCCTGATGGTTTTTCATCGCCCTGACTCTGCTCACAGGTTGACGCTACGCGCCGGCGTGATGGCACCGTAGTCATTCACGCTCTGCCAGGAGAGCGTGCCGCCGGCACCGGCTGGCAGCACCTGCTGTGCCGCGCTTTTCGGCGCCACCATCAGGTTATCCAGCGTCTTCCCGCCCAGCTTCAGATTGACGAGGGTGATGTAATACGGAGACGCGTTGCTGACTTTGAGATGGTTACCCGCGCGCTCAAACCGCAGCTGGGAAAGCGCCTCTTCCGGCTGCATTGCCAGGTTGTTCGGGCGCACAAACAGCTTGATACGCGAGAGAATAGCCAGCTGCAGCACGTTATTGTTTTCCGTTTTGGCTTTGTTCACTGACGGGATCGCTTTCACGTTCATGTAAAACAGCGATTCACGGTCGGCAGGCAGCGCAGGCCCGGCGTAAATAATGCGCAGCGTGTTTTCACTGTCCGGCTCGCTAACAAACAGGGGCGGCGTGACGGCAAACGTTTTTTCTTTTTGCCCGTTCGCATTTTCGATCCACGCGTTAATTAAATAGCGTTCCTGTTTATTGCTGTTGGTGATCGCCAGCGACGTTTGCTTCGCGTCCGCCGGGTAAATAACGCGGGTGGCTCCCAGCGCAATACCGCCGGATGCATTCGCGCAGGCAGAAACCATCATTAAAATAAACGATAAAAAAAGTCCTGGTTTAATTAGGGTATTCATCACAACCGTACCTTTAATAATGTGTTCGCAGGTGTTATGGATAAATCAACGTAAACCAGACATCCGACTGAATTTTGCCTGGCTCGAGGTGTTCGGAAATAGCCCGATAGCGGGCGCTGAAATGGAACGCCAGCTCGCGGGTATCGATCGGCAGCCAGCTGACGGCCGTGGCATTTGGGATAATCTGACGCTGCTGCTCGTCAAAGAGCGCCAGCCCAACGCCGCTGCTGACAGGCGTTTCACCTGGTCGCGATGTCGCCAGAAAGACCTGAGGATCTTCTGCGGGTGTGGCCCCCTGAAACTGGATCCCCACGGTGCGCGAAACATCAACGCTGCAGTCCAGCAGCCGTACGGTGAAAGGCACATTCACCGTGGAAAAACTGCCCACGCCGGAAAATGAATTGGTTCGGTACTGCCCCATATCGATGCGCATATTCTGGCTGTCGGGCGCCACGGCGCAGCCGCCGTTCACCAGTTCACCTCTGAGATGAACCTTGCCACCTTCGATCACCACGGTATGCGCCGATGCCGGGCAAGCCATCGCAAGGGTTAACAGCAGTAGTGTTCCTGTCCTTGTCATCCTTTGTTCCTGGCAATAGCGTATGACGGGCCTCGTCCCTGAGGCCTGAACATCCCTGTGCGGAGGAATTATTCGTATTTCATAACGAAGGTGGCGTCAGCGTTCGCCTGGCCTGGCTCGGTAGTCGCAGCCGTGGATTTATAACGCGCGGTGAACTTCAGGGTGTTGGTCCCTTCGATCAGCGTCTGCGCAGCAGAGAAGGTCGCACCGTCTGGCGTCAGAACGCTGGATTTGCTGTCGAGGATCTCGATACCCACGCCTTTCGCGGTGTTGTCGTTGCTGCCGGAGGTGATGGCCAGCAGGGTTTTGTCGGTTGGGTCGATCTGACCGGTGAACGCAACAGCGGCAGTTTTGGCCACCAGCGGATCGCAATCGTTCAGTTCAATGTTGAACGGAATATTAGAGGTGGTGTCGCCCACTTTGGTGAATTTCGCGGTACGATACTGACCCAGATTAACGGTCTGCTCGGAAGAATCAGTATTTACTGAACAAGCCGCATTAACCAGCTCACCTTTAAAATGTACGGTACCGCCATTTACGGAAACCGGCGCAGCAGGATCCGCTGCATTTGCGGCACCCGCAACTAGGGCCAAAGTTGCAATAACAGTAGAAGCAATGTTGCTGAGTTTCATGTCTATTCCTTTAAAATGTAAATAACCCTTCCCGCGAAAAATCGGGAATAAGAAATACGTTCAATTGAGTAATTGAAAGCTTATTTCGGAGGAGACAAAGTAGCTCAGGAGGTGATTTTTAAATATGTCAAAACGCTGCCATTTTACCAGGTCACATCCTAATCCCGCCTAAGAAATTGACCATCCCTTAAGAAGGGTTTTTGCGTCTTGCGGATAAAAACGCGCAAAGGGTGACTGACAGCGGGGCTCGCTTCTGACAAAATACACGCATCCCCCCTTTCGAACGTTACAGACGGAATCTTCTCTCTGATGGCAGCAAAGATTATTGACGGTAAAACGATTGCGCAGCAGGTGCGCTCTGAGGTCGCGGAAAAAGTGAAGGCGCGTAAAGCGGCCGGAAAACGCGCCCCCGGGCTGGCCGTTGTGCTGGTTGGCAGTAACCCGGCATCGCAGATTTATGTCGGCAGCAAGCGCAAAGCGTGTGAAGAGGTGGGGTTCGTCTCCCGCTCTTACGATTTGCCGGAAACCACCAGCGAAGCAGAACTGCTGGAACTTATTGACACTCTGAACGCCGATAAAGAGATCGACGGTATTCTGGTTCAGCTGCCGCTGCCCGCCGGTATCGACAACGTGAAGGTGCTGGAGCGTATCGCACCGGATAAAGACGTGGACGGCTTCCATCCTTACAACGTTGGCCGCCTGTGCCAGCGCGCGCCGCGCCTGCGTCCGTGCACGCCGCGCGGTATCGTGACGCTGCTGGAGCGTTATAACATCGATACTTACGGCCTGAACGCCGTGGTCATCGGCGCGTCCAACATCGTGGGCCGCCCGATGAGCATGGAGCTGCTGCTGGCAGGCTGCACCACCACCGTTACCCACCGCTTCACCAAAAACCTGCGTCACCACGTTGAGAACGCCGATCTGCTGATCGTCGCGGTCGGTAAGCCGGGCTTTATTCCAGGTGAATGGATTAAAGAGGGCGCAATTGTCGTGGACGTCGGGATTAACCGTCTGGAAAACGGCAAAGTGGTCGGCGACGTGGTGTATGAAGATGCCGCCGCGCGCGCCTCTTACATTACCCCCGTACCGGGCGGCGTAGGCCCGATGACCGTCGCAACGCTGATTCAGAATACCCTGCAGGCGTGCGAAGAATATCACGACGTAGAGGACGCGTAAGATGGCCACATTTTCATTAGGCAAACACCCGCACGTTGAGCTGTGCGATCTGCTCAAGCTGGAAGGCTGGAGCGAAAGCGGCGCGCAGGCGAAAATTGCCATTGCCGACGGGCTTGTCAAAGTGGACGGTGCGGTGGAAACCCGCAAGCGCTGCAAGATTGTCGCGGGCCAGACCGTGAGCTTTGAAGGCCAGAGCGTGACCGTGACGGCGTAAGCCGTTTGATGCCCGGTGGCGCTGCGCTTACCGGGCCTACGTACTGTCTCCGTTTGTAGGCCGGGTAAGGCGAAGCCGCCACCCGGCAATTTCTATCTCTATCCCCTCACACCCATCACGGTTATTTATCGATCCACTTCAAATAATCAGTATTTCGTCTGTTGAAAAGTGAAAATTCAGTTGCGCGTTTTTCACGCTTTGCCCACGATAAGTAGAACGTTCTACTAAAACGTTCTACTTACAATAACAGCGCCAAAAAAAGCGCTACTCGGGGGAAATCAGCATGAGTCTGATATCAGGGTTTGTTAAATCGCTGTCTAAGTTATCGATGATTGGTCGCGCCTTAATGCTGCCAATTTCACTGCTTCCCGCTGCGGGCCTGCTGCTGGCCTTCGGCGATAAGTTCCATCTGCCGCTGATGATGAACGCGGGCGGGGTTATCTTTGATAACCTGCCGATGCTGTTTGCCATTGGCTCTGCCGTGGGCCTGGCGTCAGAATCCGGCATTGCGGCGCTGTCTGCGGCGGTGTCGGTGTTTGTCACCAATATCACCATCAGCACCGTGCTGAGCATCACGCCGGAAATGGCCTCCCAGGGCGGGAAATACGCCATGGTGGTGGGCATTCCGACGCTGCAGATGGGCGTCTTCGGCGGCCTGATCTGCGGTATTCTCGCGGCCTGGTGCTATAACCGCTTCCACACCATGCAGCTTCCGGAATTCCTGGGCTTCTTCTCCGGCAAGCGCTTCGTGGCGATTGCAACGGCGTTCCTCTCGTTCCTGATGGGGCTGCTGCTGCCGTACGTGTGGCAGCATATCCAGGCCGGTATCGACGCCCTCTCCGTGATCGTTAACGGCGATAATCAGGCGGCCTCGACCTTTATCTTCGGTCTGGTGGAGCGCGCGCTGATCCCGCTCGGTCTGCACCATATCTGGTATCCGTCGTTCTGGTATTCGTTTGGGGATTACACCACCCAGGCAGGCCAGGTGATCCACGGCGACCAGACCATCTGGTTCAAGATGCTGGAAGAAGGGGTGAAATCCTTCAGCAGCGACACCTACCAGAACGCCGGTAAGTTCATGCAGGGTGAATTCCCGCTGATGCTGTTCGCGCTGCCTGCGGCGTGCCTGGCGATGTATCACGAAGCCCATACGAAGAATAAGAAAATCGCGGCCGGTATTCTGTTCTCCGCGGCGCTGACCTGCTTCCTGACGGGGATTACCGAACCGGTTGAGTTTACCTTTATCTTCGTGGCGCCGATTCTGTACGTCTTTAACGCCATCATGGCGGGTCTGGCCTACATGACCATGTACCTGCTGCATGCGCATATCGCCAAGTCGTTCTCTGCAGGTTTTATCGACTATCTGTCATTCGGGATCCTGCCGTCGTTTAACGGCTACCAGACCCACTTCCTGAGCGCCATTATCATCGGTATTCCAATGGGCCTGATTTATTACTTCACGTTCCGCTTTGTGATCCGTCGTTTCGACGTGAAAACGCCGGGCCGCACCGAAGTAACCGCCAATGCGGATGAAAAATCGGATTCCGAGCTCGCGACCGAGATCATCACCCTGCTGGGCGGCGCGCATAACATCGACTCCGTCGGCGCCTGTATCACCCGCCTGCGTCTGGAAGTGGCAAAAAGCGACGCGGTGGATAAAGACGGTCTTAACGGACTCGGCGCGCGCGGCGTGGTGTTTGTCGGCGACAACGGTATTCAGGTGATTTTCGGTGCCAGAGCACAGTTTATCGCCCAGACCATGTCCACCATGATCGGCAAATAATAAGATGCCTGAACGACACGTCTCCTGTACGCTGGGAGGCGTGTTTTATCTGGCTGATAATCGGTAAATTTCAGGGAGCGGTTTTGAAGAAAGTCAGCATTATTGATGTTGCAAAGCACGCGGGCGTGTCGGTTTCCACCGTATCGCTGGTGCTGCGCCAGAAAGGGAAAATCTCAGAGGCAACGATCGAGAAGGTCAACGCTGCCATCAATACCCTGGGCTATGTTCATAACGTTGCCGCTGCCAACCTCCGCGCCAATACCTCTAATCTGATTGGCCTGATCCTCCGCGACTTTAGCGACAGCTTCTCCATCAAGGTGATGGCGAGCATTGTTCAGGATCTTGAAAAACAGGGATATATGGTTTTTCTCGGTCAGCCCCAGAACGACCATGACCAGCTTGAGCGCTGCCTGCTGTCGTTTAAGCAGCAGGGCGTCGCCGGGGTGATCTATCTGGCCTCGGATACCCGCACCTCTACCCTGCCGGAAAAGATTCGCCACTGCCCGCTGCCGCTGGTGGTGGTCTCTCAGTCGCTGCTGGATGAAAAATGCAATCTGGTGATGCGCGATAACCGACAGGCGGCCAGTCTGGCGGTGCGTTATCTTATCGAGCGCGGTCATCGTAATATCGCCTACATAGGCGGACGGGAAGGCTGCCTTATCCGCGAGCAGCGCCTGCTCGGCTTTCGCAGCGCGATGGCGCAAAACGGGCTGGTCTGGCGCGATGAATACTCGCCGGCCTGCAGCGATGACACGCTGGCAGCGGGTTTTGCCACCCGCCAGCTGCTGGAAAAAAACAATACCATCACCGCCCTGCTCTGCCACTCGCCGGATGCCATGATCGGCTCCATCTCAGGTATTCATCAGGTTGGGCGTACGGTGGGTAAAGATGTGTTTCTGACGCAGCAGGTCGCCCTGGTTGGTTTCGAAGATATGCTCCACGTTAACCTCACCTCACCCTCGTTTACCTACGTCTCGTCCGCCAGCGAAGAGACGGGGCGTCAGGCGGCCGGGCTGATTATTCGCACGCTGAAGGAGCCGACGCTGCAAACCCAGCGTATTACGCTCTCCGGGCAGCTTATCGCACGCGAGTCGGCGTAAAATCAGAATTTAGCACAGGTCTTTTAGCGCGAGATGACTGCTATATTTCCATGATTTGCCATGGATAATCACAATGCCTACCGTCATTACGCACGCTGCTGTTCCGCTTTGCCTGGGCTTAGGCCTGGGGACAAAAGTTATCCCACCCCGCCTGCTGTTTGCCGGCATTGTTCTCGCCATGCTGCCGGACGCCGACGTGCTGGCGTTCAAGTTCGGCGTCGCGTACGGCAACGTTTTCGGCCATCGCGGCTTTACCCACTCCCTGCTTTTTGCCTTCGTGGTGCCGATACTTTGCGTACTGACTGGACGACGATGGTTCCGGGCCAGCCTGACGCGGTGCTGGCTGTTTTTAACCGTGTCACTGCTGTCGCACAGCCTGCTGGATTCGATTACCACAGGCGGGAAAGGCGTCGGCTGGCTGTGGCCGTGGTCAGATGAACGCTTCTTTGCGCCGTGGCAGGTGATCAAGGTCGCGCCGTTTGCGCTCTCACTCTATACCACGCCGTACGGGCATCAGGTGATTATTTCAGAACTGCTGTGGGTGTGGCTGCCGGGTGTAGTGCTGATGGGAATGTTGTGGTGGAAAAGAAGGTAAAAAAAAGCCGGGTGGCGGCTGCGCCTTACCCGGCCTACTTTTGCCCGTAGGCCCGGTAAGCGTAAGCGTCACCGGGCGTTACAGACTTACTTACGGCGCCAGGTCGTTCCCTGCGGGCCGTCCTCCAGGATGATGCCCATCTCGGTCAGACGGTTACGCGCCGCATCGGCCGCCGCCCAGTCCTTCGCCTGACGCGCTTCCAGACGCGCCTTGATCAACGCTTCAATCTCCGCCACTTCACCGTCGTCCGCCTGCGCACCGCTCTGCAGGAACGCGTCCGGCTCCTGCTCCAGCAGGCCGAGCACGGCAGAGAGCTTACGCAGATGTGACGCCAGCGCATTCGCGGCCGCCATATCCTCGGACTTCAGGCGGTTCACTTCGCGCGCCATGTCGAACAGCACGGAGTAGGCTTCCGGGGTGTTGAAGTCGTCGTTCATCACCTCAACGAAGCGCGCTTCGAAGGCTTCGCCGCCTGCCGCCGGAACAGACTTGTCGGTTCCGCGCAGCGCGGTGTACAGACGCTCCAGCGCCGAACGCGCCTGCTTCAGGTTCTCTTCGCTGTAGTTCAGCTGGCTGCGATAGTGGCCGGACATCAGGAAGTAGCGCACGGTTTCCGCGTCGTAATACTTCAGCACGTCGCGCACGGTAAAGAAGTTACCCAGCGATTTCGACATCTTCTCGCGGTCAACCATTACCATCCCGGAGTGCATCCAGTAGTTCACGTACTCGCCGCCGTGGGCGCAGGTGGACTGCGCGATTTCGTTTTCGTGGTGCGGGAACATCAGGTCTGAACCGCCGCCGTGAATGTCGAAGTGCTTGCCCAGCTGTTTGCAGTTCATCGCAGAACATTCAATGTGCCAGCCCGGACGGCCGTCGCCCCACGGGGATGGCCAGCTTGGTTCACCCTCTTTAGACATCTTCCACAGCACGAAGTCCATCGGGTTGCGCTTCACATCAACCACGTCAACGCGGGCACCGGCCTGGAGCTGATCCAGATCCTGACGGGAAAGCGCACCGTAGGTTGGGTCCGTCGGCACGGAGAACATCACGTCGCCGTTGTCGGCAACGTACGCATGTCCGCGGACGATCAGCTTTTCGGTGATCTCGATGATTTCGTGAATATGGTGGGTCGCGCGCGGCTCGCTGTCAGGACGCAGAATATTCAGGGCGTCGAAGTCTTTGTGCATCTCAGCGATCATGCGATCCACCAGCGCGACAAAGCTTTCGCCGTTTTCATTGGCGCGCTTGATGATCTTATCGTCGATGTCGGTGATGTTGCGCACGTATTTCAGCTTGTACCCCAGAAAACGCAGGTAGCGTGACACCACGTCGAAGGCGACAAAGGTACGGCCATGGCCAATGTGACAGAGATCGTAAACCGTAATACCACACACGTACATGCCGACTTCCCCGGCATGGATAGGTTTAAATTCCTCTTTTTGGCGCGTCATTGTATTAAAGATTTTTAACATCGAAGATTCCATGTAAACACGTGTGTGGTTGAAAACCGGCTATTCTACCCGTAATTCAAACCCGAAGCAGCACACAATGCAAGGTGATCGCATCCTGTGGTTATGCTATAACAAGCCCCTATAGATGACCCGAAGGCGGGTCGACGTACCACAATAACGGAACAGGATGCAAAAATGGTTACTTTCCACACTAATCATGGCGATATCGTAATCAAAACCTTTGATGACAAAGCGCCTGAAACAGTTAAAAACTTCCTGGACTACTGCCGCGAAGGTTTCTACAACAACACCATTTTCCACCGCGTGATCAACGGTTTCATGATACAGGGCGGCGGTTTCGAACCTGGCATGAACCAGAAAGCCACTAAAGAGCCGATCAAGAACGAAGCGAACAACGGCCTGAAAAACACCCGCGGCACGCTGGCGATGGCACGTACTCAGGCACCTCACTCTGCTACTGCACAGTTCTTCATTAACGTGGCGGACAACGACTTCCTGAACTTCTCCGGCGAAAGCCTGCAGGGTTGGGGCTACTGCGTATTCGCAGAAGTGGTTGAAGGTATGGACGTGGTTGACAAGATCAAAGCCGTCTCTACTGGCCGCAGCGGTATGCACCAGGACGTTCCAAAAGAAGACGTTGTGATTACCAGCGTGACCGTCAGCGAGTAATTGGTGGCGACACTCTTTATTGCGGATCTTCATCTGCAAACAGAAGAACCGGCGATAACCGCCGGTTTTCTGCGTTTTTTACGCGGTGAAGCGAAAAGCGCCGATGCGCTGTACATCCTGGGCGACCTCTTTGAAGCCTGGATTGGCGACGACGATCCTAACCCGCTGCACCGTGAAATGGCCGCCGCTATTCACGCGCTGGTGGATTCGGGCGTCCCCTGCTACTTCATTCACGGCAACCGTGATTTCCTGATCGGCAAGCGCTACGCCCGTGAAAGCGGCATGACGCTGCTGCCGGAAGAACAGGTGCTCGACCTCTACGGCCGCAAGGTCCTGATCATGCACGGCGACACGCTCTGCACCGACGATACCGGCTACCTGGCGTTTCGCGCCAAAGTCCACACCCCGTGGATCCAGAAGGTGTTCCTTGCCCTGCCGCTCTTTATCCGCAACCGCATCGCCGCCAGAATGCGCGCAGGCAGTAAAGCCGCCAACAACAGCAAATCCATGACCATCATGGACGTCAATCCGCAGGCGGTCGTGCGGGTGATGGAAAAGCATGACGTTCAGTGGCTGATCCACGGCCATACCCATCGTCCTGACGTGCATTCCCTCATCGCCAACGGCCAGCCCGCACACCGCGTGGTATTGGGTGCCTGGCATACCGAAGGTTCTATGGTCAAAGTCACGCCTGAGGGCGTGGAGCTGATCGCGTTTCCTTTTTAACCCCCTCCACATCATTCTATTTTTTTGAACAATATCGGCAAATTGTTTCGATTTTAATCCGCCCGTGGTCGGCCTATTATTTATCACATCAGGGCAACACGCCCTATCCCAGACAAAACACTTAAGGAATACGACCATGAAATCCATCAAAACTTTCGTTGCAGTTGCGGCTCTCTCCCTGGTTTCTTTCGGTTCTTTCGCGCAGAGCGTGAGCGCAACCGCCTCTACCCTTGACCGCGCAGAAGCGAAAATCGCTGCACAGGCTGCTGAACAGGGTGCGTCTTATAAAATCACCAGCGCGAAGGTCGATAATCGCGTGTATATGACCGCAGAACTGACGAAATAATGATTGCCCCTCGACGAAAACAGACCGCCAGAATGCGGTCTGTTTTGTTATGAACTGATGGCAACAACGGCTCAAGATTTAACCGCGCAACCGTTTTCCTTGCCCGTATAACATGCTATTCTCTGTGCCCTCGAAAGCAGTGTGTTTCGCACCACAGGAGTTTTAAGACGCATGTCTTCCCGCAATAATCCGGCGCGTGTCGCCATCGTGATGGGGTCCAAAAGCGACTGGGCTACCATGCAGTTCGCCGCCGAAATCTTTGACATCCTGAATGTTCCGCACCACGTTGAAGTGGTCTCCGCGCACCGTACACCGGACAAACTGTTCAGCTTCGCCGAAAGCGCCGAAGAGAACGGTTATGAGGTGATCATTGCCGGTGCGGGCGGCGCAGCACATCTGCCGGGCATGATTGCCGCCAAAACCCTGGTGCCGGTGCTGGGCGTCCCGGTACAAAGCGCCGCGTTAAGCGGTGTGGACAGCCTCTACTCCATCGTTCAGATGCCGCGCGGTATTCCTGTCGGCACGCTGGCGATTGGCAAAGCGGGTGCCGCCAATGCCGCCCTGCTGGCCGCGCAGATCCTGGCGACGCACGATAAAGACTTACATGAGCGTCTGGCGGCGTGGCGTAAAGCCCAGACCGACGAAGTGCTGGACAACCCGGACCCGCGGGGTGCGGCATGAAGCAGGTTTGCGTCCTTGGTAACGGCCAGTTAGGCCGCATGCTGCGTCAGGCCGGTGAGCCGCTGGGTATTGCCGTCTGGCCCGTCGGGCTGGACGCCGAGCCGGAAGCCGTCCCATTCCACCAGAGCGTGATCACCGCCGAGATTGAACGCTGGCCGGAGACCGCTCTGACCCGCGAGCTGGCGCGTCATAACGCCTTCGTTAACCGCGACGTGTTCCCGATCGTTGCCGACCGCCTGACGCAAAAGCAGCTGTTCGACAAGCTCGGCCTCGCGACCGCGCCGTGGCAGCTCCTGTCCGATAAAAGCGAGTGGAACGACGTCTTCGCCATGCTGGGCGAGCTGGCGATCGTGAAGCGCCGCGTGGGTGGCTACGACGGCCGCGGCCAGTGGCGCCTGCGCGCAGGCGACACCGCCGAGCTGCCGGATGATTGCTACGGCGAGTGCATCGTTGAGCAGGGCATTAACTTCAGCGGTGAAGTCTCGCTGGTTGGCGCGCGCGGGCATGACGGCCACACGGTGTTTTATCCGCTGACGCATAACCTGCATCAGGACGGCATTCTGCGCACCAGCGTCGCCTTCCCGCACGCCAATGCCGACCAGCAGGCGCAGGCGGAAGAGATGCTCTCTGCCATCATGCACGAACTCGGTTATGTCGGCGTCATGGCGATGGAGTGCTTTATCACCCCGTCCGGTCTGCTGATCAATGAACTTGCGCCGCGCGTGCACAACAGCGGCCACTGGACGCAAAACGGCGCCTCCATCAGCCAGTTTGAGCTGCACCTGCGCGCCATTACCGACCTGCCGCTGCCGCAGCCGGTGGTGAACAGCCCGTCGGTGATGATCAACCTGATCGGGACCGATCTGAACTACGACTGGCTGAAGCTGCCGCTGGTGCATCTGCACTGGTATGACAAAGAGGTCCGCGAGGGTCGTAAAGTCGGCCACCTGAACCTGAACGACAGCGACACGGGCCGTCTGAGCGCCACGCTGGAAGCCATGATCCCGCTCCTGCCGCCGGAATACGCGAGCGGTATTGTCTGGGCACAATCTAAGCTTAAATAGTTCTCCCTCCGCCGGGGAGTTGACCTCCTCTTTCCCCGGCGTACAATTCCCGCCCATTGCTGCTTAGCTTTCTTCTGGAATAACCATGAACGATGGAACGGACTATCGCGCGATCCTCGCGTCCGATACCCCTTTAATCGACGTTCGCGCGCCGATCGAATTTGCCCAGGGCGCGATGCCAGCGGCAGTCAACCTGCCTTTAATGAACGATGACGAGCGCGCCGCCGTCGGCACCTGTTATAAACGTCAGGGACCGGACGCCGCGCTGGCGCTCGGCCATCGCCTGGTGAGCGGCGACACGCGTGAGGCCCGCATCAACGCCTGGCGCGTAGCCAGCCTTGCCCATCCTGAGGGCTTTCTCTGCTGCGCGCGCGGCGGCCAGCGCTCGCATATCTCGCAGGCCTGGCTGAAAGAGGCGGGTATCGACTACCCGCTGATCCGCGGTGGCTATAAGGCCCTGCGCCAGACGGCGATTCAGGTGACCATCGAGCAGTCGCAAAAGCCGATGGTGCTTATCGGCGGCTGTACCGGGAACGGTAAAACCCTGCTGGTGAAGCAGCACGCGCAGGGTATCGATCTGGAAGGGCTGGCGCACCATCGCGGCTCGTCATTTGGCCGCACGCTCACGCCGCAGCTTTCTCAGGCCAGCTTTGAAAATCACCTTGCGGTTGAGCTATTGAAAAAAGACGCCGCGCGCTGGGTGCTGGAAGATGAAGGCCGGATGATTGGCTCTAACCACCTGCCGGCCTGCCTGCGCGACCGCATGGTTGAAGCCCCTATCGTCGTGGTCGAGGATCCGTTTGACATTCGTCTTGAACGCCTGCGCGAAGAGTATTTCGACCATATGTGGGCGGACTTTTCTGCCGCCTACGGCGAGGAAGCGGGCTGGAAAGAATACAGCGAGTACCTGCATCACGGCCTGTTCGCCATACGCCGCCGTCTTGGGCTGCAGCGCTTTGCGGAATTTACCGCGCTGTTAGACTCCGCGCTGCTGGAACAGCAACGCTCTGGCCGCACTGACGCACACTTCAGCTGGCTTGTACCGCTCCTGAACGACTATTACGACCCGATGTACGGCTATCAGCTGGAGAAAAAGGCGGAAAAGATTGTGTATCGCGGGACGTACGAAGAAATTGCTGAGTGGCTTGATCGCTGAAAAATAAAGCCGGGTGGCGGCTACGCCTTACCCGGCCTACGCGTACTGTTGTAGCCCCGGTAAGCGCAGCGCCACCGGGGAACAGACGGCTTAGAAGTCGTAACGCAGACGCACCAGGTTCATGTCGCCCAGGTTGTCGGTGCTGGAGGTGAACACGTGTTCGTAATCCACGCGGAAACCGTAATCCAGCTGGAAGCTGATCCCCACGCCGTTGTCGATGCGCTGGTAGTTACGGCCGTTCACGTACTCAATGCGATCACCCATGAAGTAAGGCTGGATGGATTTCACCGCGTACTGACCGACTGGGAACTTGTACCCTGCGAAGTACTCAATACCCCACGCGTCGCCCGCAAAGTAGTCGTTAACAGACACTTTTTTGGTGGTCAGGAAGTTCTGATACCAGCCGCCGCCTGCGGAGAAGGTCCAGTTGTCCGGGGTCCAGCTCAGCGCGGTACCGAGAATGTTCTGGTCGTAGGTTTTGCTGTCGCCGTTGTCCGGGTTACGCATGTCGGCGCGGGTGTAGTTCCACGCTGCGCCCCAGGTCAGGTCGGTAGTCAGGTGGTAATCCAGACCCAGCGAGCCGCCGCCTTTACGCTTGTAGCGCAGGCCGTTGCCCGGCAGGAATTCGCTGTCTTCAAACAGGTAGGATGCATAAATGTCAGCATCGCCCACGGTTTTCTTATATTTCAGCATCTGGCGTGAACGGTAAGAACCGTCGTAGTCGCCGTTGATCCCGTTACCCGGTGCCTGAGCGATCATGTCGTAGTCCCAGATATCGGTTTTCGCGCCAACCACATCATAGTAAACGCTGTTCTGTTGACCGAAGGTCAGCGTACCCCAGGTGTCGCTCTTCAGACCGGTATAGAGCATACGACGCGTGGTGTCGTGTGCGCCTTCGGCGTAGTGGTGATCCCAGTTAAACTGCGCAGGAATATTCACACCCAGCTCGTAGTAGCTGATCCAGCTGATGTCATCAAACAGGTAGTAATCTGCAGCGAAACGGAAGCGGGTGCCGCCGTCAAAGCCGTTACGCTTGTAGCTGTTTTTCCCGTCGTCGCCGGTCATGTTCTGGAACTGAGGACGAATACTGCCGCCAACGGTGAAGTTCAGGCGGCTCAGCGGGTTACCCGCCTGAGGATCCTGCTTAAGAACGGTGATTTCCGCCTGAGAAGCGAAGGTCGTTAATGCCACTGCCGCGCCAATCGTTGCCGCCAGCGCTGATTTTTTTATAGTCATTATTTTTCCTTAATAGACACGCTGCTAAATATTTAGCGGGAGAATATTAACTGGAAATAATCGGGCTGTGTGGACAGGTTTTTAATGTTTTGTGCTACTAAATGAGTGGGTATTATCACTTTGTGCTATTTAAACACTACGCACCGGCATAAAAATCCGGTGCGTAATTATCACTATACTAAATCAACTCGCAAACGGACGGAACAGGGCTTTGCCCTTTAGCAGCCGCGTGCCGAGCCAGCCTCCGCAGAGGGAAAGCAGCCCCGCGCCGCACAGAGGCAGAGTCAACCAAAGACGCCAGTCAGGCTCCCACGGGAAGTCGAAGACCTTTGTCTGCAGCACCGCCAGCGCCGTCTCTGCGCCAATGGCGGCCACCAGACCGGCCACCAGCCCCAGCAGCGCAAACTCGCTCCAGAGCGTCATTCGCAGCAGCCGCTTACCGGCCCCCAGCGTGCGGTAAACCACCAGTTCCTGATGGCGCTGGCGCATGCCCACCTGAACCTGGGCCAACAGCAACAGCACGCCGCAGATCGTCACCAGCACCACCATGACCTCCAGCGCGCGGCTCACCTGCTCCAGCACCTGCCCCACCTGTTTGAGGATCGCGCCGATATCCAGCAGGCTGACCGTCGGAAACTCCCGGTTGAGCTGGGTCAGCATGCCGTTGCCGTTTTCCCAGCGGAAGCTGGTCAGCCAGCTCTGCGGCTGACCGTCCAGCGCCCCCGGCGGGAAGATAAAGAAGAAGTTGGGCCGCAGGCTTTCCCAGTCCACTTTACGCAGGCTGGTGACTTTCGCGGTGAAATCCTGGGTATCGCCGGTGAAGGTCACGCTGTCTCCCAGCTTCACGTTCAGGCGCGTCGCCAGCCCCTCCTCCATCGACACCTCCCCCGCTTTTGGCGGCCAGGTGCCGGCGGTTATCGGGTTGTGATCAGGGCGTTTATCCTGCCATGTCAGATTCAGCTCGCGGTTAAGCGACTCGTCCTTATTCCCCTCCGTTGGCTGGCCGTTGATCTGCGTCAGACGCGCGCGAACGATGGGATAGAACGACTCGGGGATGATGTGATGCTCCGACAGGAAGCCCTTCAGCGGCGTAACCTGCTCAGGGGCGATATTGATCAGGAAATAGTTCGGGCTTTCCGGCGGAAGCTGCTGCTGCCAGCGGTCGAGCAGATCGCCGCGCAGCACCAGCAGCAGTGCCAGCAGCATAAACGACAGCGAGAACGCCGACAGCTGGCTGAGCGTAGACCAGGGCTGGTGCAGCAGACGGTTGACCGCCAGGCGCACGGGCAGGGATTTTACCGTCACCCTTTTCAGGAGGTTGAGCAGTATCCAGCCCAGCACGCCGCACAGCAGCGCCAGCACAACCGCCCCGGCCAGCACCGCCCACAGCAGCGTGCTGCCGCCCATCAGCCACGCCAGCAGCCCCACCGCCACCGCAATAATCACCGGAAGGTAGAACTTCAGCGGCCAGACGTTCGCCACCACATCGTTGCGAAGCACGCGCAGCGGCTGCGTGGCGAGCAGCAGGCGGTAGGGCCGGAGCCCCACCAGCACCGAGATCACCGTCATCGCGCCCATCGCCCACAGCCACGGCCAGAGGCTGGCCGGCGGCAAGGCGGCCGGGAGCACCGGTTTCAGCATCACCATCAGCAGTTTTTCAAACAGCAGCCCGATTATTCCGCCGGTCAGCGCCGACAGGACCAGCAGCATCAGCCACTGGCCGACAATGAGCTTGCGCAGCTGCGCCCGGCCCGCCCCCAGGGTTTTGAGGATCGCCACCAGGTCGTAGCGGCTGCGGCAGTAGTGCCCCATCGCCACGGCCACCGCCGCCACCGCCAGCAGCAGGGTCAACAGGGCCGACAGCAGCAGGAACTGCTG
Organism: Enterobacter cloacae complex sp. IR53041; assembly: GCF_049238285.1. Classification (NCBI taxonomy): domain Bacteria; kingdom Pseudomonadati; phylum Pseudomonadota; class Gammaproteobacteria; order Enterobacterales; family Enterobacteriaceae; genus Enterobacter; species Enterobacter cloacae complex sp. IR53041. The sequence goes on along the minus strand of NZ_JBMKHB010000005.1, from coordinate 167,285 downwards.
AGAGCGCTCCAGAGATTTACCGAGCGCCCCCTCGTCCTGCTCCAGCCCGTACCAGCGGTGTTCCGGTTTGAGCTGCGGCAGAAGCCATTTTTCATACGCAGCAAGCTGGGCGGGCGTGCCGCCAAACTTATAGCGCCAGGTGACGCGGCTGCCCGGCTGTACCGCATGGGTGGCCGCGACATCCGCGGTGTTCATCAGCAGACGCGGCGCAAGCTGGAACGGGTTAAAACCGCCGTCGGGCTCCTGCACCACTTCCCCGGCGATTTTCAGCATGGCGTCGCCGACGTCGATACTGTCGCCGGGTTTGAGGTTCAGCAGCGCCATCAGACGCGATGCCAGCAGCACCGTACCGGGCGTCGGCTTTAACCCCGGCGGACTGGTCTGTAAGTCACCGTACATCGGGTAGATATCATCGACGGCCTTGACGCTCGCCAGCTGCGGCATGTCGCCCGCGAAGGTCATGGTCTGGAAGGTGAGCTGCTCTCCCACCTTCAGCCCTTCTTTGCGCGCTGCTTCAATCCAGCCCGGCGGCACGGGGCGGGAGCTTTCCAGCGCCCTGTCCCCCGCCATAAACTCCCGGCTCTGCTGGCTAAGCCCTTTTTCCATGCGGTCGCTGACGCTGCCGAGCGCCAGCACGCAGGCCACCGCCAGGCTGAGCGCCAGCCAGACAATCAGCAGCGAGGGCGAGCGCCACTCGCGCCAGAACCAGCGGGTAATCATGCTTCCTCCTGCAGAACACCGTTCACCAGCCGCAGGCGACGGTCGCAGCGCGCCGCGAGCTGCGGATCGTGGGTGACGAGGATCAACGTGGTGCCGTGCTCGCGGTTGAGCGAAAACAGCAGGTCGGCAATCCTGTCGCCGGTTTTACGGTCAAGGTTGCCGGTAGGCTCATCGGCAAACAGCACCTCAGGGCGGCCGTTAAACGCGCGGGCCAGCGCCACGCGCTGCTGCTCACCGCCGGAAAGCTGGGCGGGAAGATGGTCGAGACGTTTCCCCAGACCGAGCTGTTCCAGCAGCGCCTTCGCATGCGCGCGGCTTTCACGGCTGTTTTCACCGCGCAACAGCGCCGGGAGCTCGACGTTTTCCAGGGCGTTCAGGGTTGGGATCAGCATAAAGGACTGAAAGACAAAACCAACGTGACGCGCGCGCAGCGCGGCCCGCGCCTCTTCATCAAGCTGATGCAGCGGCTGCCCGACAAGGTGGACCTCGCCGCTGCTGCCGTCGTCCAGACCGGCTAAAATCGCCAGCAGCGTGGACTTACCGGAACCGGATTCGCCAATCAGCGCGATGGTTTCAGCGCGTTTGACAACGAGTTCAACTCCAGTAAGGATGGAAAGCTCGTGTTCCCCCTGACCGACGGACTTCTTAAGATGATGAACTTCAACACTGTTTTCCGCTGGCATTTGCCCTTCCTGTTTTTGATTCTGATGACCTTCCGCGCGGCGGCAGCGGACACGTTACTGGTTCTCGGTGACAGCCTGAGCGCCGGCTATCGCATGGCGGCTGGCGCAGCCTGGCCCGCTCTGCTCAATGACAAATGGCAGAGCAAAACGCCTGTAATCAACGCCAGCATCAGCGGCGATACCTCACAGCAAGGTTTATCGCGCCTGCCTGCGCTGCTCAAACAGCATCAGCCGCGCTGGGTGCTGGTTGAGCTCGGCGGTAATGATGGCCTGCGCGGTTTCCAGCCACAGCAAACGGAGGATACGCTGCGCACCATTTTGCAGGAGATCAAGGCGGCAAACGCCCAGCCGCTGCTGATGCAAATTCGCCTGCCCGCCAACTACGGTCGTCGGTATAATGAGGCCTTTAGCGCGATCTACCCCAAGCTTGCCAAAGAGTTTGATATTCCGCTGCTGCCATTTTTCATGGAAGAGGTCTATCTCAAACCCCAGTGGATGCAAGACGACGGGATCCACCCCAATCGCGATGCGCAGCCGTTTATTGCCGACTGGATGGCAACGCGGCTGGCTCCTTTAGTTAAACATGACTCCTGATTAAGCGGAGATCCTGACAGGTAAAGTTATGCAAAAATCGGTCTTAATTACAGGATGTTCCAGTGGAATCGGTCTGGAAAGCGCGCTCGAATTGAAGCGCCAGGGGTTTCGGGTTCTGGCGGCCTGTCGCAAACCTGACGATGTCGAACGCATGAACGGGCTGGGCTTTACCGGCGTGCTGCTGGATATGGACTCGCCGGAGAGCGTTGACCGCGCCGCCGATGAGGTGATCGCCCTGACCGGTAATCGTCTTTACGGCCTGTTTAATAATGCCGGTTACGGCGTGTATGGCCCGCTGGATACCCTCTCCCGCGAAACGCTGGAGAAGCAGTTTTCGACCAACTTTTTCGGCGTACATCAGCTCACCATGCGTCTGCTCCCCGCTATGCTGCCGCACGGTGAAGGGCGCATCGTGATGACGTCGTCGGTGATGGGGCTGATTTCCACCCCGGGCCGCGGCGCCTACGCCGCCAGTAAATATGCGCTGGAGGCCTGGTCCGACGCCCTGCGCATGGAGCTACGCCACAGCGGCATAAAGGTCAGCCTGATTGAACCCGGCCCGATCCGCACCCGCTTTACCGAAAACGTTAACCAGACGCAGGCGGATAAACCGGTCGAGAACCCCGGCATCGCCGCACGTTTTACCCTCGGGCCCGAGGCGGTGGTGGCCAAAGTGCGCCATGCTTTTGAGAGTGAACATCCCAAAATGCGCTATCCGGTAACGCTGGTCACCCACGCCGTCGGCTGGTTAAAACGCCTGCTGCCGGGCCGGATAATGGACAAAATTTTACACGGTTGAGTTGAAGCGACGACGCGCATCCCCATGTAAAGAACAAACCGACAAAAGAGAAAGCCGCATGTCCGTACAGAATATCGTCAATATCACAGAAGCTAACCTGCAACAGACCCTTGAACAGTCGATGACCAAACCGGTCCTGTTCTACTTCTGGTCTGAACGTAGCCAACACTGTCTACAGCTGACGCCGGTGCTGGAAAGCCTTGCCGCCCAGTACAACGGTCAGTTCATTCTCGCGAAGCTGGACTGTGACGCCGAGCCGATGGTCGCGTCTCAGTTTGGTCTGCGCGCCATTCCTACCGTCTATCTGTTCCAGAACGGTCAGCCTGTTGATGGCTTCCAGGGGCCACAGCCGGAAGAAGCCATCCGCGCCCTGCTGGATAAGGTGCTGCCGCGCGAAGAAGAGCTGAAAGCGCAGGAAGGCATGGCGCTGATGCAGGAAGGCAAATACGACGAGGCGCTGCCGCTGCTGAAAGAGGCGTGGCAGCTGTCAAAACAGAACAGCCAGATTGGCCTGCTGCTGGCGGAGACGCAGATCGCCCTGCATCGCTCAGAGGACGCGGAGGCCGTACTTAAGACGGTTCCGCTGCAGGATCAGGACACCCGCTATCAGGGGCTGGTTGCACAGATTGAGCTGCTGAAGCAGGCGGCGGATACCCCGGAAATTCAACAGCTGCAGCAGCAGGTTGCCGACAATCCGGCGGATGCCGCGCTGGCAAGCCAGCTTGCGCTGCAGCTGCATCAGGTGGGGCGTAACGAAGAGGCGCTTGAGCTGCTCTTCAGCCATCTGCAAAAAGATTTAGCCGCCGCAGACGGTCAGGCGCGCAAGATGTTCCAGGAGATCCTGGCCGCGCTGGGCACCGGCGACGCGCTGGCGTCGAAGTATCGTCGTCAGCTTTACGCGCTGTTGTATTGATAAAAAAGCCCGGTGGCGGCTTCGCCTTACCGGGCCTACAAAGACGATGTTACCCCGTCTTTTTCAACTGCGTCACCACCAGCTGGTGGCGCGCGTTGTAGAACTTCCGATAGGCCAGGTAGCAGGCAATGATGGTCGACAGGCTTGCCGTGGAAAGCAGCATAAACGTCACCATGATCTGATACTTAATCGCTTTTACCGGATCGATACCGGCAAAAATCAGCCCCGACATCATGCCCGGCAGGCTCACCAGCCCCACCGTTTTGGCGGAATCTACCGTAGGGATCAGCGATGAGCGAATGCTCTCGCGAATCAGCCGCGCCGAGGCCACTTTTGGCGTTGCCCCCAGGCTTAGTTTCTCCTGCAGCTGCTGCTGTTCGCTGCTGAAACGCTGGCCGAGGTTGTTATAACAGAGCCCAACGGCCACCATCGCGTTCCCCGCGATCATCCCCGAGATAGGGATGACCTGCATCGGCGTAAACTCAATCGAGCCGGAGAGCACCAGCACCGCCAGCGTGAGCGCCGTTCCGGTGGTAATCGCGATAAACGATGAGACAAACGCCTTATCAATGTATTTACTGCGCTTTTGTGCATTCCACGCCGCGTTAAAGCAGATAAAGAGCACCATCAGCAGCGTCAGCACCGCGTGGTTAACGTTGAAGATATACTTCAGCACATAGCCGACGATGATGAGCTGAATCACCGCGCGGCAGATACTCCACACGATATCTTTTTCCAGCCCCAGCTTTTCCCGGTAGCTGACCACAATCGCAATCAGCACCAGCACCATCGAAAAGGCCAGCGATTCGTTCGTAATGTTATGCTCACCCACGGTTTGCCTCCTGCATTTTCCCGCCGTGCGGCTGGAGCGTAATTACGTCATCCGCATGGGTTATTTCGCTAGCGTCGTGCGTCACCCACAGCACGGCAATGTTCTGCTCCCGGGCGTAACGATGAATAATCTCGTTAACGTTGCGCTTGTTGACGTCATCGAGCGCGCTGGTGATTTCGTCCAGCAACAACACCTTCGGTAAAAACTGCAGGTTGCGGATCAGCGAGACCCGCTGCTTTTCGCCGCCCGACAGCGCGTTGATGGATTTGCTCAGCGTCTCCTGCGCCAGCCCAAAGCGGGCCAGATCGTGGATAAACTTTTCCGGCTCCGGCGTTTTATTGCGGATTTGCCACGGAAAAATCAGGTTGTCATAGACCGTATCGCCAAAAAGCACGGGCGTTTGCACGCAGTACGAGACCTGCTGGCGATAGCTTTCCGGGGAAAGCGAGGCGATATCTTCGCCTTCAAACAGAATGGCTCCCTCCGTCGGGCTGAGGAGTGACGCCACAATCTTCAGCAGCGTGCTTTTCCCACAGCCTGAGGGACCCGTGATTAATTTAAACTCGCCCGGCGACAGGCGAAACCCGACGTGCTGCAGGATTGTGTTTTCCCCGACTCGAAATCCGACATCCCTGAGAAGTAATTCGTTTTTTTTATCGTTCATTGCGCTTCCGTTGACCGCTTTTTGTCATAACCGTCTGTAGCATAATCCTTTCGCCCGCGCAGCGCGAATAGCCTCACGCTGAAGCAAGTGTTAAGCTTTTTGTTTGTAAATTGTCACCACCATCACTACAGGAAGTATGCAGCATGGCACATATTTTTTATGAGTTTCCCTCCCTGAAGCCTGGTGTTCCTGATGTCGAAACATTAATGGACGTCATCAAATCGTCGGAACGCACGCGTTTTGTGATGGGTGAAGAGGTGGTCGATTTTGTTAAGAAGGCGCTCATCGTGAACACCACGATCGGCAGCTTCAAAAATTGCTATTTTGCCTTCGACAACGGGACACACTTCCTTGAATTTGACGGTAAAGGCAAATCAAAACGCTTCAATGAGGTGCCGGACTGGTTCGTCTCTCCGGCGGAATTTTCGCGCACCCAGTGGCTTATCAACCACAATCTTGCGGATGTGAAAGCCACCCGGTTCATTGACGTCCTGATGTCCTACCCGCTGAAAGCGCGCCGCGCGCACTGCAATTTGCTGTTCGGACTGGAGCTGGAAAAGGTGAACGCGGTTCCGGCCACGGCGTCAGCGGCAGGTAAAATCGGCAATAAAAACGGTAAAACCACCAAGCCCCGCGTCACCGATCTGGGCTCGTTCGAGCTGTTCAGCCAGTTCTTTGCGCGCATGAAAGCCGCCGTGCAGGCCGATGAGTTCCCTACTCTGCAGATCCTGACGGGCATGGATAACCTGGCAAAAGCGCCGCATAATTTAAAGCAGGGCATCAGAACCTGGTTTAAAGCCATCGCGGGCGACCTTCCACCGAATAACAAACGCGTTGAGGCGGGGAATGCCGTTCTGTTCTGCGCCCCCCTTCGCGAACAGATCCAGCGTATCGAAGCGCTGGGGCTGGAGCATTACTACCAGGGATTATCCAAAGCCATTGCCGAAGCGGGTGATGGCTTCATCTCTGACTTTACCTATACTTACGAGCAATAAATACACACTTTCACTCATCACGGCATGCAAAACAGGAGGTTTTTATGCTTATCGTTGTTCCCGTCCTTATTTTCGTTGCGCTGGTTATCGTGGGCGCTGGCGTCAAAATTGTCCCTCAGGGTTATCAGTGGACCGTCGAGCGTTTCGGCCGATACACCAATACGCTCCAGCCAGGCTTAAGCCTGATTGTCCCGTTCATGGACAGAATTGGACGCAAGATCAACATGATGGAGCAGGTTCTGGACATTCCGTCCCAGGAAGTGATCTCCAAGGATAACGCCAACGTCACCATCGACGCCGTGTGCTTTATTCAGGTGATTGATGCGCCAAAAGCGGCCTATGAGGTCAGCAACCTGGAGCTGGCGATCGTCAACCTGACGATGACCAACATCCGTACCGTACTCGGCTCGATGGAGCTGGACGAGATGCTTTCCCAGCGCGACAGCATTAACACCCGCCTGCTGCACATTGTCGATGAGGCCACCAACCCGTGGGGGATCAAAGTCACCCGCATCGAGATCCGCGACGTGCGCCCGCCGGCGGAGCTGATTGCCTCCATGAACGCCCAGATGAAAGCCGAGCGAACCAAGCGCGCCTACATTCTGGAAGCCGAAGGGGTACGCCAGGCGGAGATCCTCAAAGCGGAAGGGGAAAAACAGTCGCAGATCCTGAAAGCGGAAGGCGACCGTCAGTCCGCGTTCTTACAGGCGGAAGCGCGTGAACGTTCCGCCGAAGCAGAAGCCCGCGCGACCCAGATGGTGTCCGAGGCAATTGCCGCCGGTGATATTCAGGCCGTGAACTACTTCGTTGCGCAAAAATATACCGACGCGCTGAAAGAGATCGGCTCGGCGAACAACAGCAAAGTGGTGATGATGCCGCTGGATGCCAGCAGCCTGATGGGCTCTATCGCGGGGATCGCCGAACTGATCAAGGACAGCGGAAACGAGCGTAAAAAATGATTGAGCTCATCGTTGCACATCCTCATGCCTTCTGGCTAAGTCTCGGTGGCTTATTGCTGGCAGCGGAGATGTTGGGCGGCAACGGCTACCTGCTCTGGAGCGGTGTGGCCGCCGTCATTACCGGTCTTCTGGTCTGGATCCTTCCCCTGGACTGGGCGTGGCAGGGGGCGCTGTTTGCCGCGCTGACGCTGGTGGCCGCCTGGCTGTGGTGGCGCTGGCTTAACCGGCAGGTTAACGAGCAGAAACCGGTGGACGCCCACCTTAACCAGCGCGGACAGCAGATTGTCGGCAAGCGTTTTACCCTCGACACCGCGCTGGTGAACGGACGCGGGCACATGCGCGTAGGCGACAGCTCGTGGCCGGTGGTGGCCGACGATGACCTCAGCGCCGGCACGCGGGTTGAAGTCATTGCGGTGGAAGGCATTACCCTGCGGGTAAAAGCCTGTTAAGCGTGGGTTTTGCGGTGGCAGCAGCCGGCAAGGTTATCAATAATCGGGCAATCGGCGCTGTCATCCCCCGGACAGGAGTCCGCGAGCTGCAGCAGCTGTTCGCGCATCGCCTGCAGTTCGACGATGTGGCGTTCAATTTCGGCCACCTTTTCCAGGGTGCGTTTTTTCACGTCCGCGCTGTGACGCTTAGGATCGTTGAACAGGTTAACCAGCTCGCCGCACTCTTCCAGATTGAACCCGACCTGTCTTGCCTGGCGCAGCAGCGTCAGTTCATCCAGATGCAGCTGCGTGTAGCTGCGGTAGCCGTTTTCACTGCGCAGCGGCGGCGTTACCAGCCCCTTCTCTTCATAAAAGCGGATCGCCTTGCTGGTTAAGCCGGTTTTTTTTGCCACGTCACTGATATTCACATTTCCCCCTTGACCTTCCCCTTGATGGAAGGTTTAACCTTCATAACAGTTAGCGAAAAGCGTTACTCCGGTCAACAACTGACCAATATATTATACGGGAGTTTTGTTATGTCTCACACTATCGACCTGACGCTGGACGGCCTCTCCTGCGGCCACTGTGTCAAACGCGTTAAAGAAAGCCTGGAACAGCGTCCTGACGTTGAAAGCGCTGAAGTGACTATCGACCATGCCGCCGTGACCGGCAGCGCCAGCGCGGACGCGCTGATTGATACCATTAAACAGGCCGGTTACGGGGCGGAGTTAAGCCACCCAAAGGCTAAACCGCTGGCAGAGTCATCATCCCCGTCGGAAGCACTGACAGCGGCCACTCCTGAGCTTCCGGCAGCGGATGATATTGATGACAGCCAACAGCTGCTGATCAACGGCATGAGCTGCGCCAGCTGCGTCTCCCGGGTACAAAACGCCCTGCAGGCGGTCCCGGGCGTCGCGCAGGCACGGGTGAATCTTGCGGAGCGTACTGCGCTGGTAATGGGCAGCGCCTCCGCCGCAGAGTTAGTGCAGGCCGTTGAGAAAGCGGGCTACGGCGCGGAGGCCATCGAAGATGATGCCGAACGCCGCGAGCGCCAGCAGGAAACGGCTATCGCCACCATGAAGCGCTTCCGCTGGCAGGCCATCGTTGCCCTGCTGGTGGGTATTCCGGTGATGGTGTGGGGCATGATGGGTGACAACATGATGGTCACCGACGACAACCGCACGCTGTGGCTGCTGATTGGTCTGATTACCCTTGCGGTGATGGTGTTTGCAGGCGGGCATTTCTATACCAGCGCCTGGAAGAGCCTGAAAAACCGCACCGCGACGATGGATACCCTGGTCGCCCTCGGGACCGGCGCGGCGTGGCTCTATTCCATGAGCGTGAACGTCTGGCCCCAGTGGTTCCCGATGGAAGCGCGGCATCTCTATTATGAAGCGAGCGCAATGATTATCGGTCTGATCAACTTAGGCCATATGCTGGAAGCCCGCGCCCGTCAGCGTTCCTCGAAAGCGCTGGAACGCTTGCTCGATTTAACCCCGCCGACGGCCCGCGTGGTCACGAACGAGGGGGAAAAGAGCGTCCCGCTGGCCGAGGTTCAGCCCGGCATGACGCTGCGTCTGACCACGGGAGACCGCGTTCCCGTTGACGGCAAGATAACCCAGGGCGAAGCCTGGCTGGATGAAGCGATGCTGACCGGGGAGCCTATTCCCCAGCAGAAATCCGATGGCAACGCCGTGCATGCCGGTACGGTGGTGCAGGACGGCAGCGTGCTGTTCACCGCCAGTGCCGTCGGCAGCCACACCACGCTGTCGCGTATTATCCGCATGGTGCGCCAGGCGCAGAGCAGCAAGCCGGAGATTGGCCAGCTTGCTGACAAAATCTCGGCCATTTTTGTACCGGTGGTGGTCGGCATTGCCCTGCTGAGCGCGGCGATCTGGTACTTCTTCGGCCCGGCGCCGCAGATTGTTTACACCCTTGTGATCGCTACCACGGTGCTGATCATCGCCTGTCCTTGCGCCCTTGGCCTGGCGACGCCGATGTCGATTATCTCCGGCGTAGGGCGCGCGGCCGAATTTGGCGTGCTGGTGCGGGACGCGGACGCGCTGCAGCGGGCCAGCACCCTCGACACGCTGGTGTTTGATAAAACCGGCACGCTGACGGAAGGTAAACCGCAGGTGGTCGCCGTCACGACCGCAGGCATTGTCGAAGAGGAGGCGCTGCGTCTCGCCGCCGCGCTGGAGCAAGGCTCAAGCCATCCGCTGGCGCGCGCTATTCTCGATAAAGCCAATGCGTCTGCCCTGCCGCAGGTGAGCAACTTCCGCACCCTGCGCGGGCTCGGCGTGAGCGGTGAGGCAGAAGGCCATGCGCTGCTGCTGGGCAACCAGGCGTTGCTCAATGAAAACGGTATTGATACCGCTACGCTGGAAAACGAGCTGAAGGCGCAGGCGTCTCAGGGCGCTACCCCGGTTCTGCTGGCGGTGGACGGCAAAGCCGCCGCGCTGCTGGCCGTGCGCGATCCGCTTCGCCAGGACAGCGTGGACGCCTTACAGCGCCTGCACCGTGCGGGCTACCGTCTGGTGATGCTGACCGGGGATAACCCGACCACCGCCAACGCCATCGCGAAAGAAGCCGGTATTGATGAGGTGATTGCGGGCGTACTGCCGGACGGCAAAGCGGACGCCATTAAAAACCTGCAACGTCAGGGCCGTCAGGTGGCAATGGTCGGCGACGGCATCAACGATGCCCCGGCGCTGGCCCAGGCGGATGTGGGGATCGCGATGGGCGGCGGCAGCGACGTGGCCATCGAAACCGCGGCCATTACGCTGATGCGCCACAGCCTGATGGGCGTGGCCGATGCGCTGGCCATTTCGAAAGCCACGCTGCGCAATATGAAGCAGAACCTGCTGGGGGCGTTTATCTATAACTCACTCGGTATCCCGATTGCTGCCGGCATTTTGTGGCCGCTGACCGGTACGCTGCTGAACCCGGTGGTCGCGGGCGCGGCGATGGCGCTCTCCTCCATCACCGTGGTCAGCAACGCCAACCGGCTGTTGCGCTTTAAACCGAAGGATTGAACCTTGTACCCGTACGCGCTAGCATGAACCTTTCCGTTTATGGAGCGCGTATGGGTCTGTTTCATCGTATAAAAACATCGTTTCGCGCCCTTTTCCCTCGCCGTTACGCCTGGCCCGGTCTGGATATCTCGCTTCCCGGCGGGCAACACCTGCACCTGGTCGGCAGCATCCATATGGGCACGCAGGGTATGTCTCCTCTGCCGCCCGGTCTGATAAAGCGCCTGAAGCGCGCCGACGCGCTGGTCGTCGAGGCGGACATCTCGGGCCATGAGTCACCGTTTGCCGGGCTTGAAAGCGATCTCCCGCTGGCGGAACGTCTGAATGAGGCCCAGCTCGCGGAACTGACGCGCGTCGCCGAGGAAACCGGCGTATCGCTCTCCATGATTGACACCCTGCCGCTGTGGCAAATCGCAATGGTATTACAGGCCACGCAGGCCCAGCGTCTGGGGCTGCGGGGTGATTACGGCATTGATTACCAGCTGCTGAACGTGGCGCGGGCCCGCCGTATGCCGATCATCGAACTGGAAGGTACGGACAGCCAGATTGCGCTCCTGCGACAGCTTCCGGACGACGGTCTGATGCTGCTGGATGATACCCTCACCCACTGGCACACCAACGCACGCCTGCTGCAGACCATGATTGGCTGGTGGCTGGATGCACCGCCCGCGGACGGCAGGCTGGCGTTACCGTCGACGTTCAGTGAATCGCTGTATGATGTGCTGATGAATGCGCGTAACAAAGCCTGGCGAGAGACGCTGCATGCTCTGCCAGCGGGGGAATACGTGGTGGCGGTTGGGGCGTTACATTTATACGGCGAAGGGAATTTGCCGTCGTTGCTGAAATAAAAAAATGGCCAATATCTCTATTGGCCCGTCAAAGAGGAATTTCATCGTTTTTATTATACCGAAGTGACCTTCGGCTGAGCCGATTGTCGCTCAAAGTGACCATCACTGCCAACACTATTGCGCAAGATGGTGCTATTTTTTAGACAAACGTCAGGCGTATGCTGGCTGCATGAATTGTCTGTCGTAAGAAGGATAGCTATGACTCCCGCCGTTAAATTACTCGAAAAAAACAACATTTCTTTCCGGATCCACACCTACGATCACGATCCGAATGAAACCAACTTTGGTGATGAAGTGGTGCGTAAGCTGGGGCTGAACGCGGACCAGGTCTATAAAACGCTGCTGGTGGCGGTGAATGGCGATATGAAGCACCTCGCCGTGGCGGTGACTCCCGTGGCGGGACAGCTGGATCTGAAGAAGGTCGCCAAAGCGCTGGGGGCGAAGAAGGTGGATATGGCGGATCCGATGGTGGCGCAGCGCACCACGGGCTACCTGGTGGGCGGCATCAGCCCGCTCGGGCAGAAAAAACGCCTGCCGACGCTGATCGATGCCCCTTCACAGGAATTTGAGACCATCTATATTTCCGGCGGCAAGCGCGGGCTGGATATTGAGCTGGCCGCGGGCGACCTGGCGAAAATGCTGGACGCGAAGTTTGCGGATATTGCGCGCAGGGAGTAAAAAAAGCCGGGTGGCGGCTACGCCTTACCCGGCCTACATTTTGCACCCGTAGGCCCGGTAAGCGCAGCGCCACCGGGCAACACAGCTGCACTACTGCCAGCTCACCTCGCCTTTCGGCTCATACGCATTCACGTCAATCGGCGAATTCTGCTCGATATACTGCTTCAGCACTTCTGCATCGATAAAGCCGGTGTTCACGTAGCCCGGTTTATTATCAATATGCGGATAGCCGTCGCCGCCGGTGGCGTTAAAGCTTAACGTCGCCAGACGGTAGGTTTTCGCCGGGTCAACCGGTTCGCCTTTGATCTTCAGGTCGTTAAGCTTGCCGTCTTTCGCTACGAAGCTCACGTTGGCAAACTGCGGATAGGCCCCGGAATCCGGCTTCATCTGCGCCACGGCGGTCAGGTAGTCAATGACCTCTTTCCCGCTCATGTCGGCATAAACCACCACGTTACCGAACGGCTGCACCTTCAGAACGTCTTTATAGGTGATGTTTCCACCTTCGATGGAATCACGAATGCCGCCGCCGCTCATCACGCCAAAATCAGCCCCGGTGCGCGCCATTTGCGCCGCCAGCACCAGGTGCCCCATGTTGGTCTGCACGAAGCGAACTTTACTGCGATCCCCCTCCAGACGACCGTTCAGCGTACCGATTTTCACATCCAGCTGCGCCTTGCCTTTGTTCTGGAACGGCGTCAGCAGGGAGAGCATCTGCTGGTTTTCTGGAATCTCTGGGGTGTAAAGTACGCGCTCGCTTTTCCCGTCCGGGTAAGTGACTTTCTTCTTCAGGTTGACCGGAATGAGCTGATAGTGCACCAGCTTCATCTCGCCGTTACGGAACTCGAAGTCCGCCCGGCCTACGTATTTGCCCCACTCGTGCGCCTGCACAATCCAGATACCGTTCTGACGGTCTGGCGCACACGGCGTGCCCGGCACGTAGTCCACCTGCTTTTTATTCTCCGATGCCATGCAGACCGGATCCTGTGAGTGACCACCCACAATCATCGCCAGCGAGCCCGCCGGCAGGCTGCGCGCCATTTCCACGTCACCGGGCGCGTTAGAGCCGTGCTCACCGTTGTCGTAGTGCCCCATGTGCGTGGTGGCGATAATCACGTCCGGCTTTTCGTTTTGCTGCAGCTCCTGAATCACCAGCTTCGCTTCATCTGCCGGTTTGCGGAATTCGATATCGGTAAAGAACTCAGGATTGCCAATTTTCGCCGTGTCGTCGGTGGTTAAGCCGATGACCGCGATCTTCAGATCCTGACGCTTAAACAGCGCCCACGGCTTGAACAGGCGTTCGCCGGTGCTTTTCTGGTAAATGTTGGCGGAGAGGAACGGGAATTTGGCCCATTTTTCCTGCTGACGCAGGACGCTCAGCGGATTATCAAACTCATGATTACCGACGGCCATCGCGTCGTAGCCAATCAGGTTCATGCCGCGGAAATCGGGCTCGGCGTCCTGTAAATCGGATTCCGGCACGCCGGTATTGATATCGCCTCCCGACAGCAGCAGCACGCTGCCGCCCTGGGCTGCCACCTCTTTACGAATGCCGTCCACCAGCGTTTTTTGCGCCGACAGGCCATATTCGCCGTATTCACTGCGCCAGAAATGACCGTGGTGATCGTTGGTATGCAGAATGGTGATTTTATAGGTTTTGTCTTTTTCATACGCCTGCACGGGCAGGCTTACCAGCCCCCACGCCGCGATGAGCGCCAGCGCGACGCCCCGCTTCATTAACTTCATCTTCTCTCTCCCTGACCAATAGACAAAGGCAGAAATTACAGTGACTAATAAGAATAGACAAATAAGTTTTCAGAATTGCGACTTTCTTCAAATGTCCCGGGCGGGTATGTTAGTCGGATAATAATTACACCCTGCATCGCTAATAACTCAAGACGTGGTACTTCTCTCTATGGCAATCAGTGACTCAACCCAGCCCGTTCCGGGTGCGCCGACGTCGCGCACCTCCTTTAAAGTCTTAGGCGCAATCAGTCTCTCGCACCTGCTCAACGACATGATCCAGTCGTTGATTCTGGCTATTTATCCGCTGCTGCAGTCCGAGTTTTCACTCACCTTCGTGCAGATTGGGATGATCACCCTGACCTTCCAGCTGGCTTCCTCGCTGCTGCAGCCGGTGGTGGGCTACTGGACGGATAAATATCCTATGCCGTGGTCGCTGCCCATCGGCATGTGCTTTACCCTAAGCGGGCTGGTGCTGCTGGCCATTGCCGGAAGTTTTGAAGCCGTGCTGATTGCCGCCGCGCTGGTAGGCACCGGCTCGTCCGTTTTCCATCCGGAGTCTTCCCGCGTGGCGCGTATGGCGTCCGGCGGTCGTCATGGCCTGGCGCAGTCCCTGTTCCAGGTAGGCGGTAACTTTGGCAGTTCCCTCGGCCCGCTGTTGGCCGCGGTTATTATTGCCCCTTACGGTAAAGGCAACGTGGCGTGGTTTGTGCTGGCCGCGCTGCTGGCGATTATCGTGCTGGCGCAGATTAGCCGCTGGTATGCCGCTCAGCATCGGGTGAATAAAGGAAAACCTAAAGCGAAGGTTATCAACCCCCTGCCGCGCAATAAGGTTATCCTCGCGGTTGCCGTCCTGCTGGTGCTGATTTTCTCGAAATACTTCTATATGGCGAGCATCAGCAGCTATTACACCTTTTATCTGATGCAAAAATTCGGATTATCGGTACAAAACGCGCAGATCCACCTGTTTGCCTTCCTGTTCGCGGTGGCCGCAGGGACGGTAATTGGCGGGCCGGTGGGCGATAAGATTGGCCGTAAATATGTCATTTGGGGCTCTATCCTCGGCGTAGCGCCTTTTACCCTCATTTTGCCGTACGCCAGCCTTGAATGGACGGGGATTTTGACCGTGATTATTGGTTTTATTCTCGCCTCCGCGTTTTCCGCCATTCTGGTTTATGCCCAGGAGCTGCTGCCTGGACGTATCGGTATGGTTTCCGGACTGTTTTTCGGTTTCGCCTTCGGCATGGGCGGGCTGGGTGCAGCGGTGTTAGGGATGGTTGCGGATCACACCAGCATCTTCCTGGTTTATAAAATCTGCGCTTTCCTGCCACTTCTTGGCATGTTGACCATATTCCTGCCTGATAACCGCCATAAAGCGTGAATTACGGGTAGCTAAACTTATGCTTTAGCTACCTGATACCCTTATACCATAAGGGTTTCCTCTTCATCCCCGCGCTGAATTTATCAAAATGCGCTTTTTTACGTGCATATTGCTGTTTTATTCAAACTTCAACAATTATTCATAAACATAAGGGTAAAAATTGTCATAAACTATTACCTGGTTTTTTGGTATTCACGCCAAAAATGGAACACTCACCACGAAAGGAGACGGAATGCACCACGCCACACCGCTTATCACCACCATTGTTGGTGGACTTGTGCTCGCTTTTATTCTCGGCATGATTGCCAATAAGCTGCGTATTTCTCCTCTTGTCGGCTATCTGCTGGCAGGTGTGCTGGCGGGACCGTTTACGCCAGGTTTTGTTGCGGATACCAAACTGGCCCCTGAGCTGGCGGAATTGGGCGTGATTCTGCTGATGTTCGGCGTCGGCCTGCACTTCTCCCTGAAGGATTTGATGGCGGTAAAGTCGATTGCCATACCGGGAGCGATCGCCCAGATAGGGGTGGCGACGCTGCTTGGGATGGCGCTTTCGGCCGTGCTGGGCTGGACGCTGATGACCGGTATCGTATTTGGACTGTGTCTTTCAACCGCCAGTACCGTGGTGCTGCTGCGCGCGCTTGAGGAGAGACAGCTGATAGACAGCCAGCGCGGACAGATCGCAATAGGCTGGCTGATTGTAGAAGATCTGGTGATGGTCCTGACGCTGGTGCTGCTGCCCGCCGTCGCCGGCATGATGGAAAAAGACAATATCGGCTTCGCCTCGCTGGCGCTGGATATGAGCATCACCATCGGGAAGGTGGTGGCGTTTATCGCCATCATGATGCTGGTGGGTCGCCGTCTGGTGCCGTGGATCATGTCCCGCAGCGCGGCGACCGGATCCCGCGAGCTGTTTACCCTCTCCGTGCTGGCGCTGGCGCTCGGTATCGCCTTTGGCGCCGTTGAGCTGTTTGACGTCTCCTTCGCGCTGGGCGCGTTCTTTGCCGGGATGGTGCTGAACGAATCCGAGCTGAGCCACCGCGCCGCACACGACACCCTGCCGCTGCGCGACGCCTTTGCCGTGCTGTTCTTCGTCTCCGTCGGGATGCTGTTTGACCCGCTTATTCTGATCCAGCAGCCGCTGGCCGTGCTGGGCACGCTGGCGATCATTATCTTTGGTAAGTCGCTCGCCGCTTTCTTCCTGGTGCGAATGTTCGGCCACTCTCCGCGGACGGCGCTGACCATTGCCGCCAGCCTTGCGCAGATTGGCGAGTTCGCCTTTATTCTGGCCGGTCTGGGCATGGCCCTGAACCTGCTGCCGCAGGCCGGACAAAACCTGGTGCTGGCGGGGGCGATCCTGTCAATTATGCTGAACCCGGTACTGTTTGCTCTGCTGGAAAAATACCTCGATAAAACCGAAACGCTGGAAGAGCAGACGCTGGAAGAGGCCATCGAAGAAGAGAAGCAGATCCCGGTCGATATTTGCAATCACGCCCTGCTGGTCGGCTTTGGCCGCGTCGGCAGCCTGCTTGGTGAGAAGCTGATGGCGCAGGGCATTCCGCTGGTGGTAATTGAAACGTCACGCACCCGCGTTGACGAGCTGCGCGAGCGCGGTATTCGTGCGGTGCTGGGCAATGCGGCGAACGAAGAGATCATGGAGCTGGCGCATCTGGACTGCGCCCGCTGGCTGCTGCTGACCATTCCCAACGGCTATGAGGCGGGTGAGATTGTCGCCTCCGCGCGCGCGAAGTGTCCAAACATTGAGATTATCGCCCGGGCGCACTACGACGACGAGGTGGATTACATTACCGAGCGCGGTGCGGATAAGGTGGTGATGGGCGAGCGCGAGATTGCGAATACGATGCTGACGCTGCTGGAAAAACCGCCGGTTGAAGAGGCGGTGACGGGTTAAGTTTTGTGCGGCCTGATGCCCTCACCCTGGCCCTCTCCCCGGACCGTACACTCCCACAGGGAGAGGGAACAAACACTAAAAACGGCAACCACAGGTTGCCGTTTTGCTTTTACCTGTCCCAGTACGCCTCTTCGAGGCTGTCTTCACGTTCCGGCAGGCCACGCGTTAAGCGCGGTGAGTGCTGGTTCAGCACCTGATAGCTTACGCGGTTGGCGTACTTGCATACCTGCGCCAGCGACGAATAGGTCAGCCAGCTGAACTTGTGCTTGCTGGAATTTGGCACGTTGGTTTTGTGGTAGGCGTTAGCGGTGATGTCGTGCAGCAGCGCGGCCAGCGCGCCGTCGCCCGCGCCGTTGGTGTTCATGATCTTCTCCGGCCCGCCCATGTAAGGGGCGATGTGCGAGTAGATACGCAGCGGATTAACACAGTCTTTAAAACGCATGCCGCGGCTGAACTCGTACTGGTTGAACTCGGCAATCGCGCCGGGCAGCAGCGGATGCTGGGTTTTGCGTTTGCTCTCTTCTTCGGTGAAGCCAGCCATGTACAGCCCAACCGGACCCGCGGTGCAGAGCACCAGATCCACCCAGTCCAGCGCTTTGTCAGACGCCAGCAGCGGATCGCTTTCACCGGTCAGCGCTTCGGCCTCCTCTTCGTTCATCGCCAGAATCGAGACGTGCTCTTTCAGGAAGGCCTGCCACCATTCCGGGTTATCGGCAATCACGAATTTGGTGCCCAGCGTTAACACCACCGGCACATCGTACTTCTTCGCGTACTCAATCGCCTTCATGGTCGCTTCCGGCATCGGCTCGCCCGGCTTGCAGCGCACCAGGTAGGAGGTCAGCACCAGCGCCGAGGCGCCCGCGATCACCTCTTCGGGAATGCTGTCCGCGCGCAGCTTGTTCATGTGGCCCGGGCTGATGGCAAAGGTACGCTCGCCGGATTCGCCGATCAGCGTAAAGCAGCGGCCAATCGGCCCGTCGACGCCCTGGAGATAGTTCAGATCGGTACGGCTGGAGGTGTTGCACAGGTAACGGTAGGCGTAGCCACCGATTTCGATATTGCTGCACATTACGCCGAGCAGGACAGAGCGGTCGTCCGCCAGCACGGAGTAGTTGTGCATGGTGTTGCCGATGGTGCCACCGGCGAACTGATGGGTAATCAGGTTTTCGCGCACCAGCTCCTGGTACAGCGCTTCGGCAACGTCATCTTCAATCACCAGCGAGTGACCGGCGCTCAGACCGTAACGGGCGACAAACGCATCATCCACTTTCGCTTCAATGTCCACCAGCGTCTGGTCGATACCGACGACCCACGCCGCGCTGGTTTCATTTTCTGGCTGGATTTGCTGCAGGAGCGGATCGCGGGCATCCACGGGGAAGTAGTGTTTGGATTTGCGTTTACCGGGAAATTTCATGGTCTGAACTGTACGAAGAATATGGGCCGGGAATGGTAGCACAAACCCGGCCCGGAGTGCGATCAGCGACCGTTCGTTACCAGCGAGACCATCATGTCGATATGTTCAGGCGAGTCGTTAAGCGCCGGAATGTACTCGTACTTTTCGCCACCAGCCTCCAGGAAAAATTCCCGGTTTTGCACCGCGATCTCCTCCAGCGTCTCCAGACAGTCTGCCGAGAAGCCCGGCGACATCACCTGAATGTGCTTCACGCCCTTCTCACCCAGCATTTTGAGGGTTTCATCGGTGTATGGCGTCAGCCACGGCTCGCGGCCGAAGCGCGACTGGAAGGTCATCATCACCTTCTCCGGCGGCAGGCCGAGGGCGGAAACCAGCTCGCGGGTGGTATCGCGGCAGCGCTGCGGGTAATCATCCCCTTCATTGGCGAAACGCTGCGGGATGCCGTGATAGGAGAGCAGCAGCAGATCCGGCTCGCCGTGTTTTTCAAACGACGCGCGCGCGCTGTTGGCGAGCGCCTTGATGTACAGCTCGTTATCCGCGTAGTCGCGAATAAAGGTCACGCCCGGAATGCGGCGGCGAGTCGCCAGAATGCGCGCCAGCTCGTCCCAGACGGCGGCCACCGTCGAGCAGGAGTACTGCGGGTAGAGCGCCAGCACCACGATATGGTCCACGCCCTGCGCCAGCAGCGAGTCCACCGCGCTTTCCAGTGACGGTTTGCCGTAGCTCATGCCGAGCGCGACGGGCATATCCGGCAGGCGGGCGGCCAGCGCCTTCTCCTGACGACGGCTGTAGACCATCAGCGGCGAGCCCTCTTCCATCCACACGGACTGATAGAGTTTGGCGACGCGCGGAGAACGGATCGGCAGAATGACGCCACGCAGCAGCGGCCACCACAGCAGTCGCGGAAAATCCACGACGCGCGTGTCGCTTAAAAATTGTCGCAGGTAGCGTTTTACCGCGTCTGATGTAGGTGCTTCTGGAGTGCCCAGATTGGCAAGCAGGATGCCGGTTTTCGCCTGACTCATTCACGCCTCTTAACCATTTGAATGGTTGTCAATTGTAGCGGAAATGCGTTTAAACGAAACCCATTGCTGTAATAGGTAAGATGAGAATTTTTCTCACCCGGTGGCCCGGGTGAGAGAGATGCAATTAGCCGAGGATTTTTTCCAGCTCAGCACGCACGTCAGCCACGGCTTTGGTGCCGTCAACTTTGGCGTATTTGGTGTTACCCGCCTGCGCTTCTTTGGTGTAGTAGCCGATCAGCGGCGCAGTCATCTGATGGTATTCCACCAGGCGCTTGCGCACGGTCTCTTCCTGATCGTCTTTACGGGTGGTCAGCTCTTCGCCGGTCACGTCGTCTTTGCCTTCAACCTTAGGCGGGTTGAATTTGATGTGGTAAACGCGGCCAGAGGCAGCGTGTACGCGACGGCCAACGATGCGGTCAACGATCAGCTCGTCCGGTACGTCGAACTCCAGAACGTAGTCCACGTTGATGCCCGCTTCCTTCATGGCGTCAGCCTGAGGAATGGTACGTGGGAAGCCGTCCAGCAGGAAACCGTTACGGCAGTCTTCCTGAGCAATGCGCTCTTTGACCAGAGCAATTACCAGCTCGTCGGTCACCAGCTTGCCTGCGTCCATGATGTCTTTCGCCTGTTTACCCAGCTCGGAGCCAGATTTAACAGCGGCGCGCAGCATATCACCGGTGGAGATTTGCGGAATACCGTATTTCTCCATGATGAACTGAGCCTGAGTTCCTTTACCCGCGCCCGGAGCGCCAAGCAGAATAATACGCATTGCGAAAATCCCCTCAAAAGTCGTTTCAATTTTTCAAAAGCGCTAAACAATACCACCAGAACGGGCATCGCTCAAGGAAGGCAGGAAGGCTGAAACGGTTAATGGGGGGAGATAATTTGGGATAGTGCGGTCTGGTGCCCTCACCCTGGCCCTCTCCCTCGGGGAGAGGGAGAAGACCAGGAGAGGCGTGGTCAGTTACGCCAGCAGCAGCGCATTCACACGTTTAATGAAGAGGTTAGGATCTTCCAGCGTGCCGCGTTCGGCCAGCAGGGACTGATCCAGCAGGAGTTCAACCCACTCGGCAAAGCGGGCGTCGTCCTGGGTATCCGCCGCGCGTTTCACCAGCGGGTGATCCGGATTAAGCTCAAAGATATATTTCACTTCCGGTACCGCCTGGCCCGCCGCGGCGAACAGCTTCGCCATCTGGGTGCTCATTTCGTCGGCATCGGTGGTGACAATGGCCGGAGTGTCGGTCAGACGATGCGTGAAGCGCACCTCTTTCACGCGGTCGCCCAGCAGGGTTTTCACGCGCTCAATGAACGGCTCCAGCGCCTTCTCGGCTTCTTTCGCATTTTCATCCACTTCATCTGCCAGCTTGTCGATGGACTCATCGGCTTTGGCAACGGACTGGAACGCCTTACCGTCGAACTCGGTCAGGTAGTTCATCATCCACTCGTCGATGCGGTCGGAAAGCAGCAGCACTTCGATGCCTTTCTTACGCAGCAGCTCCAGGTGCGGGCTGCTCTTCGCCGCGGCGTAGCTGTCGGCGGTGATGTAGTAGATCTTCTCCTGCCCTTCTTTCATGCGGGAGATGTACTCTTCCAGCGACACGGTCTGCGCGGAGGAGTCGGTGTGCGTAGAAGCAAAGCGCAGCAGTTTGGCGATGGTTTCAACGTTCGCCATGTCTTCAGCCGGGCCTTCTTTCAGCACCAGACCGAACTGTTTCCAGAAGGTCTGGTATTTTTCCGCATCGTCTTTCGCCAGTTTTTCCAGCATCTGCAGCGCACGCTTGGTCAGGGCGTTGCGCAGGTTACGGGTGACGGTGCTGTCCTGCAGAATTTCGCGGGAGACGTTCAGCGGCAGATCGTTGGAATCGATCAGGCCGCGCACAAAGCGCAGATAGTTCGGCATGAACTGCTCGGCGTCGTCCATGATGAACACGCGCTGCACGTACAGCTTCAGGCCATGCTTGTGATCGCGGTTCCACATGTCCCACGGCGCCTGCGCCGGGATGTACAGCAGGCTGGTGTACTCCTGCTTACCTTCCACACGGTTGTGGCTCCAGGTCAGCGGGTCGGTAAAGTCGTGGGCGATGTGCTTGTAGAATTCGTTGTACTCGTCGTCTTTAATCTCAGACTTGTTGCGCGTCCACAGCGCCTGCGCCTTGTTGATTTTCTCCCAGGAAACCACGGTTTCACCGTCTTTCTCTTCCTGTTTTTCAATCTCTACCGGCAGCGCGATGTGATCGGAGTACTTGCTGATGATGGAGCGCACGCGCCAGTCGTTCAGGAAATCATCTTCCCCTTCACGCAGGTGCAGGGTGATTTCGGTGCCGCGGTCCGCTTTGGTGATGTCATCAACGGTGTATTCGCCTTCCCCTTTGGATTCCCACAGCACGCCGTTCTCGGCGCTGTCGCCTGCCGCACGGGTGCGCACGGTGACTTTGTCCGCCACGATGAACGCCGAGTAGAAACCGACGCCGAACTGGCCGATCAGCTGGCTGTCTTTCGCCTGGTCAGAGCCCATGGACTCCAGGAACGCCTTGGTGCCGGATTTCGCGATGGTCCCGAGGTGGTCGATCACCTCGTCGCGGTTCATCCCGATGCCGTTATCGGCGATGGTCAGGGTGCGGTTCTCTTTATTAAACGAGACGCGCACGCGCAGCTCGCCGTCGCCTTCGTACAGATCCGGGTTAGACAGCGCGCGGAAGCGCAGCTTGTCCGCCGCATCCGAGGCGTTGGAAATCAGCTCACGCAGGAAAATTTCTTTGTTGGAATACAGGGAATGGATCATCAGGTGCAGAAGCTGTTTTACTTCTGACTGGAAACCACGGGTTTCTTGTCCTTTCATCTATGTCGACCTCAACAATGCCATTTAATGGGGTTTTAAAACGTTGAGGGAGAGATGGGGATACGGGGGGAAATTTTCAAGCGGAGGCGGCGCGCGCAGCCTCCGTTTGGTCAGAAAATAATCTTGTGACGTCCGGCCAGAGAGTGCGACAGCGTGGTGCCGTCGACCATCTCCAGCTCGCCGCCGACCGGCACGCCGTGGGCGATGCGGCTGGCGTCAACGCCATACTGCGAGCACAGTTCGGCGATGTAGTTGGCGGTTGCCTCCCCTTCCACCGTGGGGTTGGTGGCGAGGATCACCTCTTTGATGGTTTCAGACTCGAGACGCTGTTCAAGGCGGTCAAGACCAATATCGTCCGGGCCGATGCCGTCCAGCGGGGAGAGATGCCCCATCAGCACGAAGTAGCGCCCGGAAAACTGCCCGGTTTGTTCGATGGCGTAGATGTCCGCCGGACTCTCCACCACGCAAATCTGACCGTTTTCCTGACGACGCGGGTTCGTACAGATGTTACACACGTCCTGCTCGGTAAAGGTGCGGCAATCCGCACAGTGACCAATTTCTGACATGGCGCGGGTCAGAGCCTGCGCCAGGCGCATCCCGCCGCTGCGGTCGCGCTGCAATAGCGTAAACGCCATGCGCTGCGCCGACTTCGGGCCAACGCCCGGCAGGCAGCGCAGTGCTTCCATTAACTGCGTGAGCAGCGGACTGGTTTGCATCAGAACGGCATCTTGAAGCCAGGCGGCAGCTGCATGCCGCTGGAAACGGAGGCCATTTTCTCTTTCTGGGTTTCGTCGATACGGCGAGCGGCATCGTTAAACGCGGCTGCAACCAGATCTTCCAGCATCTCTTTGTCGTCTTCGAGCAGGCTCGGGTCGATTTCCACGCGACGGCAGTTGTGCGCACCGTTGATGGTCACCTTGACCAGACCGGCACCGGACTCACCCGTGACTTCCAGCTGAGCGATCTCTTCCTGCATCTTCTGCATTTTTTCCTGCATCTGCTGAGCCTGCTTCATCAGGCCACCCAGACCGCCTTTTCCACCAAACATAGGCTTCTCTCTTCTTTCACGTTTAAGGATTACAACCGTAAGTCAGACTCACGATCAAATGGGGCGAATACTCTCTTCATCCAGATCGGCGTCGAAGAACCGGCGCAGGGTCTGAATGTTGTTATCCGCAATTATCGCCTCGCGCGCCTGCGCGAGCTTCTCTTCATAAATGGCCTGGCGCCACTCCAGCGGCGTTTTCACTGCCGGATTATCATCTTCAATGATAGTCAATTCAACCGGCGCACCCTGTAATGTGGCGAGCGCCTCGGCCAGCGCCTTTTGCGCGCCAGGGGAATTGAGGTGCCGCTGGCCCGGACGCAGGTGCAGACGCACCTGATTGCCGTCCTGCTCTTTCCAGGCATTCAGCGCGACCTGCTCGACCAGCTTCGGCAGCTGGAGTTTGCTGACCTCGGCGGCCCAGGCGTCGCGCGCGATGGACTCTTCGGCAAGCTTCGCGGCCAGCTCCGGCGTTTTTTCATGCTCCAGCGCCTTTTTCAGCGCTTTCGGCGTGGCAACCTCTTCCTTCACCGTTTCGGTAATGGTGGTTGCCTTCCAGCGGTAAGCCTCTTCTTTCACCGGGGCTTTCTGCTCGAGCGCGGACGGTGCCGGACGCGACTGTACGCGCTCCGTTACCGAGGCCAGTCGTTCAAGCGCGGCGTTGTTCACCGGCCGCGCTCTTCCTGGCGCTGCCGGTTCACTCTTTTTTGGTTTGGTTACTCCCTGCGCACGCTGCAGCTGGCTGCGCGCGGCAAGCACCGAACTGGTGGCATCCGACAGCGGTACGTTCTGCTGCGGTGGCGGCGTCGGCTGCGGCGGCACCTGCTGCGGTGACATCACCGCCGTCGGCGCAACCGGGGCGAAAGACTGTCGGGGCACGTCCGGCTCCGGCAGCGGCATGCGCGGGTGGAACGCCAGCGCGCGCAGCAGCGTCATTTCAACGCCCATCCGCGGATCCGGCGCAAACGGTAGCTCTTTGCGACCAATCAGCAGCGTCTGGTAATAAAGCTGCACGTCGGCAGGCGGCACGGTGCGGGCAAGCTCACGCATCCGCTGTTCAATGGCGGCCATATCCGCACCAATGGCGGAGGGAGAAAGCTGCAGCATTGCCACCCGGTGCAGCAGGCTGAGCATCTCAACCAGCAGCCCTTCCCACTCAATACCGCGGGCAGCGGCCGCGTTCACCAGCGACATCACGCGTTCGCCGTTAGCGGCAATCATCGCTTCGATAAGCGACAGCGCCTGATCGTCATCCAGCGTGCCGAGCATGGTGCTGACCGCCTCGGTGGAGAGTTTGCCGTCACCGCTGGCAATCGCCTGATCGGTCAGACTGAGCGCATCGCGCAGGCTGCCGTCCGCCGCGCGGGCCAGCAGCTGCAGGGCGCGCGGTTCGTGGACAATGTTCTCTTCATCGAGAATGTGCTCGAGCTGCGCGCGGATCTGCTCGACGTCCAGCGCCTTCAGGTGGAACTGCAGGCAGCGCGATAAAATCGTGACCGGCAGCTTTTGCGGATCGGTGGTCGCCAGCAGGAACTTCACGTGCGCGGGCGGCTCTTCCAGCGTCTTCAGCAGGGCGTTGAAGCTGTGGCGCGAGAGCATGTGCACTTCATCGATCAGGTAGACCTTGAAGCGGCCGCGCGCCGGGGCGTACTGGACGTTGTCCAGCAGGTCGCGGGTATCTTCCACTTTGGTGCGCGAAGCGGCGTCGATCTCGATCAGATCGACAAAACGCCCCTGCTCGATCTCCCGGCAGTTATCACACACGCCGCACGGCGTGGCGGTGATCCCGGTTTCGCAGTTGAGACCTTTTGCCAGCAAACGGGCAATAGAGGTCTTACCGACGCCGCGGGTGCCGGAAAAAAGATAGGCGTGATGGATGCGACCTAGCGACAAGCCGTTCGCCAGGGCCGTCAGCACATGTTCCTGACCGACAACGTCAGCAAAGGTTTGTGGTCGCCATTTACGGGCTAACACCTGATAACTCATGGGCAGGCTCTGCAACGCTGGAAGGTGAATTTATGGAGGGGAATGCTATCACAACCTCACCCATTGAGCGAGGTTGTGAAAACCGGGATTAGTGACCCGGGAAAGGCACCAGGCTGTAGCTGGTAATACCCTGTTTTTCCAGGCGCTGTTCACCGCCGAGATCGAACAGGTTGATGATGAAGGCCGCATCGGTCACTTCCCCACCCAGACGGCGGATCAGCTTCACGGTCGCTTCAATGGTGCCGCCGGTTGCCAGCAGATCGTCAACCACCAGCACTTTGTCGCCAGGCTTGATCGCGTCAACGTGGATCTCCAGCTGATCGGTGCCATACTCCAGCTCGTAGCTTTCTGCGATGGTTTCACGCGGCAGTTTGCGCGGCTTACGCACTGGCACAAAACCCACGCCCATTGCCAGCGCAACCGGTGCGCCAAACAGGAAGCCACGGGCTTCGGTACCTACTACTTTGGTGATCCCGGCGTTTTTGTAACGCTCGACCAGCAGTTCAATGCTGAGTGCGTACGCTTTCGGGTCTTCCAGCAAGCTGGTGACATCACGGAAAAGAATGCCAGGCTTTGGGTAGTCCTGGATGCTTTTGATGCTGTTTTTCAGATATTCAAGCTGCTGTGCAGTTGCGGTCATCGGTTTGTGCCTAAATGAAACAGTGTTACTCACAGCGCGCAACGAGTCGGCCAAGGCAACAATTGTTTAACCTTTGACCAGGCGCACCTGTGCTCGAAAACGGTCGAATTTACTGGCTGCGCGTGATAATTGCAACAGCCATGATGAGGCTTCAGTGCTTTTGTTGCTTTTCATCAACCACGGGGATCCGCCACATAAAGATAAGCAGGCAGGAGAGAATGATCAGCAGCAGGATCCGCACCCACATCATTTTCACCAGCCATAATGAAATGGCGAAGGTAATGAGGATCACCGCGATCGCGCGCGGCTTGGCGCCGGGCGGCATGGCACGGTGTTTTTGCCAGTGGCGTAAGTACCCGCCAAACCATGAGCGGTAGAGCAGCCAGTGGTGAAAACGCGGCGACGAGCGGGCGAAGCACCAGGCCGCCAGCAGGATAAACGGCGTGGTCGGCAGCAGGGGTAATACTACACCCAGCGTGCCCAGCACTACCGCAAGCCAGCCAATGATGATTAAAATAGTACGCTGCATAATGCGAATCGTTATCAAACTGAACGGCTACTTTACCACTGGAGAGCGCCTTGAAAACAGCACTGCTTCTTGAGAGGCTGCAAAATCAGCTGATCGCTCTGCGGGCGCAGGCCACGCCGCTGATGGGGCACGCCACGCTGAAGCCGCGCTTTGACCGGCAGCTTTTTCGTACCCGCAGCACCGTCATTCAGGATTACCTGGCTGAAGCGCAGACGAACCTCGACGAGCTTCGCCATGCGGTTGAGAATGAACAACAGGAACAGGTGGCGTGGCTTGCAGAGCATCTCACCGAGCAGATCACCGCACTGCATCGCGAAATCGCCGCCTGGCCGCTGCGCGCCTGGGACAGCGCCTCGCCGGGGCTCGGCAAATGGCAGCGCAAGCGGCTCGAGAACCAGGAGTTTGAGCGCCGGCTGTTTGAGATGAAGCGTGAACGCGAGGTGCGTCTGAACAACAGCGAAACGCTGGAAGAGCAGCAGCTATTGATGCGCGAGATTAGCGCGCTGGAAGGACGCATCGTCCGCTGCCGTCAGGCGCTGGATGACATTGAACGCGTCATAGAACGTTTGACCCGTTAACAGGAGCCACACCCATGTCACTGGAAAATGCACCCGATGAGGTCAAGCTGGCCGTCGATTTGATTATGCTGCTGGAGAATCATGAGATCCCCGCCGAGACGGTGCTTAAGGCGCTGGAGATTGTGCGGCGGGATTTTGAGGGGAAACTTCCCCCTCACCCTGCCCTCTCCCCAGAGGGGAGAGGGAAAATAGATTAAGCCGGAGTCGGGTCATCACCCTTAATGTCGCGCTTCACTTCCGTATGCTCATCACCTTTCTCGTTACGCAGGTGAACCTCAAGCTGGTTAAAGGCGATATTAATATCGTTTTCACGGCACAGACGATCGATAGAGCGGTTAAGCTCATCCACCGTGTAGCTGCGGTCACGCAGTTCACGCACGTATAAACGCAGCTCGTGATCCAGCGTACTCGGCCCAAAGGTGGTGAAGAAGACCGCCGGAGCCGGATCGTGCATCACTTTCGGATGTTCAGACGCCGCCTTCAGCAGCACCTCTTTCACCTTATCCAGATCCGATCCATAGGCCACGCCCAGGCGGATCACCACGCGCGTCACCGTATCGGAAAGCGACCAGTTGATCAGACGCTCGGTCACGAACGCTTTGTTCGGGATGATCACCTCTTTGCGATCGAAGTCGGTGATGGTGGTGGCACGAATGCGGATCTTGCTGACCGTTCCCGAGAACGTGCCGATGGTGACGGTATCGCCGATACGTACCGGACGTTCGAACAGGATGATCAGGCCGGAGACAAAGTTACCGAAGATCTCCTGCAGGCCAAAACCAAGACCGACCGAGAGGGCCGCCGCCAGCCACTGCAGTTTATCCCACGAGACGCCAAGCGAGCCAAAGACCGTCATCGCTCCGACAATGATGATGACGTAGTTGAGGATCGTGGTAATGGCGTAGGACGCCCCCTGGCGAAGATTCAAACGTGACAGGAGCAGCACCTCGAGCAGGCCTGGCAGGTTGCGGATCAGCGCCCAGGCCACCACCGACGACACCAGCGCAAACAGCAGGCTGCCCATGGTCACGCTTTTCATGACCGCCGCGCCGGCTTCGGTTCCGTTGTATTGCCAGAGGGTAATACTGTCGAGATAGGCGAAAACGGTAATAAGATCGGACCAGATCGCCCAGAACATCACCGCAAACAGGGCGATCATCACCAGCATGGTGATACGCAGCGTCTGCTGGTTAACCTGCTCCAGCGCGATGGTCGGCTCTTCCTGCGGCTCAGCGCCTTCGGCCCCCTCTTTCACCTGATGCTGACGACGCGCGATGGCGCGGCGATAGGCAATACGGCGGGCCGCCACGCTCAGGCCGCGCAGTACGGTCTGATAGAGCAGGTTCCAGACGATCACCAGATAGACCGTTTCAATCCAGCGCCCGGACAGGCGCAGCGTGGTATAGAAGTAGCCCGTCGCCGTTAGCACCATCAGCGCCAGCGGAATGATCGCCAGCACCGTCACGGTGGCCAGACGAATATTGTGGGACTCTTTATCACGCCAGCTGTCGCGACACATCGGCCACATCAGGATCGCAATCAGCAGCAGGTTCAGCAGGATGACCAGCTGGCCCAGCACGTCATCCATCAGATGCAGCGGGGAAAGCTCAGAGACAACCGACCAGAAGTGCAGCGGCAGCAGCGCCAGGCTGATGCGCACGATCTGACGACGCCAGTGGCTGGTCAGCTGCGCTGGCATGTTGAAATGACGCACCGCCACGCCGTCTTTTTCCAGTACCTTCCAGCACAGGCCAAACACCAGCCAGAACAGCGCCAGTTTTTTACTGAACGCCCACAGCAGATCGCTGACGTTGAGCTGCATAGTGAGCAGAATCAGACCCACAGCCAGAATAATCAGGCACACCGGCAGGGCGCGAATAAGGTCAATCAGAATCGCTTTTGGCGTATGGAGCTGGCTATCGTTGCGCAGCTGCCCTACTTCGGAGGCCAGCTTCGCCTGGTATTTTTTCAGCCAGCCCAGACGCCAGCGGATGAGACCGGCAATCAGCAACAGCGGCAAACCGGCCAGAAAAGCAATCATTACCGCAGGCCAGGCTTTCTCCCAGTTTACGGTGACCTTCATGCTCTTAATCTGCGTTTTCAGCGTCTCAGGGAAGGATTTAACCCAGTCCCAGTCCATCGGCTTGTTGCTGTTTACCCAGAAAATCTGCTGAGTCAGGATCTCCTGCAGACTTTTCGAGACGCTCACCAGCTGCTGCTGGTTGATTTGCAGGTTAATGGCCATCATCAGCTGGTTACCCAGCTGTTTATTGAGCTGGTCCAGCAGCTCGCGACGCATATCCACGACCTGGAGCAGCGCGTCGTGCACTTCCGGGTTCACGTCGCTGGAATGCCCCTCTTCAATTTTGGCGACAAAGGTATCGCTCTGGAAAAGGGCATCGCGCTGCTGGTTGACGTCAAACTGTTCCAGACGTAAATCCGCAATGCGGTTGGTCATGTCCTCCAGCTCGTCGGCGGACGGAAGCGTCTGCTGCTGCTGGTAGAGAATACGCGACAGCAGGAGGCTGCCCTTCAGGACCGCGATCTGCTCTTTGATGTTGCGTTCCGCCTGCAGGGCGCGATCCAGCCAGTTCTTCACCTTGATATTTTGCTGAACCAGCGAGTTGCCGTTTTCCGTCGCCAGTATCAGGCGCTGACTGAGCTGATGGTTAGCCTCAAGCTCCTGTTTTACCAGCGGGTTGGCCTGAATACGGGCGGTTTCGTCAGGGGATACGGCCTCCTGGGCGGTTTTTTCCGTCAGGGTCAGGCGTTTGCTGTTAACCGCCTCCTGCAATAGCTGAAGCTGATGCTCCAGACGATTAATGTTCGCGGTGACGTAATCACGCTGTTTCTGCAGAGTGTCCTGCAGCACCGTATTCCCTTCCAGGCTTTTACGCTGCTGTTCGATCTGCGCATTGAGCAACGACTGCTGAACCAGCAGCAGGGTTTGCTGCGTCGGGCGCAACGTGCCTTCGCCCACCGTCGTGCCGTTCAGGCGGTTGCGGATCTGCTGCAGCTGCTGAGACGCGGTATACATCGCATTTTGCACGCGCTCGGGCTGGGTTTGCAGGGAGACAAGCTGGCTGTTGTAGGTCGCGAGATCGGACTGCGCGGTTTGCAGATCGTCGAGCAACTGGGCGACGCGCGATTCCAGCTGGCGTAAGGAGAGCGTGGCGAGCGTTTTGCGCGTTTCGTTGTCGTTATCAACGTCACTCAGGGCATTCAGCGACTCCGTCGCTTTGCGCATGTTTTCAGGGGCCTGCGCCACCTTCTGACGAAGCTGGGCGGTTTCAGCCTTAACGCGTTCAATTTTATCCAGCGTCTCCAGTGTTTCCGTCAGATCCTGCTGCGTCAGTTTTTCCTGAGGAGAGAGTTCTTTTTGTTTGTTCAGCGTGTCGAGCTGCGACTGAACGTCAGCACGCGTGGGAATATCGTTGCTGTTATCGGCGCGGGCCCAGGTCAGCGGCGCCGTGGCGAAGATAAACAGCATCGCAAAGAGCAATGCAAAAACAGGATGTTGCGAGCGATTGATGGGCAGCATAGTTGTGAATGATGTCAGAAGATGACCGAAAATAGTCCGGCGTGAAGAATATCACGCTCGTCAGATGCAGAATAGCGCGAACGTAAGCCTCTGAGATAAATCCTGGAAAGGGGTCAGGCCGTTAGCGAAGGCGCGTCGCTGCGCAGCGTCGGGCTAAGCTGTAGCATTTCCAGTAAAATCGCCACGTAGCTGCGAGCTTCCGCTTTAAGATCAAACGATTGCGGTGCAAAAAGCCAGTTTTCCATCAGACCAGAAATGTAGCTGCGCATCAGAATCGCCGCCCGACGGGTCAACAGATTGGCCGGTAGCAGTTTTGCCTCCATACAGAGGTTCAGGTTGTGCTCAATACGGTCATAGCTTTCCAGACTGAAGCTTCGTTGCGCCTGCTGCACGACCGCCATCTCGCCCACGAACTCGCATTTATGAAAAATAATCTCCATCATTAATCTGCGACGTTCTTCAACTACCGTTGCTTCAAGGATATATACTAATATTTCTCTCAATACTGAGAGTGGATCGTCTGGGAATTTTGCCCGATACTCACTCTCGAGATCGCTAATGCTGGACTCTGAAAGCTCCCAGATTTCACTGAACAGATCTGACTTGTTTTTAAAATGCCAGTAAATTGCTCCTCGCGTCACACCGGCGGCCTGAGCAATTTGCGCCAGCGAGGTTGCTGAAACACCTTGCTGCGAGAACAAACGTATCGCCACATCCAGAATATGTTGTCGGGTTTCCAGCGCTTGTTGTTTAGTTTTTCGTGCCATAGGTGAGTGAATTTACAGGAGTCAGATTTACATACATTTGTGAATGTATGTACCATAGCATGACGATAATATAAACGCAGCAATGGGTTTTAGACTCAGGACCCTTGATCAATTTGAAATCGGACACTCGAGGTTTACATATGAACAAAAACAGAGGGTTAACGCCTCTGGCGGTCGTTCTGATGCTTTCAGGCAGCTTAGCGCTAACAGGATGTGACGACAAACCGGCTCAACAAGGAGCTCAGCAGGCGCCAGAAGTAGGCGTTGTGACGCTCAAATCTGAACCTCTACAAATCACCACCGAATTACCCGGCCGTACAAATGCTTACCGCATTGCGGAAGTGCGTCCTCAGGTTAGCGGCATTATCCTGAAACGCAACTTCACCGAAGGCGGTGATGTGCAGGCCGGTGAGTCTCTGTATCAGATTGATCCCGCAACCTATCAGGCGTCTTATGAAAGCGCCAAAGGTGACCTGGCAAAAGCACAGGCCGCGGCCAAAATTGCCCAGCTGACGCTGAACCGCTATCAAAAACTGCTCGGTACCAAGTACATCAGTCAGCAGGATTACGATACCGCCCTGGCGGATGCCCAGCAGGCTAACGCCGCCGTGGTGGCAGCCAAAGCGGCCGTCGAAACCGCGCGCATTAACCTGGCCTATACCAAAGTGACCTCGCCTATCAGCGGTCGTATTGGTAAATCTTCCGTCACGGAAGGGGCTCTGGTGCAGAACGGTCAGACCACTGCGCTGGCGACCGTGCAGCAGCTCGATCCGATCTACGTTGACGTCACGCAGTCCAGCAATGATTTCCTGCGCCTGAAACAGGAGTTGGCTAACGGCACCCTGAAACAGGAAAACGGCAAAGCCAAAGTGGAGCTGATTACCAACGACGGTATCAAGTTCCCGCAGGAAGGGACGCTGGAATTCTCTGACGTGACGGTCGACCAGACCACCGGTTCCATCACCTTACGTGCGATTTTCCCGAACCCTGACAAAAATCTGCTGCCAGGTATGTTCGTTCGCGCACGTCTGGAAGAAGGAACGAATCCAACCGCCCTTCTGGTTCCACAGCAGGGTGTGACCCGTACGCCACGCGGCGATGCGAGCGCACTGGTTGTTGGGGCTGATAACAAAGTCGAAATGCGCAACATCACCGCCACCCAGGCGATTGGGGATAAATGGCTGGTGACGGAAGGTCTGAAAGATGGCGATCGCGTGATTGTTACTGGTTTGCAAAAAGTTCGTCCTGGCGCGCAGGTTAAAGCACAGGAAGTGAAATCTGACGATAAACAACAAGCTTCGGCCGCTGGCCAGTCAGAACAAACCAAGTCTTAACTTAAACAGGAGCCGTTAAGACATGCCTAATTTCTTTATCGATCGCCCCATATTTGCGTGGGTGATCGCCATTATCATCATGCTGGCCGGGGGACTTGCGATCCTGAAGCTGCCTGTCGCGCAATATCCAACGATTGCGC
This sequence comes from Enterobacter cloacae complex sp. IR53041, assembly GCF_049238285.1. NCBI lineage: Bacteria > Pseudomonadati > Pseudomonadota > Gammaproteobacteria > Enterobacterales > Enterobacteriaceae > Enterobacter > Enterobacter cloacae complex sp. IR53041. The sequence continues at coordinate 134,272 of NZ_JBMKHB010000005.1, read as the reverse complement.
CACCGGCGGTGACGATTTCCGCGACCTACCCAGGGGCTGATGCAAAAACGGTGCAGGACACCGTCACTCAGGTTATCGAACAGAACATGAACGGTATCGATAACCTGATGTACATGTCCTCAAACAGTGACTCTACCGGTACAGTTCAGATCACCCTGACCTTCGAGTCAGGTACGGATGCTGACATTGCGCAGGTTCAGGTGCAGAACAAACTGCAGCTGGCGATGCCGCTGCTGCCGCAGGAAGTACAACAGCAGGGCGTGAGCGTCGAGAAATCGTCCAGTAGCTTCCTGATGGTTGTCGGCGTTATCAACACCAACGGCACCATGACGCAGGAGGATATTTCCGACTACGTGGGCGCCAACATGAAGGACGCCATCAGCCGTACGTCCGGTGTGGGTGACGTGCAGCTGTTCGGTTCTCAGTACGCAATGCGTATCTGGATGGATCCGAACAAACTGAACAACTTCCAGCTGACGCCGGTTGACGTGATTAACGCCATTAAAGCGCAGAACGCCCAGGTGGCAGCCGGTCAGCTAGGCGGTACGCCGCCGGTGAAGGGCCAGCAGCTTAACGCCTCGATCATCGCGCAAACCCGTCTGACCTCCGCGGATGAGTTCAGCAAAATTCTGCTGAAAGTGAATCAGGACGGCTCGCAGGTTCGCCTGCGCGACGTGGCGAAAGTCGAGCTGGGCGGCGAGAACTACGACATCATCGCGAAGTTCAACGGTAAACCGGCTTCCGGTCTGGGTATCAAACTGGCGACAGGCGCGAACGCCCTGGATACCGCCACGGCGATTCGTGCAGAACTGAAGAAAATGGAACCGTACTTCCCGTCAGGCCTGAAGATCGTTTATCCGTACGACACCACGCCATTCGTTAAAATTTCGATTCACGAAGTGGTTAAAACGCTGGCAGAAGCGATCATCCTGGTGTTCCTGGTCATGTATCTGTTCCTGCAAAACTTCCGCGCGACGCTGATCCCAACCATCGCCGTTCCGGTCGTTCTGCTGGGGACCTTTGCCATCCTCGCGGCCTTTGGCTTCTCGATAAACACCCTGACGATGTTCGGGATGGTGCTTGCCATCGGCCTGCTGGTGGATGACGCCATCGTCGTGGTAGAGAACGTCGAGCGCGTGATGGCGGAAGAAGGTCTTCCGCCGAAGGAAGCCACCCGTAAATCAATGGGTCAGATCCAGGGCGCGCTGGTGGGTATCGCGATGGTACTGTCTGCGGTATTTATCCCGATGGCCTTCTTCGGCGGCTCTACCGGTGCGATTTACCGTCAGTTCTCGATCACCATCGTTTCCGCGATGGCGCTGTCGGTACTGGTCGCATTGATCCTGACGCCTGCGCTGTGTGCCACCATGCTGAAGCCGATTCAGAAAGGCGGTCATGGCGAGCATAAAGGGTTCTTCGGCTGGTTTAACCGCATGTTTGATAAGAGCACGCACCACTACACCGACAGCGTGGGCAACATCCTGCGCAGCACCGGTCGTTACCTGCTGCTCTATATCATCATCGTGGCGGGGATGGCGATCCTGTTCGTTCGTCTGCCAAGCTCGTTCCTGCCGGATGAAGACCAGGGCGTGTTCCTGACGATGGCACAGCTTCCTGCGGGTGCGTCGCAAGAGCGTACCCAGAAAGTGCTGGACGAAGTGACGGACTACTACCTCACCAAAGAGAAAGACAACGTTGAATCCGTGTTTGCGGTTAACGGCTTTGGCTTTGCGGGTCGTGGTCAGAACACCGGTATCGCCTTCGTTTCTCTGAAAGACTGGTCTGAACGTCCGGGCAAAGAGAACAAGGTTGAAGCCATTACCGGCCGTGCGATGGGCACCTTCTCGCAGATTAAAGATGCGATGGTGTTCGCCTTCAACCTGCCGGCGATTGTTGAACTGGGTACCGCGACCGGCTTCGACTTCCAGCTGATTGACCAGGGCGGTCTGGGTCACGAAAAACTGACGCAGGCGCGTAACCAGCTGTTTGGCGAAGTGGCTAAGCACCCTGACCTGCTGGTCGGCGTGCGTCCAAACGGCCTGGAAGATACGCCGCAGTACAAAATCGACATCGACCAGGAGAAAGCTCAGGCGCTGGGCGTGTCCATCAGTGACATCAATACCACGCTGGGCGCCGCCTGGGGCGGTAGCTACGTTAACGACTTCATCGACCGCGGTCGCGTGAAGAAAGTGTACGTGATGTCCGAGGCACAGTACCGTATGTTGCCAAACGATATCAACAGCTGGTTCGTGCGCGGCAGCAATGGTCAGATGGTACCGTTCTCGGCATTCTCAACGTCACGCTGGGAATACGGTTCGCCGCGTCTGGAACGCTATAACGGTCTGCCATCAATGGAGATCCTGGGTCAGGCTGCGCCGGGCCGAAGCACCGGTGAAGCCATGAACCTGATGGAAGAGCTGGCGAGCAAACTGCCTTCGGGTGTTGGCTACGACTGGACCGGGATGTCCTATCAGGAGCGTCTGTCCGGTAACCAGGCCCCTGCCCTGTACGCGATTTCACTGATCGTCGTCTTCCTGTGTCTGGCAGCGCTGTATGAGAGCTGGTCAATTCCGTTCTCCGTTATGCTGGTGGTACCGCTCGGGGTTATCGGTGCGCTGCTTGCGGCAACGTTCCGCGGACTGACCAACGACGTGTACTTCCAGGTAGGCCTGCTGACAACCATTGGCTTGTCGGCGAAGAACGCGATACTTATCGTTGAATTCGCCAAAGATCTGATGGAGAAAGAAGGCAAAGGTCTTATTGAGGCGACGCTTGAGGCTGTTCGTATGCGTCTGCGCCCAATCCTGATGACGTCACTGGCGTTTATCCTCGGCGTACTGCCGCTGGTTATCAGCTCCGGTGCGGGCTCCGGTGCGCAGAACGCGGTCGGTACGGGCGTTATGGGGGGTATGATCACCGCAACCGTACTCGCTATCTTCTTCGTACCGGTGTTCTTCGTGGTGGTTCGCCGCCGCTTCAGCCGTAAGAATGAAGATGTTGAACACGCGCATTCGGTAGAACCTCACTGATACCGGTTTCACATGATAAAAAGGCCGCATTAGCGGCCTTTTTCATTTTCAGAAAAAATCATAAATTACGCTTATTGTGATTCAATTTATTTTCTGCCATCTTAATTAGACATATCATAATTAACTGATAACTTAATCGGTGAATTCAGGATTTTTTTAATTTCATTTCCCCGCTTAAGCTATTAGGAATATTCCTAATAAGAAGTTCTGACAACGTGAAGTTCGAATCTGAACTTTTCTCGCCATTTTTGCTAAGCCAATGAAACGTAAGGAAGCGATAAAACAGCGCGTTAATTTGGATAAAAAAGGGGTGTCCAGGGTGGAACATTGCGTACATGCTCGCAGTCTACGGTTTTATTTGTAATTTTTCGTAATAGCGCGATGAAATCCAGGAAGGAGTGGCTTATAGTTAGGTTATCAGGAACACAGCACTCATGTAGCTAAGTCAGTTGTATCCATCCCGACAATGATGTTCGGTGAGTAAGAAATCACTCAGAAGGGGATGCGCTATGGACGAGTACTCGCCAAAAAGGCATGATATCGCGCAGTTGAAATTTCTCTGCGAATCCTTGTACCATGACTGCCTTGCCAACCTTGATGAAAGCAACCATGGCTGGGTAAACGACCCAACGTCTGCCATCAATTTACAGTTGAATGAGCTGATAGAGCATATCGCAACCTTCGCACTTAATTATAAAATTAAGTACAATGAAGATAATAAGCTCATTGAGCAAATTGATGAATACCTGGACGACACCTTTATGTTGTTCAGTAGTTACGGCATTAACGCCCAGGATTTGCAAAAATGGCGTAAATCGGGAAACCGGCTATTCCGCTGTTTCGTCAACGTGAGCAGAGCTAACCCGGTTAGCCTTTCCTGTTAAAATTATTACAATTACTAAGGTGAATTTATGTCTGATAAACCACTCACAAAAATCGATTATTTGATGCGCTTACGACGTTGTCAGTCAATTGACACCCTCGAACGCGTGATTGAAAAGAATAAATACGAGCTTTCTGATAATGAACTGGCCGTATTTTATTCAGCCGCTGACCATCGTCTTGCTGAGCTGACCATGAATAAGTTGTATGACAAAATCCCTACTTCTGTATGGAAATTTGTCCGTTAATCTTTGAAGGGTGTCTGTAGAGTTCTACGCCACGTTCTGAGTTTTTTACCTATCCCGTTATGTTCCCTGTGCCCAGGCCAGGTCTCCGTGTAAAACGTGTTCATCAGCAACAATGTTGTGACGACAGTCACATCGGCTTTTCGGGAACGTTCCCCTCTCGACCTGTTCCGATTACCCTGCGGTAATCATTTCCAGAGAGGTTTCCTATGAGCGTAGAAAAACAGAAGATGATTGCCGGTGAACATTATCGCCCCGGCGATGAGACGTTACGGGCCGACCGACTGCGGGCCCGCCATCTGGTTTACCGCTATAACCACACCGCGCCCGATGAAAAGACAGAACGCCAGAATATCCTGGCGGAACTTCTGGGGCAAAGCGAAGGCGCTTATATAGAACCGAGCTTCCGCTGCGACTACGGATACAATATTTATCTTGGCAAAAACTTTTACGCGAACTTCGACTGCGTGATGCTGGATGTCTGCCCTGTTCGCATCGGCTATAACTGCATGCTCGCGCCGGGTGTGCACATTTATACGGCCACCCACCCGCTGGATGCAGAGGAACGGAACAGCGGCGTGGAGTTTGGGAAACCGGTCAACATTGGGAATAATGTCTGGATTGGTGGTCGGGCGGTTATTAACCCTGGCGTCACGATCGGTGATAATGTGGTGGTGGCCTCCGGCGCCGTGGTGACAAAAGACGTCCCGGCTAACGTCGTCGTGGGCGGCAATCCGGCAAAAATCATCAAAACTTTATAAGGGCGCGGGGAGCCAACTGTTATGGTCTTTTAGCGCCGGACTGTTACTTTTTTCAGCCCGATGGCTCCCCTAAAATTGGCAGACACCCTGTATTGTCAACTCTTATGAAGGCAAAAAATGACCGAGATACAGCGCCTGCTTACCGCCACCATCGACGATCTTAACCTCCGCGAAAAGCGCGACAATCGCCCGCGCTTTAGCATTAGCTTTATTCGCAAACATCCTGGACTGTTTGTCGCCATGTATGCCGCCTGGCTGGCGACGCTGATTGTGATGCTGAAGTCCGAAACGCTGGTGGACTCCGTCTGGCTGCTGGTTGTGCTGTTTGTTGTCTTTAACGCCTTTTTCTTTTTCGACGTGAATCCGCGCTACCGTTACGAAGATATCGACGTTCTCGATTTCCGGGTCTGCTACAACGGTGAATGGTATAACACACGTTTCGTGCCCACGGAGCTGATCGACAGCATCATGCACTCTCCGGCCGTTGAAACAGCGCAAAAAGAGAAGCTGCAGAAAATGGTCTCCACCAAAGGCCAGCTCTCTTTCTATGATGTCTTTACCCTTTCGCGCCCTGCTGCTGCGTAATTAACGCCTGCAGACGCCGGATCCCCGGCGCAAACTGCGAAGCAGAGGTGTTGCCGTAACCTAAAACCAGACCGGTTTGCCCCTGCTTCGCCTCCAGGTAATACCCGCTCAGTGCAGCGGGTGCCAGCTGAAACGCCCTCGCCTGCGCCACCAGCGTCTGGTCGTCAATATCGTCTATCGCCAGCGTCAGATGCATCCCGCCTTCACCGGCCAGTATACGGTGCGGCGTGTGAAGCTCTGCCCCCAGCACCTCCCGCAGCTGGCGGTATCGCTTACGATAGAGCCGACGCATGGCGGCAAGATGACGGGCATAGTGGCCTTCTTCAATGAACAGCGCCAGCGTACGCTGTTCGGCACGATGCCCGCCCCGCAACAGCGAGCCGATGGCCGGGCGAGCCGCTTTCGCCAGCGCTGGCGGCAAGACCATGAACCCCATTCTGAGCGACGGAAATAGCGTTTTACTGAATGTTCCCAGATAAACCACGGGCGCGTTGTTGACCATCCCCAGCATCGCGGGCACAGGCTCACCGGCATAACGGAATTCGCTGTCGTAATCGTCTTCAATGATCCACGCGTTCTGCTGCCGGGCCAGTTCCAGCAGCGCCAGACGTCGCCGGGCGCTGAGCACGCTTCCGTAGGGGAACTGGTGCGAAGGTGAGGTAAAAATCAGCGAGGGAGCAGGCGCATCCCGTCCTTCCCAGCACATTCCCTCGTCATCAACAGGGATTCCCGTCATGGTCAGGCCTGTTTTAACAAACGCGCTCTTTGCCCCGCTATAACCGGGGTTTTCCACCCACGCGACATCGCCAGGCTCACTCAACAGCATGGTGCACAGGTTAACCCCCTCAAGCGCCCCTTCCGTTATCACTATCTGGCTGGCGTCGCAGTCGATACCGCGGGACAGGGCGAGGTGTCGGGCAATTGCTGCCCGCAGCGACGGTTCACCGGCCGGGTCGCCATACCCTAGCAGGGCACTTCCCTCCTCGCGCATCACGCGATCGTACAATCGCCGCCACAGCGGTAGCGGAAAATAGTTGATAGCCGGGGTTCCCGGGGTAAACGCCAGCACCGGCGTGTCCCGGGGCACGGGCGCAGGCAGCAGGCCGACCCGCCGGGCGAGCCTGATGGCAGGGTCCGGCAATGTCCGGGCGACAGAGCGGTGAGCGAGCTGTGCCACCCGCGTTCCCTGGCGGTTACGCTGCAAATACCCTTCCAGCGTGAGCTGGTCCAGCGCCGCATTGATGGTATTGCGGGAAAGGGAGAGCTGCTGAGCCAGCGTTCGCGAACCGGGAAGCTGGCTGCCGGACAGTAGCCTTCCGCACAGTATGGCCTCCCGTAACGCAAGATAAAGCGCGCGTTGGCGCGTCTCTTTCCCACGTTTTTGCAGGGCAGCATTGAGCAAGGTATAAAATTCATCACCCGGTATATTCATCTCGCCTCCTCGTGGCACCATCAAAACATAGCTCAGTGGTTCTTTTTAAGGAACCAGCAATTCACTAGTCTGGAACTCTTTTCAACGTCACGGAAATTAAGATGAAGACATTCAATCAGTTCGGACAGCCCGTAGGCGAAGCGCTTAGCGACTGGCAGCCTCGTCAGCACCCGTCCCGGGTCGTGCTTCAGGGACGCTTTTGTCGGCTTGAACCGCTGCGCGTGGAGCATGCCAACGCGCTGTTTTCCGCCTATTCCCTGGCTGAAGATACGCGCAGCTGGACGTGGCTACTGCGTGAACCCGATGCCACCGCAGAGGAGTTTGCCGAATGGGTGGCGAGCGTAAGTGAGTTATCCGATCCCATCCACTTTACCGTGATGGATAACCGGACTCAGTCCCCCGTTGGGACGCTGTCCCTGATGCGGATCGATCCTAAAAACGGGGTTGTGGAGGTGGGGCACGTTCACTTCTCGCCTCTTTTAAGCCGCACGCCCATGTCAACAGAGGCGCAATATCTGCTGATGCGGTATGTGTTCGATACCCTGGGCTACCGGCGTTATGAGTGGAAGTGCAATAGTTTGAACGAGCCTTCCCGCAAAGCGGCACTGCGTCTGGGTTTTCAGTTTGAGGGGCGTTTTCGTCAGGCGCTGGTCATAAAAGGTCATAACCGGAATACCGACTGGTTTTCGATTCTCGACAAAGAGTGGCCGGCGCTGGCAAACGCCTTTGAAAGCTGGCTTGCCACCGACAATTTTACTGCCGATGGCAAACAGAAAAGATCCCTGGAAAGCTGGCGAGAAACGCGCGTTTAGCGTCTTTTTTTACGGCCCTGCACCGCCTTAAAGCGCGGATTGGATTTACAAATCACGTACAGGCGTCCCTTGCGTTTGACTATCTGGCAATCCGGGTGACGCTGTTTTGCACTGCGCAATGAGTTAAGTACCTGCATGGTTAGCCCCGCTTCGCATTGAGAAAACCGCCAAAACGCTTGCGGAAGCGCGCTGCGCTGCCGTCCGTGGAGAACGTTTTCTGCTTACCGGTATAAAACGGGTGCGATTTTGAAGAAACCTCGATGGTGATGTATGGATACGTTTCACCGTCGAGTTCAATTTCGCGGTCGGTCTTAATGGTTGAGCCGACTTTGAAGTATTCATTCGCGCTGGTGTCGTGGAATACCACGGTGCGATACGCTGGATGGATGTTTGGTTTCATCGTAAATCCCTTATGTTTTGTTATAACATAACAAAATAATATCCAGGCCAGGTTAAAAAAACAACCCCTTCCTTCTGACGATATTTTCTGGTTTACCTGAGATAAAATGAAAACCACGCCACCCACGTGCTATAACTATATCATTTCGCGGTAAAATCTTTCTCTTCAGGCAGGGAACTCAGTGCTCAGGAACGGGTATACGAGGAAGGAAACGACAGCATGAAAACCCGACATCTGGTCAGTCTGGTGACTGGCATACTTATCTTTTCCGTGCTGGTCCCCATTTGCCTGAGCATCTGGCTGGCTCATCGTCAGGCGGAAGATAAATTTGTCGATGCGCTGGATAACTATGCCTCACGCGTGCTGATACGTACCGACAAGGTCGTGGATCAGGCGAAGGAAGCGCTCAATCATCTGCAGGCCTTGGAGGGCGTGCCGTGCAGCCCCCTGCAGTTAAGGGAGATGCGACGGGTCGCTTTCTCGTGGCGATATGTGCAGGAAGTGATTTATATCGACAACCTCAGGCCACTCTGCTCCTCTCTTGAACAAACCAGCCATGCCGCCCCTTTCCCCCCGCCGATGCGCGTTACCGAAGATGGTTACAGCGCATGGCTGACCACGCAAAACGATCTGGGGTTTCATCGCTACATGGCCGTACTGGGGCAAGGTCACTATCTTGTTCTGGTCGATCCGGCCTCGCTTGTGGATGTGATCCCCTTCGGCGAGATAGCGATTGATGCTGCCCTGGTAGGAAATACCACACGCCGCATCTTTGCCAGCAGCAATACGCTCGATCCGCATATCCGTGACATGATCATGGGTCAGGAGATGACCAGCATACAGTACGACGGTTCAATGTACGTTATGAAGCCCGTCCCTGAACTGGGGTTTACCGTCGTTGCATGGGCTACGCTCAAACCGCTGGCTGAAACCTGGCACCGGCAGCTGCTTTTGTGGCTGCCCTTCGGCATCCTGATAAGCCTGCTTGCCGCGCTCTTTGTCCTGCGGATACTGCGTCGCATCCAGTCGCCGCGCAACCGCCTGCTTGATGCCATTAACAGCCGCGATTTTGTGGTTCACTATCAGCCCATCGTGGCGCTCTGTAGCGGAAAAATTGTCGGCGCAGAGGCGCTGACGCGCTGGCCGCAGCCGGACGGAAGCAGCCTCTCACCTGATATTTTTATTCCCCTTGCTGAGCAAACCGGGCTTATCTCCCAGCTGACGCAGCTCGTTATCGAAAAGGTGTTCGAGGATATGGGCAGCTGGCTGCATCTTCACCCCGATCAGCATATCTCCATCAACCTCGCGCCCGCAGATTTGACCTCCGGCACGCTGCCGCCGCTGCTGAGTCACTTGCTGAACAAATGGAAGGTCCACCCAGGCCAAATCGCCCTTGAGGTCACCGAGCGCGGCTTTGCCGATCCCAAAATCAGCGCGCCGGCTATCTCCGCATTCCGCCGTTCGGGGCACCCTGTCTATATTGATGATTTTGGTACCGGCTATTCCAGCCTGAGCTATCTGCAGGATCTGGATGTCGACACGCTAAAAATTGATAAATCGTTCGTGGATGCGCTGGAGTATAAAAACGTGACGCCGCACATTATTGAAATGGCGAAGTCGCTGAAGCTGGCGATGGTGGCGGAAGGGGTCGAGACCGCCGGGCAGCTCGCCTGGCTGCACCAGCACGGCGTGCAGTACGGACAGGGCTGGTACTACAGCAAAGCGCTACCAAAGACGGAATTTATTCTTTGGGCAGAGAATAACCTCGGCACGCACGCTACTTAAGGTAGGATTTCATCACCTGCAGCACCACGCCAAGATCGGCTTCACGCTGCGCCTCTTCGGGCTCTTTCACCACGTGATCGGTAAGGTGCCCTTCAATCACCTGCATCATCATGCCGTTGACCGCTCCACGGATCGCCGCCAGCTGCTGTAACACCTCGGCGCATTCGTGTTCGCTGTTGAGCATTTTTTCGAGCGCGGTGCTCTGCCCCTGAATTTTCTTCAGGCGAGTCAGTAACATCTTCTTGTCGCGAACGGTATGTGACATCTCTGTCTCCCTCAGTGTTGGCTTTTAGAGCATATCACGCTCTACTCCCCCTGAGTATTTTTCTACTGGGGGGTAGTATTAAGCTACTGGGGGGGAGTACTATTTGCGCACGCTTCCACTCCGGAAATTTCAATGAACGATTTCGCCTCACTCCTGCAGCAGGGTAATGCCTGGCTGTTTGTTCCCAGCGCTATCCTGCTCGGTGCACTACATGGCCTGGAGCCGGGTCACTCAAAAACCATGATGGCCGCCTTTATCGTGGCTATCCGCGGCACGCTGAAACAGGCGGTCCTGCTCGGCCTGGCAGCCACGCTTTCGCATACGGCAGTAGTCTGGATTATCGCCATGGCGGGTTTATGGTTTGGTCGGGGATGGGATGCGCATACGTCTGAACCCTGGTTCCAGCTGATCTCAGGGGTATTGATCGTTGCGATCGCCCTGTGGATGGCGTGGCGAACCTGGAAAGAGAGCCAGCCACACGATCATCATCACGACCATGATCATCACCACCACCATGACCATGACCATGACCATCATCATGAACATCACCACCACGAACACCCGCTGGTTGAAGAAGAGTGGCAGGACGCCCACCAGCGCGCGCATGCGCAGGATATTAACCGGCGCTTCAGCGGCCAAAACGTCACCACCGGACAGATCGTGATGTTTGGCCTGACCGGCGGGCTTATCCCCTGCCCGGCGTCCATTACCGTTCTGCTGATCTGCCTGCAGCTGAAGCATTTCGCCCTCGGCGCAACGCTGGTGTTCAGCTTTAGCATTGGTCTGGCGTTAACGCTTGTCGCTTCCGGCGCGATTGCCGCCTTGAGCCTCAAGCACGCGACCAAACGCTGGCCCGGGTTTAGCGAATTCTCCCGTAAAGCACCGTGGATCTCCGCTGCGCTGATTACCGTGGTAGGGATTTATATGAGCCTGCATGGCCTGAGCGGCATTCTGGCGTAAGCCTGCGGCCACACTCTGTGGCCGCATCTCCAGGGTCAGTTAAGGGTTCTGCTGCCAGCTGAAGGTATAGCGAAGCTGGCGTGTCTGCAGGAGGAATTCCGGCGAGACGCTGGGGCTCCAGGAGTCGTCGCCGCCCACGCCCATATGGAACGCATCGAAATTGAGCCAGCATCCCGGCTCTTCGCGCAGCAGATGGTAATGGGTTGTCTCCCGCAGCTGCTGCTGGCCGTAGCGGCTCACCGAGAAATGGAACCGACCGTTCAGCTGATGCGTTCCCAGCGCCAGCTCCCGCGTATCACAGCGCAAACCATTTTCCGTCGGGAAGATATACGGCGTATGCATCTCCGCCAGGGGTAATGTCCAGCGCCCCTGCTGTGCCGCCAGCTTTCTGTCCGGATAGTTTTCATGCGGCCCCAGCCCCAGCCAGGACACGTTTTCCGGCGTTTCGGCGAGATGAACGCTCAGGCCAACGCGCGCGGGTTCCGGGATATCAGACGCAATATCCACCTGAATGTCGCCGTGGAGTACTCCCCGATCGTCCACCCGCCAGGTTTTACGACTCAGAAACAGCGCGTTGCCGCGATACGCAAGGACGTGCTGGGTTGTGACCACCACCTCGTCTGCGTGCTGCGCTGCCTCACAGTGCAGCACGCGCGGGGTAAGATCGTACATGCCCGCCGCTTTCCAGCGCTCAACCCAGGCATTCGGATCGATCTTCGTCGCTTCACTCACCCCAATATCATTGTCCAGCGGCGCACGGCTGACGTTATCCGTCAGAGGCGATATCAGCGTTTCCACGCCATTTCGCCACCATTGAGCCAGGTTTCCGGTTGCGCGATCGAACTGCCAGCGCTGTTGACCATGCGCGATCTCAAGGATGCGGTCGTTTTGCGTCAAAACCGGCGGCTCGCCCGCAGAGGCTGGCGGTGCGACAAACAGCGGAGACAGAAGCAGCCACTGCTCCCACGCGCAGCGATGGTCAGCCGGTGACCACGGCGTTGCCCGCGGCTGGCGCACTTCAACATTCAGCCAGACTTCCCCCGGCTCGGCTTTCAATTCCGGCAGAGCGATCTCCAGACGCTGAACGCCTTCAGGGGCTATCGCCAGCGTCACCTCGCCCGAAGCCAGTACCTTCCCATCCCGGGCAACCGTCCAGCTCAGCACTTCGTTATCGGTATGGCGGAACAGGTACCCGCTTTGCACCTCAATCACCAGCGGAGAGGTGCTGACCCGCGTAAAGGTGAAGAACTGCTGCGCGCGCTGCGCCTCGAACAGCGCCGGGTGCGGCGTGCGATCGGGGAAGACCAGGCCGTTGAGGCAGAACTGCCGATCGTTTGGCTTATCGCCAAAGTCCCCGCCGTACGCCCAGAACGCGTTGCCATTTTCGTCTTTCTTCGTTAATGCCTGATCGACCCAGTCCCAGACAAATCCCCCCTGCAGGCGAGGATGGCTGCGAAACGCCTGCCAGTATTTCGCGAATCCGCCGAAGCTGTTTCCCATCGCGTGGGCGTATTCGCAGAGGATCAGCGGACGCGTTTCATCCGGCATGCCGATCCATTTCTTGATTGACCATTTAGGCACCGCCGGGAAGGGTTGATCCTGATCGACCCGGGCATACATCGGACAGACAATATCGGTCGCCGCCGTGTTCGCGCCGCCGCCTTCATACTGCACCGGACGCGTCGGATCCGTGGATTTCACCCAGCGGTACAGTGCGTCGTGGTTTGCGCCGTGCCCGGACTCATTGCCCAGCGACCAGATGATAATTGAGGGATGATGACGATCGCGCTGCACCATGCGGGTCACGCGCTCGCTCATGGCGGGCAGCCAGCGCGGATCGTCAGCAAGGCGGCTCATCGGCACCATGCCATGGGTTTCGATATTGGCCTCGTCAACGACGTACAGCCCGTAGCGATCGCAAAGCCGGTACCACTGCGGATGGTTCGGGTAGTGCGAGCAGCGAACGGCGTTGAAGTTGTGCTGCTTCATGATCTCGATATCGCGGCGCATCGTCGCTTCGTCCATCACCTGGCCGTTTTCCGGGTGATGCTCGTGCCGGTTAACCCCGCGGATCAGCAGCGGTTTACCGTTGAGCTTCAGCAGGCCGTTGCTGATTTCAATCCGGCGGAAGCCGACATCGCAGGCTTCCGTCTCCAGCACGTTGCCCTGCGCATCCAAAAGCGCGATCGTCAGACGATAGAGTTCCGGGGTTTCTGCACTCCATAACGCCGGGGCTGTAACCGGGATCGCCGCCGTTAACCGCTCGGCCCAGTTGCCGCGCTCGTCCACAATGGCAGATCCGGGCCGTTGGGTAGTACTGCCACACCGCTCACCGTTGCGCCACAGCGTGATCGCCACCTCGCATTCCGGGTAGTCTGCGCCTGCCAGCGCGACGTCGACTTTCAGCACCGCGCGGTCCAGCTCCGCATTCAGATCGGTGACCACGTGATAATCCGCAATGTGCGTCTCCGGCTTATGCAGCAGGGAGACATCGCGGAAAATGCCGCTCATGCGCCACATGTCCTGATCTTCCAGATAGCTGCCGTCGCACCAGCGCAAGACCATGACCGCCAGGCGGTTCTGCCCGGGGCGTAATGCCGCCGAGAGGTCAAACTCGGCGGGCAATCGACTGTCCTGGGAATAGCCTATCCACTGCCCGTTGCACCACAGATGGAACGCCGAGTTCACGCCGTCAAAAATAATTCGGGTTTGCCCACGCTGAAGCCAGGCGTCATCAACGTCAAATGTGAGCGAGTAACAACCTGTCGGGTTTTCCTGCGGCACAAAAGGTGGGTTAACGGGGATGGGATAGGTGACATTGGTGTAGATAGGCGTGTCGAACCCCTGCATCTGCCAGTTCGACGGCACGGGCATCGCGACGGCATCCGCGCAATCTTCGCTGACCCATGCCTCAGGAACCCGCTCGGGAGCAGAAAAGTAGCTAAACCGCCAGATTCCGTTGAGGGAGCGCCTGCTGAGGGAGCCAGCGTCATCCCTGGCGGAAGATTCATTACGCCAGCTGTCTAACGGCGCGTGTGCGGGCAGGCGGTTCCACTGGGTAACGCCGGGGTTTTCCCAGTCCCGACGGGCCAGGATGTCGCTGAGGGTCAGCGAGGATGTGTTGGACATAGTAACCTCTTTGCGAAGCGCTCACAATTTTGGTTAACATGCCCTGGCATTCTGCGACGGTAAAGCATTCAATCGCAGGCTAGCGAGTCCGATCACAAAAGTCTTATTTGCGGACAAGCTGCTCGGCCAGGAGAGCCAGGCTTCTGAGCTGCTGCGCCAGATCCTCGCGTTCGGCCTGCTGCGGCGCACGACGCGCGCTGGAATGGCGGGTAACCAGCGCCACCGGCAGCTGAACCTGCCAGCACGTCTCGCCTTCGGTGGGGGCCAGCAGCCACTCCACGCTGCGCTCGCCCGCCTCGCGAAATGCCTGGCGAATGGTCGTCAGCGGCGGGGAAAACCAGGCGCTGTCAGCCGTATCGTCGAACCCGACCACCGACATCTGGCCCGGGATCGCGATCCCCTTTTCAGCACAGGCGCGCATTACCCCCAGCGCCATTTGATCGTTCGCCACCAGAATGGCATCCGGCAATGCGGTACCCGACAGCAGCACATGTCCTTTCTCATAACCGCTGGCCGCGCTCCAGTCTCCGTAGGCCACCGCAGCGGCGTCATGCCCCGCGCGGGCCAGAGCCGCTTTCCACCCCGCCAGACGCGCCCGAGCAGAGACCGAGCTTTCCGGCCCGCTCAGCAGAGCAATATGCTGATGCCTCAGCGAAAGCAGATGCTCAACGCCCAGATGCGCGCCCTGCCCGGCGTTAAACACGAGGCTGTTTACCTGTGCTGAAGGCGAGACATCAAGAAAAAGCACCGGTACGGGCGACGCCAGCGCCCTCAGCTGTTCGGCGTGTTCATCATCAAGCGGAACATTCACCAGCAGCGCGTCCACCCGCTGTGCCAGCAGCGCCTGTAGCGCGGCCTGACACTGCTGCGGTTGCTCCACCATGGAGATAAGGACGCTCGCCCCCTGTTCCGCCGCGCGGGATTTTACCGCCGACACAATCTGCGAGGGCGCATGCAGGGCCAGATCGGTGGTGATGAGTCCCAGCGTGCGGGTGCGTTTACCCGCCAGCTGCTGTGCCCGCAGGTTAGGCACGTAGTGCAGCTCCGCCATCGCCTGCTGAACCTTTTCCCGGGTACGGACAGAGACATGCTCCGCGTCGTTAATGACGCGAGAGACGGTCTGATAAGAAACCCCCGCAAGGAGGGCGACATCATAGAGAGTGATAGCTTTCATGCATTGTGGCATCGCGTGAGTCGGGGCCCATTATTGTGGCACAGCGACGCCGTTAAAACATGTGAGCGCTTCGCAAAATTAAACAACCCGCTCCGGCTGCGCGATTTCAGCAACGCTCGGCTTCTGGCGGAACCAGGGCAGACAGAGCTGGATAAGTGGGCCAATGGTCAGGGCGTACACTACCGTTCCCACCCCAAACGTGCCGCCAAGCACGCACCCAATCAGCAGGACGGACACCTCAATGGAGGTACGCACGCTGCGAATGGACCATCCCAGCCGGGCATGAATGCCGGTCATCAGGCCGTCGCGCGGGCCTGGCCCAAAACCGGCGCCGATGTACATGCTGGTCGCAATTGCGTTCATCACGATACCCGACACCAGGAAAGCGATGCGCACAGGTAACGAGTCCAGTTCCGGGATCAGCGCCATGCTGGCATCCGCCGCCAGACCGATACAAATCACGTTGCTGATGGTGCCCAGGCCCGGCATCTGGCGCAGGGGGATCCACAGCAGCAGCACCGCAGCACCGGTTAAAATGATCACCGTTCCGATAGTCATCCCCAGCTGTATCCCCACCCCAAGGTGAAAAACATCCCAGGGATCGACACCCAAATCGGAACGAATAAACATCGCGGTGGACAGGCCATACAGTCCTAAACCGACATAGAGTTGTAGCAGACGACGTACCATTTTTATCTTCTCCAGTGAACCAGGCTTTCATCCTGGCCTAAAATGGCACTATGATTAACGTCCAGTTTTCAAATAGTGGACTGCATATGTCGTCACGTCGCTTCGGAAGCCAGTCGCTGGTACGCCTTTTAGGCCACTGGCAGCAAACCTCATCCCGCACGCCGCTCTGGCGGCAGCTGGCCGATGCGCTGCGCCTGTTAATCCTTGACGGACGTCTGGCATTGAATACACGGCTACCGGGGGAGCGCGAGCTGGCCACGGCGCTGGACGTGAGCCGGGCCACCATCAGCAGCGCCCTCGCCCATCTACGCGAGGAGGGATATCTTGAAAGCCGCCACGGCAGCGGGTCACGCGTGATCCTCCCGGATACGCGCGCCGTTCCCACGCTTTCCGCGGCGAGTGCCGAACTGGATCTCTCTACTGCCGCCCTCAATGCCGGGCCGGAAATCCACCAGGCGTATACCCACGCGCTCACGGCCATTACGCAGCACCTCGCGCTGACGGGTTACGATCAGCTAGGGCTGCCGACGCTGCGGGAGGCCATCGCTGCGCGCTACACCGCGCGGGGCCTTCCCACCCGCGCGGACGAAGTAATGGTGGTCAATGGCGCCGTCAGCGGCTTCGCGCTGGTCCTGCGGATGATGACCGGGCCGGGAGATCGCGTCGTGGTCGATCATCCCACCTATCCGCTGGCGATTGCCGCCATTCAGGGCGCGCAGTGTCGGCCCGTGGGGGTGTCGCTGCCGGAAACGGGCTGGGATACGGACGGCTTCGCCGCCACGCTTGCCCAGACCGCGCCGCGCCTGGCGTACCTGATGCCTGATTTTCATAACCCCACCGGGCGCTGCATGGATGTCGCGACCCGTCAGGCCATTACCGACATTGCTGCGCAAACCCGTACGACGCTGGTGGTGGATGAAACGATGGTGGATCTCTGGTTTGACGCCCCTCCTCCGCCCCCGCTGGCCTCCTTTAACCCGCAGGCCACCGTCATCACCTTAGGTTCTGCCGGAAAAAGCTTCTGGGGCGGGCTGCGTCTCGGCTGGATCCGCGCGTCCTCGCGCACGATCGCCACGCTTGCCCAGACGCGCGATACGCTGGATTTAGGCTCGCCGCTGCTGGAACAGCTGGCGGCGCTGTGGCTCATCAACAACAGCGAGACGTTTCTACCCGCACGCCGCAAAATGCTGGCGGAACGACGCGATCGATGCGGTGAACTGCTGCGTGAACATTTCCCGGAGTGGACATTCCATGAAGCAGAGGGCGGGCTCTCATACTGGATTGAGCTTCCCGGCATGCTGGCGACGCAGCTTGCCGCGCGGGCTGAGATTCTGGGGATAAATCTGGGGACCGGTACGCGGTTTGGTTTATCGGGTGCGTTTGACCGCTATTTGCGGATGCCCTTCTCGCTCGAGCCGACAGAGCTTGAACAGGCGCTGCTGAGGATTAAACCGTTATGGCTCGCCCTGAATAAAAACGTGCCAGCCGTTAAACGCTGCGTGATTTAATAGCAAAAAGTTTGAAGCCGATCATAAAAAATAAAAACTGCTAACTGTCATGGATACAGTCAGCAGTTTTCACCAGTCCGGAATTAATGCTGAGCAGGAATAGGAAACCCTTTCAGTGAAATAACGAAGTTTTCACCGTCTTTCTTTATTTTTGCGCCAGTATCACACCAGTCAGACGCAATACGAAAGAACTCATCACTTCCGACATTCCAGCCAAGACGTACATGCTTCACGTAGCCTGAACGCAACAAATCGCAGGCCTCTTTGTAGTCACTGGCAGTTGACAGTTGTTGTTTCATTTTCTCTTCTTCAGAAGTTTACGTAGAGCCTTGATTTCTTTAGGAGTAAATGGAGAAACATTCTCTTCTTCCGTATGCTGATTATCAATATCCTCTTCCGATACTCCCGCCTCTTCTACTGCCTCGAACGCCAGCAGCAGCAGTTTCTCTGTCGTCACGCTTAAATTCTCGTTATTCACTTCCGCATAGTGGCGAAGCCTTTCTTTTAGCGCGTCATCAATCTTAACGTTTAATACCGCTGTAGCCATGTTTATCACTTCCCTTCGGAATAAGTACTTTATTTAATACACGAAGTTAACAATGTTATCCAGATATATATTTTTTTGAGTTTTGCCAGAAAATAGACGGCCAAGGATAAAATGCCCGACTATTATTACAAGTTTATGACATTAATATTTCAGCGCGATGAAATATATATTACATGCTATAGGCATAATCTTATTAGGGAATAACGTCAGGGAAGAGACAAAAATCAGGGAAGAACGCAGAGGCTCAGAAATGGGTGGGGGCCCTGCCAGCTACATCCCGGCACACACGTCGTCTGCCCTGGCTGCTTCCTTCCGGACCTGACCTGGTGAACAGAGTAGCGTTGCGGGAGAACCAACAGAGCCCCCATTGAGAGCGTTGATAACCAACGCGCTGGCGCATTATCCCTGTGCGAAGGCCCAATTGCAAGCCGCCAGGAACCGGATGCTGGTTTCTTGCGCAAACAGGCGCAGCAATCAGGGCGATCTTCGTTTACCATGGCTCTCCAGAAACTCCCCGCAGGTGAAGGTATGGACGAGCAGGACTCTTTTCCACAGCGCGTATGGCAAATCGTGGCTTCAATCCCGGAAGGCTATGTCACCACCTATGGTGATGTCGCGCGCCTGGCCGGTTCCCCGCGCGCGGCGCGACAGGTTGGAGGCGTCCTGAAACGGCTGCCGGAAGGCAGTACGTTGCCCTGGCATCGGGTGGTGAACCGTCATGGCGCCATCTCACTCACCGGGCCGGATCTCCAGCGTCAGCGTCAGGCGTTACTTTCAGAAGGGGTGCAGGTGTCAGGGTCGGGTCAGATCGATTTGCAGAAGTACCGGTGGGTGTACTGACCCCTCTCCCGAAGGAGAGGGGAATAACCCTATTACATCTGCGTCGGTGGGGTTGGCAGAGACGGCTGATTGGTTTGCGGTGCGACCGGCACTTCGGTCTGCTGTACTGGCACCAGGTTCAGGTCGATTTTGGTTCCACCGTTGTTAATCGCTTCCTGGACCGTATCGGTGATAAACACCAGCTTACCGTTGATGGTGACCGCTGCGCTCAGCAGAATACGGGCATTAGGCTGCACGTCCGACGGGTTATACGGCAACACGAAGCTAAACGGCGCCTGCTTGCCTTCAGTACGGACGGCACGCTGGGCCACGACTTTCGACGGCGCGTCGGCCAGGGAAGCATCAGAAAGCGTCACCGTTAATACCGCATCCGGCGGCAACGCAACTTTCTGTTTAATCCAGATGGTACCGGAAACGTTAGGCTGCTGAATGGACTGCTGCGAAAGGGTATTAATCCCGTTCGGGTCAGCTGCTGGCACTGGCACCTGGGCGCTCTTACCGGCACAGGCGGACAACGCCACCGCAATCGCTACACCACTTAGCATAGGCACGAGTTTCATTGAAGTCTCCTTATCATCAATGCACCAGCGGGATCGATCCCATCCGATGTCGTTTCAATCACATAACGTTTTTAAGTGTGGCACAACTCACTGATTAATGCCTGAAATCATCCCGATATTCAGATTATTCTACCCATCGGACCACTTTCATTTCTGCGTTATACTCTGCCTATCTTTCGCTACGGCGTTTATTGAGGACAACTATGAGTCAGGCACTGAACAATCTGCTGACATTACTGAATCTGGAAAAAATTGAGGAAGGACTCTTTCGCGGACAGAGCGAAGATTTAGGCTTACGCCAGGTCTTCGGGGGGCAAGTCGTTGGACAAGCGCTGTACGCTGCAAAGGAGACTGTCCCGGCAGACCGTCTGGTGCATTCATTCCACAGCTACTTTTTACGCCCTGGCGATAGCGCGAAACCCATCGTGTATGACGTTGAAGTTCTGCGAGACGGCAACAGCTTCAGCGCGCGCCGCGTCGCGGCCATTCAGAACGGTAAGCCGATCTTTTACATGACCGCCTCTTTCCAGGCGCCAGAGCCGGGCTACGAGCATCAGAAGGTCATGCCCCCTGCCCCCTCGCCGGACGATCTTAAATCGGAAACGGATATCGCTCGCGCATTGGCGCATCTGCTGCCGCCGCAGGTTAAAGAGAAGTTTCTCTGCGATAAGCCGCTTGAGATCCGCCCCGTCGAGTTCCACAACCCGATGAAAGGCCACACCGCCGAGCCAAAGCGCCAGGTGTGGATCCGCGCCAACGGCACCGTGCCGGAAGATTTCCGCGTCCATCAGTATCTGCTGGGCTATGCGTCTGACTTCAACTTCCTGCCGGTGGCGCTGCAGCCGCACGGCGTCGGCTTCCTCGAAAAAGGGATGCAGGTCGCGACGATCGATCACTCGATGTGGTTCCACCGTCCCTTCAACATGAACGAGTGGCTGCTCTACAGCGTGGAGAGTACGTCGGCATCCAGCGCCCGCGGGTTTGTGCGTGGGGAGTTTTATACTCAGGACGGCGTGCTGGTCGCTTCAACGGTGCAGGAAGGGGTGATGCGTAACAGAGGTTGATGTAAAAAGCCCGGTGGCGCGACGCTTACCGGGCCTACGTTTTGTGCTGTTGTAGGCCGGGTAAGGCGAAGCCGCCACCCGGCAAGACACTCAGATCATGCGTTATACGCATTCTCGCCGTGGCTGTTCACATCCAGACCTTCGCGCTCCTGCTCTTCCGGTACGCGCAGACCGACCGTCATGTCCGCCAGCTTGTAGCCGATGAAAGCGACGACCGCAGACCACACCACGGTGATAGCGATACTTTCCAGCTGCACCAGCACCTGATGAACCATAGTGACGCCTTCTGCGTAGCCCACGCCACCGAGCGATTTCGCCGCGAAGATACCGGTCATGATACAGCCGACAATCCCGCACACGCCGTGCACGCCGAACACATCGCAAGGGTCATCCACGCGCAGCACGCGTTTCAGTGCGGTCACGCCCCACAGACCCGCCAGACCGGACACCAGGCCGACCAGCAGCGCACCGCCGACACCGACATAACCACACGCAGGGGTGATACCAACCAGACCGGCAATCGCACCTGAACAGGCACCCAGCAGAGAAGGTTTCCCGCGTACCGCCCACTCGCCAAACACCCAGGAGAGGATTGCACCCGCCGTGGCTACAACGGTGTTCACGAAGGCCAGCGCGGCGATTTCGTTGGCCGCACTTGCTGAGCCGGCGTTGAAGCCAAACCAGCCAAAGTAGAGGATCGCAGTACCGGTAAAGACCATCGGCAGGTTGTGCGGTTTGAACGCCTCTTTACCGAAGCCCACGCGTTTGCCAATCAGATAAGCGCCCACCAGACCCGCGACCGCGGCGTTAATGTGGACAACGGTACCGCCCGCGAAGTCCAGCGCGCCGTGCGTGGCCAGCAGACCACCGCCCCAGACCATGTGCGCAATCGGCACATAGGAGAGCGTCAGCCAGACCACCACGAAGATCAGGACCGCAGAGAAACGAATGCGCTCGGCGAGCGCGCCCACAATCAGCCCGACGGTAATGCAGGCGAACGAGCCCTGGAACGCCACGTGAATATACTGATAGAAGCTGCCCATCAGCGCGGTCAGTTCAATGTTTTTCAGCATCACCCAGTCGAAGTTACCAAAGAACGCGTTACCCGTGCCGAACGCCAGAGAGTAACCGTAAACCACCCAAAGCACGCAGACCAGTGCAAACGTCACGGCAACCTGCGTCAGCATGGAGAGAACGTTTTTGCCACGGATCAGACCGCCGTAGAACAGCGCAATGCCCGGAATGGACATAAACAGCACCAGCGCGGTGCTGATCATCATAAAGGCGTTATCGGCTTTGTCGGCCACCGCAGGGGCAGCAGCCAGCGCCAGGCCCGGCAGCAGCGCCAGCGAACCCAGACCCGTTTTAAGTGTTGCTATCTTCATTTTCTCGATCCCTATCACTGTGTGCCAGGCGTTAATTACAGTGCCGCTTCGTCAGATTCGCCGGTACGGATGCGAATGACGCGCTGCAGTTCGGCAACGAAAATTTTGCCGTCGCCAATTTTGCCGGTGTAGGCCGCTTTGCTAATGACATCAATGACTTCATCAAGCTGATCGTCAGCAATCGCGACATCAATTTTTACTTTTGGCAGAAAGTTAACGCTGTATTCCGCCC
Source organism: Enterobacter cloacae complex sp. IR53041 (assembly GCF_049238285.1). NCBI lineage: Bacteria > Pseudomonadati > Pseudomonadota > Gammaproteobacteria > Enterobacterales > Enterobacteriaceae > Enterobacter > Enterobacter cloacae complex sp. IR53041. The sequence continues at coordinate 111,987 of NZ_JBMKHB010000005.1, read as the reverse complement.
CGCGATAAAGCTCGGCATGACCCTTCTGACGACCAAAGCCTTTCACTTCGGTGACAGTCAGTCCCTGAATACCCATTGAAGACAATGCTTCACGCACGTCTTCAAGTTTGAATGGTTTGATTACAACCGTAACCAGCTTCATAGATCCCCTCCAGTCAGAATTCGGTAATGGCCGCAGCTTACGCGGAAGGTATTGCAAGGGATGTGCCAGAAATGAAAACGTGAGGGAATCGCGGCGCGATGTGCGTTACGCGGTTCTGATAAATGAACCGGTGAAAAAAAACGCACCATGCCGGTGCAGGGTGCGTTTCAGTTTTGCACCAACAGGAATGACTGTTAGCGCGGCGCCTCATTTTAGTGCATCAGGCGCTAAGGGACTCTTCATCACGCACACTGGCGGCCAGCTCTTCGCCCGCCAGCTGCAGCTGGTACATCTGCCAGTAGCGCCCTTTTGCTTCCAGCAGCTCGCGGTGCGTACCGCGCTCCACGGCCTGTCCGCGATGCAGCACCAGAATCGTGTCCGCGTCGACGATGGTGGAGAGCCGGTGAGCAATCACCACCAGCGTCGTGTGGTCGCGCACTGCGGCCAGCGCCTGCTGAATCGCCTGCTCGGTTCCAGAATCTATGCTGGCCGTGGCTTCGTCCAGAATCAGCACCTGCGGCGTTTCAATCAGGACGCGCGCCAGCGCCAGGAGCTGTTTTTGCCCCACAGAGAGATTGTTGCCCTGCTCGCCTAGCTTCGTGTTGATCCCGTCGCTAAACCCGCGCGCCAGCTCTGCCAGCTGCACCGTTTCCAGTACCGCCCAAACCTGCGCCTCCGAATAGTCCCGTCCCAGGGTTACGTTGGCGTAGAAGGTATCGGCCAGCACGACCGGATCCTGCTGCACCATCGCAACGCCTTTGCGTAACACCGTGTGGCTGAGCGACGCGAGCGGACGTCCGTCGAGGCGGATTTCGCCTTGCGTGACCGGATAGTAGCCCATCAGCAGGCTGGCGAGCGTGCTTTTACCGCTGCCGGTGTGGCCCACCAGCGCGACGAAACCGCGCGACGGCACATCGAGCGTAATGTCCTGCAACACCAGACGGTCTTCGCGATAGGCAAATGAGACGTTATCAAAGGTGATAGCCCCGCTTTGCAGAGGTCGCTCGTCATTGCCGTAGGCCTGGCGCGGCCTGTCCATCAGCTCAAAGACGCGCTCACCGGCGACAACCGCCTGTTGCAGCATCGATTGCTGCGTAGTGAGTTCGATCAGCGGCTCGTTAAGGCGTCCAAGATAGCTAATGAAAGCGTACAGCACGCCCACTTCAATCGTACCGTTTGCGCTCAGGCCAAAGAGCATCAGCAGCCCGCACAGCACCAGCGCCGAGAACAGGCTCAGCAGCGGTCGCAGCAGGAAACCGTCCAGGCGCAGCGTCTGCATACGCGCCATATAGTGCGAACGGCTGGCTTCGCCCATGCGCTCGCCAAAGCGCGCCTGCTGGCGGAACTGCTGGATGACGCTCATGCCGTTGATCACTTCGTTGAAGCCATCGTTGATATCGGCCAGATAGGCGCGCACCCGGCGCACAATTGGCGTGCTGTAACGCTGGTAAATCACCATGACGATCAGCACCGCCGGGAAGATCGTTATCGCCACCAGCGCCATGCGCCAGTCGAGGCTGAACATCGCCACCAGCATCGCGCCAATCAGCGCCGCGCTGCGCAGCACGGTTGCCACCACGGTGACGTACAGATCGCGGATCACCTCGGTATCGTTAGTCACGCGCGAAATCACCTGCCCGACCGGCTGTGTATCAAATTCGCTGAGCGGCTGGCGAAGCGCCGCGTCCATCACATCGGTACGCAACTGCTGAACCACGCCCACGGCGGCACGGTTAAACAGCAGCGACTGCGCATAGTGCAGCCCTGCCGCCGCCAGCTGCAACCCAACGTAGGCCACGCCTAACCCCGCCACCAGCCCGAGCGGCAGGTAGCTTTTGGCGACCATATTGTCGATGAAATAGCTGATGAGCAGCGGTCCGCTCACTTCGGCAATCGCCGCAATCCAGAGTAAAAGCACAGCAACGGAGAGCGGTTTACGCCACGGCGAGCCGTAGGCCAGCAGACGTTTGAGCGTCGGCCACATCGTTCCAAGCTTACGCATTGGCGGCCTCCTCATCCTGCTCCGGCGCATCGTCCAGCGCCGCCTCAAGCTGCTGATAGCGGTACATATCGCGATACCAGCCCGGCTGCTCGGCAAGCGCGTCATGCTGCCCGCGCTGGGCAATATGGCCGTGCTGCAAGACCAGAATTTCGCTGGCTTCGGTAAGCGCTGACAAACGGTGGGCACTGATAATTATCGTGCGTCCGTCGCCCCACTGGCGCAGGTTATGCAGGATCTGATGCTCGGTACGGCCGTCCACGGCGGAGAGCGCATCGTCCAGAATCAGGATTTCCGCATTGAGCAGCAGGGCGCGGGCAATGGAGATACGCTGTTTTTGCCCGCCGGACAGCATGACGCCGCGTTCCCCGACTTCCGTTTCGTAGCCCTGCGGCAGGCGCAAAATGTCATCATGCACGCTGGCCAAACGCGCCACATGCTCGATCTCTTCCTGCGTTGCCGCAGGGCACCCAAGCGCGATGTTGTTCGCCACGGTGTCAGAAAAAAGAAACGGCGTCTGGCTGACGACCGCCAGGCGACCACGCCACTCATCCAGCAGCAGCCTGGTCAATGGAATATCATGGAAGCGAATATCGCCCTCGGTGACGTCAAAGTGACGCTGGAGCAGCGAGAGTACGGTACTTTTACCGGAGCCCGTCGGGCCGCAGATGCCGAGCATCTGGCCCGGCTGAAGGGTAAAACTGACGTTCTCCAGTACCGGATGTTCCGTTTGCGGATAGATAAACTTGCGGACGTCGACTTTCATGACGCCGCGTCCTTCCGGCAACGCTTCGCTGCCGTCATTGACCACCGGCGCTTCGGCCAGCATGGCGCGAATACGGCTGTAGGCGGCGCTGCCGCGCTCCACGATGTTAAACATCCAGGCCAGCGCCAGCATCGGCCAGATCATCAGCCCCAGATACATGGCAAAGCTGGTCAACTGGCCCAGGGTGAGCGTGCCCTGCACCACCATCCAGCTCCCGCCGCCAATCGCCAGCATATTTGCCATGCCGATTGCGATATAAATCGTTGGATCAAATCGCGCGTCAATACGCGCGACGCGCATGTTTTTCGCCCCCGTGTCGGCCGCATCGGCGGCAAACAGCGCGGACTGCCGGTCTTCCAGACCAAACGCTTTGATCATGCGGATGCTGGTCATGCTCTCCTGGGTGCGATCGTTCAGCGACGAAAACGCCGCCTGCGCCAGCTTGAAGCGCTCGTGCAGTTGTTCGCCATAGCGATTGATCGCCAGCGCCATGAGCGGCATCGGCAGCAGCGCCAGCAGGGTCAGCTGCCAGCTGATCTGCGTTGACATGACGATCAGCACCGCGCAGCCCATTACCAGCGAGTCCACCAGCGTCAGCACCCCTTCCCCGGCGGCAAAGACCACGCGATCGACGTCGTTAGTCGCGCGCGCGATAAGATCCCCGGTGCGATGGCGCAGATAAAATTCGGGATGCTGTCGACTCAGCTGGCGATAAAAATCTTCACGCAGCTCAACGGCCAGCTGATAGGACGCACCAAACAGCAGCACACGCCAGACGTAGCGCAGCAGATAAACAATGACCGCCGTCAGCACCAGCGTGCCAACCCACATCAACACCCGTGCGGTGGTGTAATGCTGTTCGGTGACGCCATCCACGACGTAGCCCACCACTTTCGGCGGGATCAGCTGCAGGATAGCAATGATAATAAGCAGGGCGACTGCACCGAGGTAGCGTTGCCACTCCCGACGAAAGTACCAGCTTAATTGGGCAAATAATCGCACGCGGTTTGTTCCTGAAGGTATTTTACGAAGTTATTCAATGGGTAATGCTGTGGTGTATTTAATCTGTTCCATAGCGAAGCTTGAGGTGACGTCCGATAACCCCGGCACGCTGTTCACCAGCCGCTTGTAGAAGTCATCATAACGCTTCATGTCGGCCACCTGGACGCGCATCAGGTAATCGTACTCGCCGGCCATACGCCAGAAACCGAGCACTTCGGGCATCTCAGACACCTGGGTAACGAAGCGGCAATACCACTCGCTGCAGTGATGCTGGGTTTTTATCAGCACAAATGCCGTCAACCCAAGCCCCAGTTTTTCAGGATCTAACAGCGCGACGCGCCCCAGCAGAATACCGTCATCTTCCAGCTTCTTAAGCCGCTTCCAGCACGGGGTGGTGGTCAGATTAACGGCATCTGCCAGCGCCTGCAAAGAGAGGGTACAGTCACTTTGCAGCAATGAAAGGAGCTTGCGGTCAATTTTATCTAGCATACCCACCTCACAGAGAAAATTTTTCTCCCTTAATTCTATTTTAAAGGCCAGATAGCAACAATTTTTTCTGTGCTTTTCGCTATGCTAGGCACAAAATGACAAACGGATAACGACGATGAATAGCACCTGGGTTAAACATGCGATCAGCGAAATCAATGCCGACTATCAGCGCTCGGCGGATACGCACCTGATTCGCCTTTCCCTGCCGGGATTTGACGGCATTCAGCTCTATCTGAAAGATGAAAGCACCCATCCTACCGGCAGCCTGAAGCATCGCCTGGCGCGCTCGCTGTTTTTATACGGTTTATGTAACGGCTGGATTAAAGAAGGCACCACCATCATTGAATCCTCTTCCGGTTCAACGGCGGTGTCCGAAGCCTATTTCGCCCGCCTGCTGGGCCTGCCGTTTATTGCGGTGATGCCCTCCTGCACCGCAAAACGCAAAATCGAACAGATCGAATTTTACGGCGGTCGCTGCCACTTTGTGGAAAGCGCCTGCGAAATCTACGCCGCCTCTGAAATGCTGGCTCGTGAGCTGAACGGCCACTATATGGACCAGTTCACCTTCGCCGAGCGCGCGACGGACTGGCGCGGGAATAACAACATTGCCGACAGTATTTTCCGCCAGATGACCCACGAACCGCATCCGGTTCCGTCCTACATTGTGATGAGCGCCGGTACCGGCGGTACGTCAGCCACGATCGGACGCTATATCCGATGTCAGGGTTACGATACCCAGCTGATGGTGGTTGACCCGCAGAACTCCGTGTTCCTCGACTACTGGCAAAACCGCGATGCCGGTCTGCGCAGCCCGGTGGGGAGTAAAATTGAAGGGATTGGCCGTCCGCGCGTTGAGCCTTCTTTCATCCCCGACGTTGTGGACGAGATGATGCGCGTGCCGGATGCCGCCAGCGTGGCAACGGCGCACTGGCTGGAAACGCAGCTGGGCCGCAAAGTGGGCGCCTCGACGGGCACCAATATGTGGGGCGCGCTGCAGCTTGCCGCACGTATGCGCGAAGCGGGACGCACCGGTTCCATCGTCACGCTGCTGTGCGACAGCGGCGAGCGTTATCTCGAGACCTACTACAATGCGGAGTGGGTGCAGGCCAACATCGGTGATATCGCCCCCTGGAAGGCGCAGATTGCTCAACTGCTGAAATAAAAAAAGCCAGACCGAAGTCTGGCTTGCTGGAAGGGTCTCACTATTCGGGGGAATATGGGAGGTTGTTATTGTCCAGCCAATGCGTCAAAAAATGGGACACTGCTTCATTACGGCAGTGACCGATAACCGGCAGATGGGGAAGTTCTGCTTTCAGCTGCGCCATCGCATTCCCCATGATCAGACCGCGACCTACGCTACCCAGCATTTCGCGGTCGTTCATGGCGTCACCGAACGCCATACACTCCTGCAGCGTTAATCCCAGGTGGTCGCTCAGCACCGCCAGAGCGGAACCTTTGTTGCAGCCCACCGGCAGCACTTCCAGGCAATCCACCGCCGAGAAGGTCAGGTGCGCCCGGTCGCCCAGCGCCTCATTCAGTTGGATCCGTAAGCGACAGAGATCGTCGTGATCGCCGCAGAAGCAGATCTTGGTCACCGCATGGGCGGGGATCCGACGCAGATCGATAAGCTGGTATTTAAAACCGCTATACACATGCGCGTGCAATAATTCCGGGATGTCGCTTCCGGTAAACCAGCCCCGATCGTTAAAGACGTGGATGCTGGCCTGCGTGTCCCAGGTACTGTGCAGCACGATATCCGCCACTTCCGGGTTGAGATCCTGTCGGTACAGCACATCGCCTTCTACAGAGTGAATTCGCGTCCCGTTGCCGGTGATCAGAAAGGCATCGAGGGCAAACGCGCCCAGCAAATGGCGCATTTCCAGAACATGACGCCCGGTGGCAAACGTCAGAGTGACATTACGCTCGTGCAGGCGCTTCAGCGTGTTCAGGGTTTTCTCCCCTAAACGGTGATCCGGCATTAACAGCGTACCGTCCATATCAAATGCAGCGAGCCGAGCCATGATTACTCCCGAAATGTGATGCGGTTAACTTGTGCATCAGTATCGTGTGAGATATACGGAAGTAATAGTGAATAGATGAGAATTATTGTTCCGGGTTTCTTATGCGCCAGCTTAACCGTCTTAACCAGTATCAACGCCTGTGGCAACCTTCCGCTGGCGCGCCGCAGCAGGTAACCGTAAATGAGCTTGCCAGCCGCTGCTTTTGTAGCGAGCGACATGTCCGTACTCTGCTGCGTCAGGCCCAGGAGGCGGGCTGGCTGACCTGGCGCGCGCAATCCGGGCGTGGAAGGCGCGGTGCGCTGACGTTTCACGTCACTCCGGAATCACTGCGCAATACGATGATGGAAGAAGCGCTAAAAAGCGGGCAGCAGCATAACGCCCTCGAGCTGGCGCAGCTTGCTCCCGAAGATTTGCTTGCGCTGCTGCACCCGTTTTTGGGTGGGCAGTGGCAAAACGACACGCCGACGCTGCGCATCCCCTACTACCGCTCACTGGAGCCGCTTCAGCCGGGCTTTTTACCGGGTCGGGCAGAGCAGCATCTGGCAGGGCAAGTCTTCTCAGGTTTGACGCGATTTCACGGCAACAGCAGTGAACCTACGGGCGATCTGGCGCATCACTGGGATGTGTCGGATGATGGCCTGCGCTGGCATTTCTACATTCGCTCCACGCTGCACTGGCATAACGGCGATAAAATTGAAACGGCGCATCTCCAGCGAAGCCTGACCGCGCTGTTGACGCTTCCCGCCCTGCGCACCCTGTTTCAGAGCATCCTCTGTATCGAAACAACGCATCCGCAGTGCCTGACGTTTACGCTGTATCATCCGGACTACTGGCTGCCGCACAGGCTGGCGACCTACTGTAGCCGTCTGGCGCATCCCGACCATTCGACGATTGGCAGCGGCCCCTTTCGGCTGGTCGCCTTTGAACCCGACCTGGTTCGTCTTGAAAGCCATGAGCAGTACCACCTGAGCCATCCGCTGCTCAAAGCCATCGAATACTGGATCACACCCCAGCTTTTTGATCACAGGTTGGGTACCAGCTGCCGTCACCCGGTGCAAATCGCGATTGGTGAGGCCGACGAGCTGGAAAGTCTGCGGCTGGTAAGCAGCAGCACCAGCCTGGGTTTCTGTTACCTCACGCTAAAACAGAGCGCACGCCTGAGTGAGAACCAGGCAAAGCGGCTGATTAATATCATTCATCACTCCAGGCTTCTCCACACGCTTCCGCTAAACGAGGGGCTCATCACCCCCACCGGGGAACTGCTTCCCGGCTGGACAATCCCCGAATGGACTGATTTAACCGATGTTGCCCTGCCTGAAGCACTGACGCTGGTTTACCATCTTCCCGTTGAGCTTCACACCATGGCCAGCCAGTTGAAGACGTACCTGGCGCTACAGGGGTGTGAGCTGACCGTCATCTTTCATGACGCCAAGACGTGGGACGGATGCCAGCAGCTTGCCGAAGCAGACATCATGATGGGCGACAGGCTGATTGGCGAAGCGCCAGCGTATACGCTTGAGCAGTGGCTGCGCTGCGATACGCTTTGGCCACACGTGTTAAGCGCACCGGCGTACGCCCATTTGCAAGCCACGCTGGATGCGGTACAGACTCAGGCCGAAGCTCGGGATCGGCACGCGGGCCTGAAGGCCATTTTTAGCCGATTAATGGAAAATGCAGTGCTGACGCCGCTCTTTAATTATCAGTACCAGATCAGCGCGCCGCCGGGCGTGAATGGGATTCGCCTCAACACCCGCGGCTGGTTTGATTTTACCGAAGCCTGGCTGCCCGCCCCTAAATCTTGAAGAAGCTGGTCGCCGCCACAGGCAGACGGTAACATAACGTTTTTACCGTAACAGTCGAGATGATTTATGAAACGTGCCGTCGTCGTGTTCAGCGGAGGACAAGACTCTACTACCTGCCTGGTCCAGGCTCTTCATCAGTACGATGAGGTTCACTGTGTCACTTTCGATTATGGTCAGCGCCATCGCGCTGAGATCGACGTTGCCCGTGAACTGGCCCTGAAACTGGGCGCACGCGCGCACAAGGTGCTGGACGTTACGCTGTTAAATGAACTGGCCGTGAGTAGCCTCACCCGGGACAGTATTCCCGTCCCGGACTACGAACCCGATGCCAGCGGCATTCCGAATACCTTCGTGCCGGGCCGCAATATTCTGTTCCTCACCCTGACGGCAATTTATGCCTACCAGGTAAAAGCCGAAGCGGTGATCACGGGCGTGTGTGAAACAGACTTCTCCGGCTACCCGGACTGTCGTGATGAGTTCGTGAAGGCGTTAAATCACGCCGTCAATCTGGGGATGGCGAAAGAGACGCGCTTTGAAACCCCGCTGATGTGGCTGGATAAAGCCGAAACCTGGGCGCTGGCCGACTACTGGGGCAAGCTGGACCTGATTCGCGGCGAAACCCTCACCTGCTACAACGGCATTAAAGGCGACGGTTGCGGCCAGTGCGCCGCCTGTAATCTGCGCGCTAACGGGCTGAACCACTATCTTGCCAATAAAGCCGGCGTGATGGCCGCAATGCAGAAAAAAACCGGGCTTAAATAGGGCGACCTGACCGTGCTGTCGCATAACAGGTGTCGACAGCACGGGTAAGCCTGAACCTGTGTTACACGATCATCAGTTCCAGCTTTTCGCGCAATTCCCCTTCCAGCGGCAGCGCTTTCTGCGTTTTCAGATCGATACAGACAAAGGTGATCAACGCATCAGCCACCACCTGCCCTTCGGGATCGAGCGTAACCACCTGGCTTAACACGCCGCTTTTGCCATTGATCTGCTGCACCTGGCTGGTCACCGTGAGCACATCGCCCAACACGGCAGGGCGACGGTAGTTGATATTGATATTGACGACCACGAACGCGATGTTGTGCGCGGTCATCCACTGAAAGCTTTCGCTGTTTTCCAGCCCGTCCCAGCGCGCTTCCTCAAGAAACTCCAGGTAGCGGGCATTGTTCACATGCTGGTAAACGTCGAGGTGAAAACCGCGTACTTTTATTTTTGTCTGCATAGCGCAATAGCCTTTACTGTTATTGTAGGATGAGAGGTCATAACTGGTATGACCTCTTTATCCTGGCAAAATTTTGCCGCTGTGCAAGTAATTGTGAGATTACAACGTCAGGTGTGCGAGGTTGCGCTCAACCAGCGCGCTCCCCATGCCCGGAACCTGCTTGAGATCGTCGACCGTTTTGAAAGGACCATACTCTTCACGATAGCTTACGATGGCCTGCGCTTTTTTCAGCCCGACGCCATTCATCACGCGGGCCAGCTCTTCCGCAGAGGCCGAATTGATGCTGACTCGCGTACCGTCATCATCCACGTTTTTACCAACGTCAGCCGCTTTGGTTTGCCCCTGCCCCGGCGCTGCGGCGTCGGTCTTACTCTGTACCGCCTGTGGTTTAGCGGCAGGTGTCGCCGCCAGTGCGCCCGCGCTCAGCCCGGTGGTGGCAATAGCCAGCGTAATAAACAGTGCTTTGATTCCACATTTCATGCTGTTATCTCCTTGTTTGTAGACAGCCACGTCACGATAGCCGCCCGATAAAAGAGGCACAAACAGCAGAGTGCAGAAATGGAAAAGGCCGCGAAAGCGGCCTTTAGTTATTGCAGAGCGTTGCGAAAATCTGCGAGCAGATACGTAATTATTGCTGCTGAGTAATGATATCGCCCAGCTTAATTTTGGCCTCTTTACGCAAGTTGCTCATCATGGCTTCGAAGGCAATCTGGGCATTGTTCTGGGTAATCCCCTGGACCATCGCCTTCTTCTGCGCGTCTGGCAGAGTGCCGGCTTTCACTTCATCCAGCGCCAGCAGAACGACGTTACCCTGCATATCGGTAGTGGTGCCGAAGCTTGGCTTGTCTTTCGCCGGCAGAGTCAGGCCAAACGCGGCCTGGCTGATAGGGTCCTGACCAGTACGGCTCAGCGTTTTCGCTTCACCGAAGCTCAGGCCAGCCGCTTTCAGCGCGTCCTGTTTACCCGCTTTCAGATCGGCCAGAATCTTCTCAGCATCCAGTTTCGCCTGCTGTTCCGCTTTGTTGTGCTTAACCTGAGCGACGACCTGATCCTTCACTTCCGCCAGCGGTTTGACCGCTTCTGGCTTGTGCTCGCTGACGCGCAGCACAAACGCACGATCGCCATCGACGGTAATGATGTCTGAGTTACTGCCCGGCGTGCCGTTCTCACCCACCAGACCACCGTTGAAGATGGCATCAGAAACCGGTTTGAAGTTCAGCTCTTCCGGCAGGTTGTCACGACCAAACCAGCCCGTCTCAACCGCTTTCACCCCAGCCGCCTGCTCGGCACCCGCCAGAGATTCGTTGTCGTTGCTGGCAGCATCACTCACTTTCTGCTGCAGCGCATAGTAGGCATCCAGCGCTTTTTCCTGCTTCACTTTTGCCGCGATATCGTCACGAACCTCAGCCAGCGGCTTGGTTTTCGCCGCGGTGATGTCGTCCAGACGCACGACCAGGAAACCTACGGAGGATTTAATGACGCCAGACAGTTGGCCTTTCTCTTTCAGACCCGCATTTTTCAGCTCGTCCGGCGTGGTCGCGTCTTCCAGCCAGCCCATATCGCCGCCGTTTTTCGCAGAGATAATGTCGGTGGATTTCGCTTTCGCGACGGTCGCAAAATCAGCGCCTTTGTTCAGCTCATCCAGTGCCGCTTTGGCATCCGCCTCGGTTTTGGTCTGAATCACGCTGTAGCGGTTACGCTGCGGCTGTGTGAACTGATCCTGATGTTGGTCGTAGTAAGACTGGATTTCCGCGTCAGACGCGCTTTCCTGCAGCGCAGCCGCATCCAGCTTGATGTAGCTCACGCGGAACTGTTCAGGAGAAACAAAGGTATTCTTGTTCTGCTCGTACCAGGCGTTAATGTCAGCGTCGCTCACCTGCTGTTTCGCCGCCAGGGCGTTAACATCAATGGTCGCTTCACGTACAACGCGCTGCTGCGCCACCAGCGCAGCCAGTTCATCCGTTTCGCCTTTGAGCATGAAATCGGTGCCAACAACGGCATTGATGAGCTGCTGGGTGGTCAGTTGGTTACGCAGCGCCTGCGCGTACTGATCGGCCGTCATCCCCATCTGGTTGACGATGCTGTTGTAACGCGCGTTGTCGAATTTACCGTTAGACTGGAAGGCTTGCGTGGAGAAGATGGCTTTTTTCACCTGCTCATCGCTAATGCCAAGGCCGAGTTTTTTGGCATACTGATCCAGCAGCGCTTCGTCGATAAGACGGTTCAGCGTCTGCTGACGCAGGGTCTTCATATACCCTTCGTTTGCTGCCAGTTCAGAGAATTGGTCGCCCAGCTGTTGCTGCATACGGTTACGTTCACCGGCAAAAGCATTCTCGAACTGGCCGCGGCTGATCTCCTGGCCATTCACTTTTGCGGCATAGTTCGCGCCACCGCCAATAAGGTAACTGCTCACGCCGGTCAATATGAACGACACGATAATGATACCGAAAATAATCTTGAGCACGAGACTGTTAGCAGCCGTGCGTAAGCTGTCCATCATGGTGTAACAACACTCCGCTGTAGGTGACTGGTTACCTGACGCTGACGGAAAATCCTGCCCGTCGCGCGTAAAGTCGTATTGTGACAAGAAAACGGGGCGATTGTCAGCCCACAACTCGCATAAACTCGCACAAATCAGGTCTGGACAAACAAAAAAGGCACATCAAAAGATGCGCCCTTGTACTATCCGGCTTCCCTGAAACGGGAAAGCAATCAGTTTACTGCGTCTTTCAGCGCTTTACCTGCACGGAAACCCGGCACTTTAGCGGCAGCAATGGTGATCTCTTTACCGGTCTGAGGGTTGCGGCCAGTACGGGCAGCACGCTCTTTAACAGCAAAAGTACCGAAGCCTACCAGTGCAACGTCGTCCCCAGCCTGCAGAGATTCAGTAACAGAAGCAATTAATGCATCTAACGCACGTCCAGCTGCAGCTTTAGAAATATCAGCACCAGCAGCAATTTTGTCAATCAGTTGAGATTTATTCACTGTTCTCTTCCTCTCTTTATAATTTATATCGCGCCTGAATCCTTCACAACGCGACCGCGCAGCAGTTATATCAGGCCTGCCATGACCTTACAACACCCGTTGTTGATGGCTGACCTAATCAGCAATCTAAATTAGCTATACAAAAAAAGGCTGGCAAGTGCGAAATGACTTACCAGCCTTGTTTTTATTGACGCTCTTTGCGCGAGGTCACTATTTTGCGGTTACAACCTGCATTCCGGACGGTTCATTCTGCAATGCGAGACTAAGTACTTCCTCAATTCGCTTAACAGGATGGATCTGCAGGTCGGCAATCACGTTGTCCGGAATCTCTTCCAGATCGCGTTTGTTTTCGTAAGGGATCAATACGGTTTTGATCCCACCACGATGCGCCGCCAGCAGTTTTTCTTTTAAGCCACCGATTGGCAGAACCTGACCGCGCAGGGTGATTTCACCGGTCATTGCCACATCAGCACGCACCGGGTTACCTGTCAGGCAAGAAACCAGAGCGGTACACATGGCAATACCCGCGCTTGGACCATCTTTCGGCGTCGCCCCTTCAGGTACGTGTACGTGGATGTCGCGTTTTTCGTAGAAATCCGGGTTGATACCCAGTTTCTCCGCGCGCGCGCGCACCACGGTCAGCGCCGCCTGAATGGACTCCTGCATCACTTCACCCAGCGAGCCGGTATAGGTCAGCTTGCCTTTACCCGGTACACAGGCGGTTTCGATGGTCAGCAGATCGCCGCCCACTTCCGTCCATGCCAGACCGGTGACTTGGCCAACGCGGTTTTCGTTATCCGCGCGACCATAGTCGAAGCGCTGAACGCCGAGATAGGCATGCAGGTTATCACCATTAATCGTGATGTGTTTCAGGCTCTTATCCAGCAGCAGCTGTTTCACCGCCTTACGGCACAGTTTAGAGATTTCACGCTCAAGGCTACGCACGCCCGCTTCACGGGTGTAGTAGCGGATGATGCCAATAATCGCGCTGTCCTCGACGGTCAGCTCGTTGGCTTTCAGCGCGTTACGCTCAATCTGTTTCGGCAGCAGGTGCTGTTTCGCGATGTTCAGCTTCTCGTCTTCGGTATAGCCGGAGAGACGGATCACTTCCATACGGTCCAGCAGCGGGGCCGGAATGTTCATGGAGTTCGACGTCGCGACAAACATAACGTCGCTCAGGTCGTAATCCACTTCCAGGTAGTGATCGCTGAACGCCACGTTCTGTTCTGGATCAAGCACTTCCAGCAGCGCAGACGCAGGGTCACCACGCATGTCCGACGACATTTTGTCGATCTCATCGAGCAGGAACAGCGGGTTTTTAACGCCCACTTTCGCCATCTTCTGGATCAGTTTACCCGGCATAGAACCGATGTAGGTACGGCGGTGACCGCGGATTTCCGCTTCATCGCGTACGCCGCCCAGCGCCATACGGATATACTTACGTCCGGTCGCTTTAGCGATGGACTGGCCCAGAGAGGTTTTACCCACCCCCGGCGGTCCTACCAGGCACAGAATCGGGCCTTTAATTTTGTTTACACGGCTCTGTACCGCGAGGTACTCAAGAATGCGGTCTTTCACGCGTTCCAGGCCATAATGGTCAGTATCCAGGATCTCCTGCGCCTGACGCAGGTCTTTTTTGACCTTGCTGCGGGCGTTCCAAGGAACCTGTACCATCCACTCAATGTAGCCGCGCACCACGGTCGCTTCAGCCGACATCGGAGACATCATTTTCAGCTTCTGCAGTTCTGCTTCCGCTTTCTCTTTCGCCTCTTTCGGCATCTTCGCCGCGTCGATCTTACGCTTCAGCGCTTCGTTTTCGTCCGGCGCGTCGTCCATCTCGCCCAGCTCTTTCTGAATAGCCTTCATTTGCTCATTCAGATAGTACTCACGCTGAGATTTTTCCATCTGCTTTTTCACGCGGTTGCGAATACGCTTCTCAACCTGCAGCAGATCGATTTCAGACTCCATCATCGCCATCAGGTATTCCAGACGTTCGTTAACGTCGGACATTTCCAGCACGGACTGTTTGTCAGCCAGCTTCAGCGGCATGTGTGCAGCGATGGTGTCCGCCAGACGTGCAGGATCGTCGATGCTGTTCAGCGACGTCAGCACTTCTGGTGGGATTTTCTTGTTCAGCTTGATATAGCCTTCAAACTGGCTAATCGCGGTGCGAACCAGCACTTCCTGTTCGCGCTCATCAAGTTCAGGCGAATCAAGGTACTCTGCCTTCGCAGAGAAGTGTTCGCCGTCGTCTGACAGAGTGGTAATACGCGCACGCTGCAGGCCTTCTACCAGCACCTTCACGGTGCCGTCAGGCAGCTTCAGCATCTGCAAAATAGAGGCCACGGTCCCGACGGTGAAAAGATCGTTTACACCCGGCTCATCCGTTGATGCTTCTTTCTGCGCCACCAGCATGATTTTTTTATCATGATCCATAGCGGCTTCGAGGCAACGGATAGATTTTTCCCGCCCTACAAATAAGGGTATGACCATGTGCGGATAAACCACCACATCGCGCAACGGCAATACGGGGATTTCAATGCGTTCAGAACGCTCAGGATTCATAGAGCTCTCTCTTAGTTAGTGTCCGCCAGGTAAGCTGGTCATGTCACTGTGCTTCACATAACCATTAACATGTATCCAGTATATGGGGATGTTTCCCACACATTCAACGCTATGAATACGGAAAAAGTAAAGGGGAGATAAAATCCCCCCTTTTTGATTAACTGCTTGTATGATTTGGTGAATTATTCGCCAGATGCCTGCTGGGCTTCCGGTTTGCCGTAAATCAGCAGCGGTTTGGTTTGACCGCTGATGACCGACTCGTCAATCACCACTTTCTCAACGTCTTCCATCGACGGCAGATCGTACATGGTGTCGAGCAGTGCAGCTTCAACGATAGAACGCAGGCCACGCGCGCCGGTTTTGCGGCTCATTGCTTTTTTGGCAATCGCATCCAGCGCTTCGTCGCGGAATTCCAGATCAACCCCTTCCAGATTGAACAGCGCCTGATACTGCTTGGTCAGCGCATTTTTCGGCTCTTTCAGGATCTGGATCAGCGCCTCTTCACTCAGCTCATTCAGCGTAGCCACAACCGGCAGACGACCGATGAATTCAGGGATCAGACCGAATTTGATCAGATCTTCTGGTTCAACCTGTGCCAGGAGCTCGCCTTCGTTCGGTTTTTCGGATGTGGATTTCACCGTTGCGCCAAAACCAATGCCGGAGCCGGTTTCAACACGGTGGGAGATAACTTTATCCAGACCAGCAAAGGCACCGCCACAGATGAACAGGATCTTGGAGGTATCAACCTGCAGGAACTCCTGCTGCGGATGTTTACGACCACCCTGTGGCGGAACGGCGGCAACCGTACCTTCGATCAGCTTCAGCAGTGCCTGCTGTACGCCTTCACCCGATACGTCACGAGTGATGGACGGGTTGTCGGATTTACGGGAGATCTTGTCGATCTCATCGATGTAAACAATCCCGCGCTGGGCTTTCTGTACGTCGTAATCGCACTTCTGCAGCAGTTTCTGGATGATGTTTTCGACGTCCTCACCCACGTAACCGGCTTCGGTCAGGGTGGTGGCATCCGCCATGGTGAACGGAACATCAAGCAGACGTGCCAGGGTTTCAGCCAGCAGCGTTTTACCGGAACCGGTTGGGCCGATCAGCAGAATGTTACTTTTACCCAGTTCCACGCCATTGCTGGTATCGCCGTTACGCAGGCGTTTGTAGTGGTTATAGACCGCTACCGCCAGCACTTTCTTGGCCTGCTCCTGGCCGATGACGTAGTCGTCAAGGTGATGACGAATTTCATGCGGCGTTGGCAGCGCGCTGCGCTCACGGTGCGGTGCGACTTCTTTAATCTCTTCGCGAATGATGTCGTTACATAAATCGACGCATTCGTCGCAGATATACACGGACGGCCCGGCAATCAGTTTACGCACTTCATGCTGGCTTTTGCCGCAAAAAGAGCAGTACAGCAGTTTGCCCGAACCATCTTTGCGTTTATCTGTCATGAGTCCAAACCTCTTTTTAAGTTCTTTGTGCCGCACATGACGACGCAAATGCCATTCTAAGACGCAAGCTGCATCAAGCAGCGTGCCGCCCTACCTTAGTATAGCGGCACACTCGCGTCGCGGGCATCAATTACGATGGGTCAACACCGAGTCGACTAAGCCGTACTCAACTGCCTCTGAAGCAGAGAGGAAGCGATCGCGCTCGGTATCGCGCTCGATCTGCTCGAGAGGTTGACCCGTATGCTGCGCCATAAGTTCATTCATGCGCGCTTTTACTTTCAGGATTTCGCGGGCGTGGATTTCGATATCCGTCGCCTGCCCCTGGTAACCGCCCAGCGGCTGGTGAATCATCACGCGGGAATTCGGCAAGCAGAAACGCTTACCCTTCGCCCCTGCGGTTAACAGGAACGCGCCCATAGATGCGGCCTGACCCATACAGATCGTGCTGACATCCGGTTTGATGAATTGCATGGTGTCATAAATGGACATCCCTGCGGTAATCACGCCACCCGGGGAGTTAATGTACAGGTAAATGTCTTTTTCCGGGTTTTCCGCTTCCAGAAACAGCATCTGCGCCACGATCAGGTTAGCCATGTGGTCTTCCACCTGGCCGGTCAGAAAGATAACGCGTTCCTTGAGCAGACGGGAATAGATATCAAAAGAACGCTCACCACGTGAGGTCTGTTCAATAACCATTGGCACCAGAGCCATATGGGGTGCAAAGTTATCTCGTTCGCCACTGTATGACATTTCCGTCTCCTGGATCAAAATTGAAAACACCTGCTGTACTGATTGTAACCTTACGGACGGATTATCAGCCAGTCTCATTCATCATGATTACGTACTTATGGGGTTCACAGTGCCCTATTTCAAGCATAACAACCTTTTGTTGTTACGCTAACACCGAAAGGGCGTTTTAGCACTCTTCCTGGGCTCTGGCTGCGATAAAAAAAACCCGCTGCCGCAAGGCAACGGGTTTTCTGTTCAAACTTTAAACCGTTGGGGCGAAATTACGCCTGCTGGTTCATCAGTTCGTTGAAAGAGGTCGCTTTTTCGGTCACTTTCGCTTTCGCCAGTACCGCTTCAACAGCCTGCTCTTCCAGGGCAACGTTGCGCATGTTGTCCATCAGCTCTTTGTTCTTACCGTAGAACTCGATCACTTCTGATGGATCTTCGTATGCAGAAGCCATCTCTTCGATCAGGCCTTTCACACGCTCTTCGTCAGCTTTCAGCTCGTGGGTACGAATCACTTCGCCCAGCAGCAGGCCAACCACAACGCGGCGTTTTGCCTGCTCTTCGAACAGCTCGCGTGGCAGTTCCATCGCTTGCTGCTGGTTGCCACCGAAACGCTGTGCAGCCTGACGGCGCAGAACGTCGATTTCGCTGTCGATCAGGGCAGCAGGAACGTCGATTTCGTTGGCTTTCACCAGGCCTTCGATCGCCTGAGACTTCACGCGGTTACGCACAGCACCGTTCAGCTCGCGCTCCATGTTTTTACGCACTTCGGTACGCAGGCCAGCAACAGAACCGTCTTCCACGCCGAAACGTTTGATGAACTCTTCAGTCAGTTCTGGCAGTTCGCGCTCTTCCACTTTCTTCAGGTTGATGACGAACTTCGCTGCTTTACCTTTCAGGTTTTCAGCGTGGTACTCTTCCGGGAAGGTCACGTCGATGGTGAACTCTTCGCCAGCCTTGTGGCCTTTGATACCGTCTTCGAAGCCTGGGATCATACGACCTTGGCCCATTGCCAGTACGAAGTCAGACGCTTTGCCGCCTTCGAACTCTTCGCCGTCTACAGAACCGGTGAAGTCGATGGTTACGCGGTCTTCCGCGTCAACAGCGCCTTCTTTCTCTTTCCAGTTCGCCTGCTGCTTACGCAGGGTGTCCAGCATGCCGTCAACGTCTTCGTCAGTCACGGAGACAATCGGTTTTTCAACTTCGATAGATTCCAGACCTTTCAGCTCAACTTCCGGATACACTTCAAACTCTACGGAGTAGGTGAAGTCTTCGCCCAGTTTGTATTCGCCTGGAACGTAGTTTGGCGCACCGGCCGGATTGATTTTTTCTTTGATGATCGCATCGATAAAGTTGCGGCTCATCAGTTCACCCAGCACATCCTGACGCACGGAAGCGCCATAACGCTGAGCAACAACATTCATTGGTACTTTGCCCTTACGGAAGCCGTCAATACGTACTTTTTTTGCTACGTTGACCAGCTCGCTTTTCACAGCAGTTTCGATGCTGTCAGCAGCGATAGTAATCGTTACACGGCGGCCAAGGCCTTGAGTGGTTTCAACTGAAACTTGCATCTTGTTACCTCAAAAAAATCACAGTGCTCGGTCAACTCTGAATCTGTCTGTTATACCGGGATGCTCTCTTAGTGCAGATTCACATTCCCTGTCGCCAGAATCATCCCGAAGACATTCAATAAGACGCGGCATTATAGCGGCATCACTTAGGTGAGTCGAGAACGGTTGGGGCATGTTGCTGCGGCTTTTTTCACACTTTAAGGCTATTTTTAGCCTTAAAATCGCACCATCCGCTCAAAACTCAGACAAAACAAAACGGCCCGAAGGCCGTTTTGAGGAAATCTGTAAGCAACATACTGGAAAAGCTCCAGCCGTTGCAAATCCGATTTATCAGGCGATAGTGCCTGCACCGCGACAGGGCGGCGATGCGAAAACCGTATCCTGCAAGCCTTCCCATTCCTTAATGGTGTAGGTATGCAGTGCCAGCGCATGCACGGTCGTGGAGAGCTCTTCCGTCAAGGTGCTGTAGATCAAGCGATGTCGGTTCAGGAAACGTTCTCCCGTGAAGCGATCGCTAACCAGAACCACTTTAAAGTGGCTTTCAGAACCTGCCGGTACGTTATGACGATAGCTTTCGTCGACGACTTCGAGGAACACAGGGTTGAACGCTGCCCTTAATTTATCTTCTATATGCTCACGTATCATCATGAAATTACTCCTCCGACAACGCCAGGATGTCACCCATCCCTTTAAATATTAGCCGCTTTTACCGTTTCCATTACACATTGACAACAAATATTTAGCTTTCGTCCGATTTTCTCATTCAAACGAATGAAGTTAACTGTGAGGCTCATACCTTTTATCATCCGTGAAAGGAGAAAATGAGTGAGCTGGTCAGTTTTCAGACAAGACGATGAATTTACATGCGTTGACCACTTCCCCTGACCGTTGGCGATGTTATGATGGCGGCAATTTTTCTCTCTATTATGCTTACGATTCGTGAGAACTTAAAAATGTTAAAAAAACTCTTCTTTCCATTGGTAGCCCTTTTTATGCTGGCAGGCTGTGCTACCCCGCCTACCACCATTGATGTCTCACCAAAAATCACCCTGCCTCAGCAGGACCCAAGCCTGATGGGCGTCACCGTGAGCATTAACGGTGCCGATCAGCGTCAGGATCAGGCGCTGGCAAAAGTGACCCGCGATAACCAGCAGGTGACGCTCACCGCGTCCCGTGACCTGCGCTTCCTGCTGCAGGAAGTGCTGGAGAAACAAATGACTGCTCGCGGCTATATGATCGGCCCAAGCGGTGCGGTTGATCTGCAGATCATCGTCAACAACCTGTACGCTGACGTGTCACAGGGCAACGTGCGCTACAATATCGCCACCAAAGCGGATATCGCCATCATTGCCACCGCGAAGAATGGCAACAAGATGACCAAAAACTACCGCGCGAGCTACTCTGTTGAAGGTGCGTTCCAGGCATCCAACCAGAACATTGCTAACGCCGTTAACAGCGTGCTGACCGATACCATCGCCGATATGGCGCAGGACACCAGCATCCACGACTTTATCAAGCAGAACGCACGTTAATCCTGCTCACTGACCCGGTGTAACACCGGGTCAGTCTTATAAGAACATGTCCAGCCATTACTTACGCATTTTCCAGCAACCGAAATCAGCGATTCTGCTGATCCTCGGCTTTGCCTCGGGTTTACCCCTCGCGCTCACCTCCGGCACGCTTCAGGCGTGGATGACGGTCGAGAACATCGATCTCAAAACCATTGGTTTCTTCTCGCTTGTCGGTCAGGCCTATGTCTTCAAGTTCCTGTGGTCGCCGGTGATGGATCGCTATACGCCGCCGTTCCTCGGGCGTCGCCGCGGCTGGCTGGTGATGACGCAGGTCCTGCTGCTGCTGGCCATCGCGGCGATGGGGTTTCTTGAGCCCACCACGCAGCTGCGCTGGATGGCCGCGCTTGCGGTGGTGATTGCCTTCTGTTCCGCCTCTCAGGATATCGTGTTCGACGCCTGGAAGACGGACGTGTTACCTGCGGAAGAACGCGGTGCCGGTGCGGCCATCAGCGTGCTGGGCTATCGCCTCGGGATGCTGGTCTCCGGCGGGCTGGCGCTGTGGCTTGCCGACCGTTACCTCGGCTGGCAGGGCATGTACTGGCTAATGGCCACCCTGCTTATCCCCTGCATTATCGCCACGCTCTTTGCCCCCGAACCGAGCGACGTTATTCCGGTTCCCCGCTCGCTGGAGCAGGCCGTGGCCGAACCGCTGCGCGACTTCTTTGGCCGCAACAACGCCTGGCTGATCCTGCTGCTGATCGTCCTTTATAAGCTTGGCGACGCCTTTGCCATGAGCCTGACCACCACCTTCCTGATCCGCGGTGTCGGTTTTGACGCTGGTGAAGTGGGGGTAGTGAATAAAACGCTGGGGCTGTTTGCGACCATTGTCGGGGCACTTTACGGTGGCGTGCTGATGCAGCGCCTGACGCTGTTCCGCGCACTGCTGATCTTCGGTATTCTTCAGGGCGCCTCTAACGCGGGCTACTGGCTGCTGTCGATTACCGACAAACATATGATCAGCATGGCCGCTGCGGTGTTCTTCGAAAATCTCTGCGGCGGTATGGGGACAGCAGCCTTTGTCGCCCTGCTGATGACCCTGTGCAACAAGTCATTTTCCGCCACGCAGTTCGCGCTGCTCTCGGCGCTCTCTGCCGTTGGCCGCGTTTACGTAGGTCCGATTGCCGGCTGGTTTGTGGAAGCCCACGGTTGGCCAACGTTTTATCTTTTCTCCGTCGTGGCTGCCGTGCCGGGGATTTTATTGTTGCTGGTCTGTCGCCAGACGCTGGAATATACCCAGCGGACCGAACACTTTATGCCACGAACGGAATATCACCGCGCCTACCGTTTTGCGTTACGTCTGTTAATGATGGGCTGCGTTGCGCTGGCACTCTGGCTTATCGTGCTCATTATTAATGCCAGCACACCACTGGCGCTCCCGTTTGAGGCCCTTCTGCTGGACGCCGGAGCCCTGCTGGCCATCGCTGGGATCCTGACGGGCGGTCTGCTCGATTTCATGGCGTTGCGTAAAACGCAGCTGACCTGAAGAAAAATGCGAAAGGTTATTTCCCGTTGTAATCACCAACCGAAATTATAACGGTGAAATAGCCACCATCGACTAAAAAAAATATTTGTTGTTTTGTGCGGGATAGGATTTGGAAATTATTGGCTCTGGTTCCAAAACGCTATTTTTCATTAAACGATTCAGCATGCGATAGTTTGATTTTTCGTTTTTTAGATGTCTTTTTATTGATAATTAATTGTTAATTTTTTGTTTATTTTTAACAATGGTTATACCAATTGTCCCTTTTAGGGTATGCTTGGGGGTCCTTTCGTTATAAAGCCCATCTCATGCGGCTTCGGTCATAAAAACCGACATAATTTGCAACACTTGTGACACGTGCGGCAGAACCCGGTAACACCTTCCTGACACAGGCCTAATGATGTTTACAGTAATGTAACCTTCCCGTAAAATGCCCGCACACTTTAAACGCCACCAGACTCCCGTGGAATTGAGGTCGTTAAATGAGACTCAGGAAATACAATAAAAGTTTGGGATGGTTGTCATTATTCGCAGGCACTGTATTACTCAGTGGCTGTGATTCTGCACTACTAGACCCCAAAGGACAGATTGGACTGGAACAACGTTCACTGATATTGACGGCTTTTGGCCTGATGTTGATTGTGGTTATTCCAGCCATTTTGATGGCTGTTGGTTTCGCCTGGAAGTATCGTGCGAGCAATAAAGATGCGAAGTATAGCCCGAACTGGTCACACTCCAACAAAGTGGAAGCTGTGGTCTGGACGGTACCTATCCTGATCATCCTGTTCCTTGCCGTACTGACCTGGAAAACCACTCACGCACTTGAGCCAAGCAAGCCGCTGGTTCACGATGAAAAACCGATTACCATTGAAGTGGTCTCCATGGACTGGAAATGGTTCTTCATCTATCCAGAGCAGGGCATTGCTACCGTGAATGAAATCGCCTTCCCGGCGAACACTCCGGTTCAGTTCAAAGTGACCTCCAACTCCGTAATGAACTCCTTCTTCATCCCGCGTCTGGGTAGCCAGATTTACGCGATGGCCGGTATGCAGACTAACCTGCATCTGATCGCGAATGAAGCAGGCACCTACGATGGTATCTCCGCCAGCTATAGCGGCCCGGGCTTCTCAGGTATGAAGTTCAAAGCTATTGCAACGCCAGACCGTGCCGCTTTCGACCAGTGGGTTGAAAAAGCGAAACAGTCTCCAAACACCATGTCTGACATGGCGGCGTTCGAAAAAGTGGCTGCACCTAGCGAATACAACAAGGTGGAGTACTTCTCTAACGTGAAGCCTGATTTGTTCAAAGACGTTATTGGCAAATTTATGGATCACGGCAAGAGCATGGACATGACCCAGCCAGAAGGCGAGCACAGCGCGCACGAAGGTATGGAAGGCATGGACATGAGCCACGCGGAAACCGCTCACTAAGGGGCCGAGGAAGAAAATGTTCGGAAAATTGACACTGGATGCAGTGCCCTACCATGAACCGATTATCATGGTTACGGTGGCTGCAATTATCATCGGTGGCGCGGCCTTAGTTGGCCTGATCACTTACTTCGGTAAGTGGAGCTACCTGTGGAATGAGTGGCTGACTTCGGTTGACCACAAAAAACTCGGTATCATGTACTGCATCGTCGGTATCGTCATGTTAATTCGTGGCTTTGCGGATGCCATCATGATGCGTAGCCAGCAGGCGCTCGCGTCTGCGGGTGAAGCCGGCTTCCTGCCACCGCACCACTACGATCAGATCTTTACCGCCCACGGCGTTATCATGATCTTCTTCGTGGCGATGCCGCTGGTTATCGGTCTGATGAACGTGGTCGTTCCGCTGCAAATCGGCGCGCGCGACGTTGCGTTCCCGTTCCTGAACAACCTGAGCTTCTGGTTCACCGTTGTCGGCGTTATTCTGGTTAACCTGTCACTGGGCGTGGGCGAATTCGCGCAGACCGGCTGGCTGGCTTACCCACCGCTGTCAGGAATTGAGTACAGCCCGGGCGTTGGCGTCGACTACTGGATTTGGGCGCTTCAGCTCTCCGGTGTCGGTACGACCCTGACCGGTATCAACTTCTTCGTGACCATTATCAAGATGCGTGCCCCTGGCATGACCATGTTCAAGATGCCGGTATTTACCTGGGCATCTCTGTGCGCCAACATCCTGATTATTGCGTCCTTCCCAATTCTGACTGTTACCATCGCGCTGCTGACCCTGGACCGCTACCTGGGCACCCATTTCTTCACGAACGATATGGGTGGCAACATGATGATGTACATCAACCTGATTTGGGCATGGGGTCACCCGGAAGTTTACATCCTGGTTCTGCCTGTATTCGGTGTGTTCTCCGAAATCGCGGCAACCTTCTCGCGTAAACGTCTGTTTGGTTACACCTCTCTGGTGTGGGCAACCGTGTGTATTACCGTTCTGTCGTTCATCGTTTGGCTGCACCACTTCTTCACCATGGGTGCGGGCGCGAACGTAAACGCCTTCTTCGGTATTACCACCATGATTATCGCCATCCCGACCGGGGTGAAGATCTTCAACTGGCTGTTCACCATGTATCAGGGCCGTATCGTGTTCCACTCAGCAATGCTGTGGACCATCGGCTTCATCGTGACCTTCTCCGTAGGTGGGATGACTGGCGTACTGCTGGCGGTACCGGGTGCTGACTTCGTTCTGCACAACAGTCTGTTCCTGATTGCGCACTTCCATAACGTTATCATCGGTGGCGTGGTCTTCGGCTGCTTCGCTGGCGTAACCTACTGGTGGCCAAAAGCGTTCGGCTTCACGCTGAACGAAAAATGGGGTAAACGCGCGTTCTGGTTCTGGATCATCGGCTTCTTCGTCGCCTTTATGCCGCTGTACGTGCTGGGCTTCATGGGTATGACCCGTCGTCTGAGCCAGCAGATTGATCCGCAGTTCCACCCAATGCTGATGATTGCAGCGGGCGGTGCTGTGCTGATTGCCTGTGGTATCGCGTCTCAGCTGATTCAGTTCTACGTGTCTATTCGCGACCGCGACCAGAACCGTGACCTGACCGGTGACCCATGGGGTGGCCGTACGCTGGAGTGGGCGACCTCTTCTCCACCGCCTTTCTATAACTTTGCCATCGTGCCTCAGGTTCATGAACGTGACGCATTCTGGGAAATGAAAGAAAAAGGTGAAGCGTACAAGCAACCTGCTCATTACGAAGAGATCCATATGCCGAAAAACAGCGGTGCGGGCATCGTGATTGCCGCCTTCGCAACGGTATTTGGTTTCGCAATGATCTGGCACATCTGGTGGATGGCGATTGTTGGCTTTGCTGGCATCGTAATCAGCTGGATTGTGAAGAGCTTTGACGAGGACGTGGACTACTACGTACCAGTCCGTGAAGTTGAAAAGCTGGAAAATCAGCATTTCGACGAGATTTCTAAAGCGGGGCTGAAAAATGGCAACTGATACTCTGGCGCACTCAACTGCCCACGCGCATGAACATGCGCACCACGATACAGGACCGACCAAAGTCTTCGGTTTCTGGATCTACCTGATGAGCGACTGCATTCTGTTCTGCTGTCTGTTCGCGACCTATGCCGTTCTGGTGAACGGCACAGCGGGCGGCCCGACCGGCAAGGACATCTTTGAACTGCCGTTCGTTCTGGTTGAAACCGCACTGCTGTTATTCAGCTCCATCACCTACGGCATGGCGGCTATCGCCATGTACAAAAACAACAAGAGCCAGGTTGTCTCCTGGCTGGCGTTGACCTGGCTGTTTGGTGCTGGATTTATCGGGATGGAAATCTATGAATTCCATCACCTGATCATGGAAGGCTTCGGCCCGGATCGCAGTGGCTTCCTGTCCGCGTTCTTCGCGCTGGTTGGCACCCACGGTCTGCACGTGACCTCCGGTCTGATCTGGATGGCAGTCCTGATGTTCCAGATCTCCCGTCGCGGCCTGACCAGTACTAACCGTACCCGTATCCTGTGCCTGAGCCTGTTCTGGCACTTCCTGGACGTGGTGTGGATCTGTGTGTTCTCTGTTGTCTATCTGATGGGGGCGATGTAATGAGTCATTCTAACGATCATGGCGCTTCCCACGGCAGCGTAAAAACCTACATGACAGGTTTCATCCTGTCGATCATCCTGACGGTGATCCCGTTCTGGATGGTGATGAGCGGTTCTGCGTCTAAGCCGGTTATCCTGGGTGCAATCCTGGTGACCGCGGTGATTCAGATTCTGGTGCATCTGGTTTGCTTCCTGCACATGAACACCAAGTCCGATGAAGGCTGGAACATGACCGCCTTTATCTTTACCGTGATTATCATCGCTATCCTGGTAGTCGGTTCCATCTGGATTATGTGGAACCTCAACTACAACATGATGGTTCACTAAGAGCGGCGAGTATGTTTAAGCAATACCTGCAAGTAACGAAACCAGGCATCATCTTTGGCAACCTGATCTCCGTGATCGGAGGGTTCCTGCTGGCCTCTAAGGGCAGCATTGATTACGCCCTCTTTATCTACACGCTGGTCGGTGTGTCACTGGTTGTTGCGTCCGGTTGTGTATTTAACAACTACATCGACATGGATATCGACAAGAAGATGGAAAGGACCAAAAATCGGGTGCTGGTGAAAGGCCTGATCGCCCCTTCCGTCTCGCTGGTGTACGCCACCTTGCTGGGTATTGCTGGCTTTATGCTGCTGTGGTTTGGTGCTAACCCGCTGGCCTGCTGGCTGGGGGTGATGGGGTTCGTGGTGTATGTGGGCATCTATAGCCTGTATATGAAACGTCACTCCGTCTACGGCACGCTGATTGGTTCTCTCTCCGGCGCTGCGCCGCCGGTGATTGGCTACTGCGCGGTCACGAACGAGTTCGACAGCGGTGCGCTGATCCTGCTGGCTATCTTTAGCCTGTGGCAGATGCCGCACTCCTATGCCATCGCAATTTTCCGCTTTAAGGATTATCAGGCAGCGAACATCCCGGTTCTGCCGGTCGTGAAGGGCATCTCCGTTGCCAAGAACCACATCACGCTGTACATCATCGCCTTTGCCGTGGCAACGCTGATGCTCTCTCTGGGTGGTTACGCCGGATACAAATATCTGGCGGTAGCGGCTGCGGTGAGCGTCTGGTGGCTCGGCATGGCGCTGCGCGGTTACAAAGTGGAAGATGACAAAGTCTGGGCGCGCAAGCTGTTTGTGTTCTCAATTGTGGCCATCACCTCGCTGTCCGTGATGATGTCCGTGGATTTCATGGTGCCAGATTCACATAACCTGCTGACTTACGTCTGGTAAGCCACAACAGGTAAATAAAGGGGTGCTTCGGCACCCTTTTTTATTCGTAAAATCCATTAATAACGCATGTAATATTTGTTAAATAACCCTTTATTTACCCCGCCCCTTCCCCGCACTACACTATGGCCTGCTTTTGAACTGAGGTGGTAATGAACGATTATAAAATGACGCCAGGCGAGCTACGCGCGACCTGGGGCTTAGGGACTGTCTTCTCGCTACGGATGCTTGGCATGTTTATGGTCCTGCCTGTTCTGACCACGTACGGTATGGCGCTGCAGGGGGCCAGCGAGGCGCTGATTGGCCTCGCCATTGGCATTTATGGTCTGGCGCAGGCGGTGTTCCAGATCCCGTTTGGCCTGCTCTCTGACCGGGTGGGCCGCAAACCGCTGATTGTCGGCGGGCTGCTGGTCTTTGTGCTCGGAAGCGTCATTGCCGCCCTCTCCCACTCCATCTGGGGGATTATTCTTGGCCGCGCCTTGCAGGGCTCCGGCGCGATTGCCGCCGCGGTGATGGCGCTGCTGTCAGACTTAACCCGCGAGCAGAACCGCACCAAAGCCATGGCCTTTATCGGCGTCAGCTTTGGCGTGACGTTTGCGATTGCGATGGTGCTGGGCCCGATAATCACCCATGCGCTCGGCCTGCACGCCCTGTTCTGGATGATTGCCGTGCTGGCGACCCTCGGCATTGCCTTAACCCTGTGGGTGGTACCGGACAGCAAAAACCACGTCCTCAACCGTGAATCCGGCATGGTAAAAGGCTGCTTCAGCAAGGTGATTGTCGAGCCGCGCCTGCTTAAGCTGAATTTCGGCATTATGTGCTTGCACATTCTGCTGATGTCGACCTTTGTTGCCCTGCCCGGCCAGCTTGCCGCAGCGGGTTTCCCGGCGGCTGAGCACTGGAAAATCTATCTGGTTACGATGCTGATTTCGTTTGTCTCCGTCGTGCCGTTCATCATCTACGCCGAAGTGAAGCGCAAAATGAAGCGCGTCTTCGTGGGCTGCGTGGCGGTCCTGCTGATTGCCGAGATCGTGCTCTGGGGCGCCGGCCCGCACTTCTGGGAGCTGATTGCCGGGGTACAGCTGTTCTTCCTGGCGTTTAACCTGATGGAAGCCCTGCTGCCGTCGCTGATCAGCAAAGAGTCCCCCGCCGGTTACAAAGGCACGGCGATGGGCATTTACTCCACCAGCCAGTTCCTCGGCGTGGCGATCGGCGGCTCGCTTGGCGGCTGGGTCGACGGCCTGTTTGATTCACAAACCGTGTTTCTCGCGGGGGCGCTGCTGGCGACAGTCTGGCTGCTGGTCGCCGGCACCATGAAAGAGCCGCGCTACGTGAGCAGCCTGCGCGTAGAAATCCCGGATGATGTGGAGATTAGCGACGCGCTGAAACAGCGTCTGGAAGCAAAAGAAGGGGTCACGGAGGTGCTGATTGTTCCCGAGGAGCGCAGCGCTTATGTCAAAATTGACAGCAAGGTGACCAATCGCTTTGAGGTCGAGCAGGCGCTGAAAGCGTGAAAAAAAGCCCGGGTAAACCGGGCTTTTTATATTAATCGCGGAAGTTTTTAAACTGGAACGGTTGCCCCAGGTCGCCGCCGCGCACCAGCGCCATCACGGACTGCAGGTCGTCGCGGGATTTACCGGTCACGCGAATTTCTTCGCCCTGGATCTGCGCCTGCACCTTCAGCTTGCTGTCTTTGATGAGCTTCACGATCTTCTTCTGCACCGCGCTCTCGATGCCCTGCTTCAGCTTCGCTTCAACAAACCACGTTTTGCCGCTGTGGACGAACTCTTCCGGCACGTCCAGTGAGGTCCCTTCGATGCCGCGCTTCAACAGCTTGGCGCGCAGAATGTCGAGCAGCTGATTCACCTGGAAATCAGACTCGCTCAGCACCTTAATGGTCTTATTTGCGTCGTTCAGCTCAAACGACGCCTCAACGCCACGAAAATCGAAACGTGACTCAACTTCGCGGGTTGCGTTCTCAACGCCGTTGCGAACTTCCTGGATATCAACTTCGGAAACAATATCGAAAGATGGCATCTTTTCTTCTCCCTTCACTTTTGTTGCGTTGCATAATACCCGCTACGAGGCATAACTCAACAGAAGCTTAGCTGTATAATTAAGCTGTAACACCTGGCGCAGTTGCAGGTGAGGAGGAACAATGAAAATTACGGTGCTCGGATGCGGAGCGCTTGGTCAGCTGTGGCTGACCGCACTGTGCAAGCACGGACATGAGGTTCAGGGCTGGCTGCGCGTGCCCCAGCCTTATTGCAGTGTAAACCTGATTGGTGAAGACGGAAGCATCTTTAACGAATCCCTCACCGCGAACGATCCTGATTTCCTGGCGCAAAGCGACCTTTTACTGGTGACGCTTAAAGCCTGGCAGGTCTCAGACGCGGTAAAAACGCTGGCCGCGCAGCTCCCCCCCACTTCGCCCATACTGCTGCTGCATAACGGCATGGGAACCCTGGATGAGCTGAAAAGCGTTCCGCAGCCCCTGCTGATGGCAACGACCACCCACGCTGCGCGCCGCGACGGCAACATCATCGTGCATGTCGCCAGCGGCGTGACGCACATCGGGCCTGCCAGAACGCAGGATAGGGACTACAGCTATCTTGCCGATGTGCTGCAGAAGGTGCTCCCGGACGTGGCCTGGCATAACCACATTCGCCCTCAACTCTGGCGCAAGCTGGCCGTTAACTGTGTGATCAACCCGCTGACGGCGCTGTGGAACTGCCCGAACGGTGAACTGAAAAACCATCCGCAGGAGGTGGCGTCCCTGTGTGCAGAAGTCGCGGCGGTCGTTGAGCGGGAAGGCTTGCATACCTCAGCAGACGATTTGCGCTGTTATGTCGAGCAGGTTATTGAGAGTACAGCTGAGAACATCTCCTCGATGCTGCAGGATGTTCGGGCATTACGCCACACGGAGATCGACTACATTACGGGATATCTGCTAAAACGCGCCCGCGCGCACGGCATCGCGGTGCCGGAAAACGCCCGTCTGTATGACCTGGTTAAACGTAAGGAGAGTGAATATGAGCGCGTCGGCACTGATCTGCCTCGCCCCTGGTAGCGAAGAGATGGAGGCGGTCACCACCATTGATCTGATGGTGCGCGGCGGCATTAAGGTCACCACCGCCAGCGTCGCCAGCGACGGTAATCTGGCAATCACCTGTTCACGCGGGGTGAAAATCCTTGCAGATGCACCGTTGGTACAGGTGGCTGACGGAGATTACGACATCATCGTGCTGCCCGGTGGGCTGAAGGGCGCGGAATGTTTTCGTGATAGCCCGCTGCTGGTTGAGACCGTGCGTCAGTTCCATTTATCCGGCCGCATCGTCGCCGCCATTTGTGCCGCCGCCGGCACGGTGCTGGTTCCCCATGACATCTTCCCCATCGGCAACATGACCGGCTTCCCGGGGCTGAAAGACACCATTCCGGAAGATCAATGGGTGGACAAGCGCGTCGTCTGGGATCCCCGCGTCAACCTGCTGACCAGCCAGGGCCCAGGCACCGCGATTGATTTTGGCTTAAAGATTATCGACCTGCTGGTCGGGCGCGAGAAGGCGTACGAAGTGGCGTCATCGCTGGTGATGCCGGCGGGGATTTATAATTACTATGAAGAGTAGTGCATAAAAAAAGCCGGGTGGCGGCTACGCCTTACCCGGCCTACAAATGCACGGTACCGTAGGCCCGGTAAGCGAAGCGCCACCGGGCGAGAAACTACGGACGATACACCTTCACATTGGCAAAGCCCTGCTCGCGCAGATACAGCGCCTGCAGACGGCTCATCACCCCGCGCTCACACCACAGCAGGTACGTTTTGCTCTGGTCGAGGTCGCCAAACTTCGTGCTCAGCTTGTAGAACGGCAGAGAAACCACTTCGACGCCGTCCACCTGCAGCGGCTTGTCATCCTGCTCGTCAATGGAGCGGATATCCAGAATCGCGTCGTTCGCGCCGAAACCGCTCACGGTCTCCACTTCTACCACTTCCTGCTCGGTCTGCTGGGCGATCTCGCGGATATCAATGTTGGACGCTTCTTCCACCACTTTATCCAGAATGCTGAAATCGAAGTTCTCTTCTTCCGCTTCGATCTTCGCCTTCACCGCTTTGACGGTCGGGCTTTTTGAGATCACGCCACAGTATTCCGGCATGGTGCGGGCAAAATCTTCGGTACCGATTTCGCGCGCCAGATCGATGATGTGCTCTTTATCATGGGAGATCAGCGGACGCAGGATCAGGGTATCAGACACGTTGTCGATCAGGCGCAGGTTGGTCAGCGTCTGGCTGGAGACCTGCCCCAGCGCTTCACCGGTGACCAGCGCCTGCACGCCGTAGCGTTCAGCCACTTTGGATGCCGCACGCACCATCATGCGCTTCAGGATGACGCCCATCTGGCCGTCGTCCACTTTCTCAAGAATCTCACCGACCACCGGTTCGAAATTGATTGCCACGAAACGCACGCGGTGGGAGCTGCCGAAGCGGTTCCACAGGTAATGCGCCACCTGACGAACGCCGATTTCGTGCGCCGCGCCGCCCAGGTTGAAGAAGCAGTAGTGTACGCGGCAGCCGCGGCGCATCAGCATATAGCTGGAGACGCCGGAGTCGAAGCCGCCGGAGATCAGGGACAGAACATCTTCCTGAGTCCCGATCGGGAAGCCGCCGATACCTTCATAGCGGCCTTTCACCAACAGCAGGCGATCGTTTTCGATCTCCAGATTAACGGTCACGTCCGGGTTGGTCAGACGCACGCGCGCCGACTCAACGTGCTGGTTCAAACCGCCGCCAACGTAACGTTCCACTTCAATGGAGCTGAATTCGTGCTTACCGCGACGCTTCACGCGCACGCAAAAGGTTTTGCCTTCGATCTGATCGCGGTACTGAACCAACGCTTTTTCGAAGATGTCGTGCATATCGCTGAACGGGACATCTTCCACTTCCAGAATATGGTGGATCCCTGGAATACGGGTCAGCGCGTCGCGAATATCCTGACGTTTGTTTTCGTCTTTCGCACGGACCTCAACGTGGTCCCAGTGGCGCACCACGGCGAGGGTTTCGTCGTAGTGCTTTAAAACGTTACGAATGTTCCCGGTGAGAATTTTAATAAAGCGCAAACGCACAGATTGGCTTTTGATGGTGATTTCAGGGAACAATTTAATGATAAACTTCATGGCGGCAATGTTTCTTAGGCAAGCGTATTAAGGCTTGTAATGGAAAAGAGTACAGCAGCCCACACCCGTGGCTGCATCCAGGCGCGCAAGTATACCACCATCGCGCCGCTCCTGTGCACATTGCGCGTTATTTGATAATTGCCCTGAGTCCGTTACCATGTCGGGGCTGAGAATATAAGAGTCAATTCACTATGCCGAAGAAGAACGACGCACCGGCCAGTTTCGAAACTGCGCTGAGTGAACTGGAGCAAATCGTTACCCGTCTTGAGAGCGGCGATCTCCCGCTGGAAGAGGCGCTCAACGAATTCGAGCGCGGCGTGCAGCTGGCGCGCCAGGGGCAGGTCAAACTGCAGCAGGCCGAGCAGCGCGTGCAGATCCTGCTTTCCGACAGCGAAGACGCGAAAACCACGCCTTTCACACCGGACGCCGAGTAAATGGATTTTGCCAACGAGCTTCAGGCGCGCGTCGTGCGTGCCAACGACGCCCTGCGCCGATTTATTGCGCCACAGCCTTTTCAGAACACTCCTCTGGTTGAAGCCATGCACTATGGCGCACTCTTGGGTGGAAAGCGCCTGCGCCCGTTCCTGGTGTACGCCACCGGCAACATGTTTGGCATCAGCGATAACACGCTGGACGCCCCGGCAGCCGCCGTTGAGTGCATCCATGCCTACTCGCTGATCCACGACGATCTCCCGGCGATGGACGACGACGATTTGCGTCGGGGTCAACCTACCTGCCACATCAAGTTTGGCGAGGCGAATGCCATTCTGGCGGGTGATGCCCTGCAGACACTGGCGTTCTCGATTCTGAGCGACGCGCCAATGGCCGAAGTGGCTGACCGTGACCGTCTGGCAATGATTTCCGAACTGGCCATGGCCAGCGGCGTGGCCGGCATGTGCGGCGGTCAGGCGCTGGATCTTGAAGCGGAAGGACGTCAGGTTAATCTGGAACAGCTGGAGCGTATTCATCGCCATAAAACCGGGGCATTGATTCGTTCCGCCGTTCGCCTGGGCGCGCTGAGCGCGGGTGAGCAAGGGCGCAAAGCCCTGCCGATTCTGGACAGATACGCAGAAAGTATCGGTCTGGCATTCCAGGTTCAGGATGACATTCTGGATGTGGTGGGCGATACTGCAACATTGGGTAAACGTCAGGGTGCGGACCAGCAGCTTGGCAAAAGTACCTACCCCGCCCTGCTGGGTCTTGAGCAAGCCCAACGTAAAGCCCGGGATCTGATTGACGATGCCCGCCAGTCACTGAATGAACTGGCTGCGCAATCGCTGGATACCTCGGCACTGGAAGCGCTAGCGGACTATATAATCCAGCGTGATAAATAAACTATATATCTCGATGAGCCTTTGATGAGTTTTGATATTGCCAAATACCCGACACTGGCGTTAGTTGACTCCACCCAGGAGTTACGTCTGTTGCCGAAAGAGAGCCTGCCGAAGCTGTGCGACGAGCTGCGTCGCTACCTGCTCGACAGCGTAAGCCGCTCCAGCGGCCATTTCGCCTCCGGGCTTGGCACGGTAGAGCTGACCGTGGCGCTGCACTACGTCTATAACACGCCGTTCGATCAGCTCATCTGGGACGTGGGCCACCAGGCCTATCCGCACAAAATTCTGACCGGACGTCGCGATAAAATTGGCACTATTCGTCAGAAAGGTGGCCTGCATCCGTTCCCGTGGCGCGGTGAGAGCGAGTATGACGTGCTGAGCGTCGGCCATTCCTCCACCTCCATTTCTGCGGGCATCGGTATTGCCGTCGCCGCCGAGAAAGAGAACAAGCAGCGCCGCACCGTCTGCGTGATTGGCGACGGCGCCATCACCGCGGGTATGGCCTTCGAAGCCATGAACCATGCGGGCGACATCAAGCCGGACATGCTGGTTATCCTCAACGATAACGAAATGTCGATCTCCGAGAACGTTGGCGCGCTGAACAACCATCTGGCACAGCTGCTCTCCGGCAAGCTTTACTCCTCGCTGCGTGAAGGCGGTAAAAAAGTCTTCTCCGGCGTACCGCCGATCAAAGAGCTGCTTAAGCGTACCGAAGAGCACATCAAAGGCATGGTCGTGCCGGGCACCCTGTTTGAGGAGCTGGGCTTTAACTATATTGGCCCGGTTGACGGTCACGACGTACTGGGGCTGGTCACCACGCTCAAGAACATGCGCGACCTGAAAGGCCCGCAGTTCCTGCACATCATGACTAAAAAAGGGCGTGGCTACGAGCCGGCGGAAAAAGATCCGATTACCTTCCACGCGGTACCGAAATTTGACCCGTCCAGCGGCTGTCTGCCGAAAAGCAGCGGCGGCATGCCGAGCTATTCAAAAATCTTCGGCGACTGGCTGTGCGAAACCGCCGCGAAAGACAACAAGCTGATGGCGATCACCCCGGCCATGCGCGAAGGCTCCGGCATGGTAGAGTTCTCTAAAAAATACCCTGACCAGTATTTCGACGTGGCCATTGCCGAGCAGCACGCGGTGACATTTGCAGCGGGCCTGGCGATCGGCGGCTACAAACCGGTTGTCGCTATCTATTCCACCTTCCTGCAGCGCGCCTACGATCAGGTGATCCACGACGTGGCGATCCAGAAGCTGCCGGTGCTGTTTGCCATTGACCGTGCGGGCATCGTCGGTGCCGACGGCCAGACGCACCAGGGCGCGTTTGACCTGTCCTTCCTGCGCTGCATTCCGGATATGGTGATCATGACGCCAAGCGACGAAAACGAATGTCGTCAGATGCTGTTTACCGGCTACCATTATCAGGATGGCCCAAGCGCCGTTCGCTATCCGCGCGGCAATGCGGTGGGCGTTGAGCTGCAGCCGCTGGAGAAGCTGGCGATCGGTAAAGGTCTGGTTAAACGTCGCGGTGAGAAAGTGGCGATCCTGAACTTCGGCACGCTGATGCCAGAGGCGGCGAAAGTAGCTGAAACGCTGAATGCCACCCTCGTGGATATGCGCTTTGTGAAGCCGCTCGACGAATCCCTGATCCTGAGTATGGCTGAGGCGCACGACGTGCTGGTCACGCTGGAAGAGAACGCGATTATGGGCGGTGCGGGCAGCGGCGTGAACGAGGTGCTGATGGCAAACCGTAAAGCCGTTCCGGTGCTGAACCTCGGCCTGCCGGACTATTTCATCCCGCAAGGTACCCAGGACGAAGCCCGCGCGGCGATTGGCCTGGACGCTGCCGGTATCGAAGCTAAAATCCGCGCCTGGCTGGACTGATCCCTCCCCCTTTTCCGCTCCTGCTATGCTTAAACGTATTGTTTAAACAGCAGGAGCGGAACAGTGCAATACACAACATTAGGAAAAACGGACCTTAAGGTTTCCCGACTTTGTCTGGGATGCATGACCTTTGGCGAGCCCGATCGGGGGAACCACGCCTGGACGCTGCCGGAAGAGAGCAGCCGTCCGATCATCAAACGCGCCATCGAGGGCGGCATTAACTTCTTTGACACCGCCAACAGCTACTCCGACGGCAGCAGCGAGGAGATTGTCGGCCGCGCCCTGCGCGATTTTGCCCGTCGGGATGACATCGTCGTTGCCACCAAGGTGTACTACCCGGTGGGCGACCTGCCGCAGGGCCTTTCTCGCGCGCAGATCCTGCGTTCCATTGACGACAGCCTCAGGCGCCTGAACATGGATTACGTCGACCTGCTGCAAATTCACCGCTGGGATTACAACACGCCGATCGAGGAGACGCTTGAGGCGCTCAACGACGTCGTCAAAGCCGGTAAAGCACGCTACATCGGCGCATCGTCGATGCACGCGTCGCAGTTCGCTCAGGCGCTGGGTCTGCAGGCGCAGCACGGCTGGGCGCGCTTTGTCACCATGCAGGATCACTACAATCTGATCTATCGTGAAGAAGAGCGCGAGATGCTGCCGCTATGCTACCAGGAGGGAGTAGCGGTCATCCCCTGGAGCCCGCTGGCGCGCGGACGTCTGACCCGTCCGTGGGGCGAAACTACGGCCCGTCTGGTCTCGGATGAAGTGGGAAAAAATCTCTATGAAGGAACAGAGGCCAGCGATGCACTGATTGCCGAACGCCTGGCCGGCATTGCCGACGATACCGGCGCAACCCGCGCCCAGGTAGCGCTGGCATGGCTGCTGGGTAAACGCGGCGTCGCGGCTCCCATTATCGGCACGTCCCGGGAAGAGCAGTTGGACGCGAACTGTTAAACGCGGTGGATATCACGCTGACGCCCGAACAGGTTGCCGAGCTGGAGACGCCGTATCAGCAGCATCCGGTGGTGGGGTTTAAATAAGCCCCATCTTTTTTGTAGGCCGGGTAAGGCGGAGCCGCCACGGCATTACAGAGCGTACAAACTCACGCGAAGTGATCGTACCCTTTCCAGTCCAGCGTAACCGGCGCACCGTCTTTCACAAACTTCAGCCCTTCACTCTCCGGCATGATCTGCCCGATACAGGTGAATTTCGCGCCAAGATGCGCTAACGCCACGTCGAGCGTTCCACGGTTCAGCTCCGGAACGGTAAAGCACAGTTCATAATCTTCACCACCGGACAGCGCCCAGCGCAGCGCCTGTTCAGGTTCAACATGACGAAGCAGTTCCTCTGACAGCGGGAACAGATCCAGGTCAACGCGCGCGCCGACACCGCTCGCCTTCAGGATATGGCCAAGATCTGAGATCAGCCCGTCAGAGAGATCGATAGCCGAGCTTGCCCGCTCGCGCAGCGCCTGACCGTGCAGAATACGCGGCGTCGGGCGCAGATGGCGTTTCACCAGATACGCCGCATCGTCAGCGTTCTTCACGGTTAAGCGATCCTGAAGAATCGCCAGGCCCGCGGCGCTGTCGCCCGGTGTACCGGTCACGTAGATCCAGTCGCCGGGTTTTGCACCCGAACGCTTCAGCGCGCGACCAAGCGGTACATAGCCATGGATCGCCAGCGTCATCGACAGCGGCCCGGCAGTGGTATCACCGCCAATCAGCTGCATATCGTAGTAGTTAAGCTGCTCAAACAGCGCATCGCTGAAAGCTTCAAGCCAGGCTTCGTCTACCTCAGGCAGCGTCAGCGCCAGGGTTAACCACGCGGGATCGGCCCCCATCGCCGCCAGATCGCTGACGTTAACCGCCAGTGCCTTATACGCCAGATCGGCAGGATCGATATCCGGTAAAAAATGACGTCCGCACACTAAGGTGTCGGTGCTGATTGCCAGCGTCTGTTTTTCGGGAATATTGAGAAGTGCACAGTCATCGCCGATGCCGGTTTCAACATCAAGACGAGAGGTTCTGACACGGTCGAAATAACGGGCAATCAGGGAGAATTCGCCGCATGCCATACGTTATGCCTCAGCAAATAAAAGAAAAAACCGGAGCCGCACTGCCCGTCAGGCAATGCAAAACTCCGGTTTGCGGATCACTTTTTGTGGGGACGGATCGCAGGTGCTGCTTTATCAAGTACGCCGTTTACAAACTTGTGGCTGTCTTCAGCGCCGAAGGTTTTCGCCAGTTCGATCGCTTCGTTGATGGCCACTTTGTACGGCACATCATCACGTTTAGACAGCTCAAACAGCGCAATGCGCAACACTGCTTTTTCTACCTGACCCAGCTCTTCGAGCAGACGGGACAGGTAAGGTTTCATCAGACCATCGAGATACGCGCTATTAGTCGCCACTCCCGACAGCAGTTCACGGAAGTACAGAACGTCAACGTCTTTCACGTCCTGTTCTGACAGGAACTGGTATTCAACATCAGCGATGTCGTTCTGGGACAACTGCCAGGAGTAAAGTGCCTGGACGGCACATTCACGGGCGCGGCGACGAGCAGCAGGTTTCACGGAATTCCCCTTACAAAAAAATCAGGCCTTGATGGCTTTCAATACATTGATCATTTCAAGCGCGGTCAGTGCAGCTTCTGCACCTTTGTTACCGGCTTTGGTGCCAGCACGTTCGATGGCTTGTTCAATACTTTCGGTGGTCAGCACGCCGAACGCGACAGGAATTTCAGCATCCTGCGCAACGTGTGCCAGACCGTTGCTTGCACCGCCCGCAACGTATTCGAAGTGCGCAGTGCCGCCACGAATAACGGTACCCAGCGCAATCACCGCGTCATATTTACCGGTTTTCGCCAGCGCGCCCGCCGCCAGTGGCAGTTCGTAAGCGCCTGGAACCCAAACAACGGTAATGTTGTCATCTTTAACCTGGCCGATACGTTTCAGGGCGTCAACCGCACCTTCCAGCAGGCTATCGTTGATGAAGTTGTTGAAACGCGCAATGGTGATGGCGACGCGAGCGTCCGGGGTAGCTACAGCAGCTTCAATAATGTTCATACTCTTCCTTTACGGGTTCATTTGGCCCCGCAGGGGGGCGGATTTTATCATAATACTTTGCGCACTGCTTCCCTATTTCGGGAGCAATTACGCTGTCGTTAAGTGGAGGCAGACATCCGGACCCACCGGACGAATCTCGCTAAATTTGAGTTGTGGTGCATCGGCCAGTTTTTCAAGGCCGGGCAGCACAAACAGGCCGCGCGCGTCACTGCCCAACAGTTTAGGCGCAACGTAGACGAGAAGCTCATCCACCAGCCCCGCCTGAAGCAGCGCGCCGGCAAGCGTCGGGCCCGCTTCGACCCAGATGCTGTTCACCTGCTGCTTGCCGAGCAGCATCATCAGCACCACCAGATCCAGATGCCCGTTATGTTCCGGCACCGTAATGCTCCGTACGCCTTCCGGCCATGCGCGCGTATCTTCTTTGGTGCGCGCAATCCAGGTTTCCCCTGGCTGCTGGACGATGCGGTGCTCCGGCGTCACGCGGTTCTGGCTATCAATGACAATACGCAGCGGCTGACGCAGGTTCTCCTGCGGATACAGAGCCTGGGTATCGGCATTCAGCTCGTCCCAGCGCACGGTCATGGCCGGATCGTCAGCCAGAACGGTTTCACTGCTGGTGAGAATAGCATGGCTTTGCGCACGCAGACGTTGCACATCGCGCCTTGCCTGCGGAGATGTTATCCACTGGCTCTCGCCGTTTGCCATTGCCGTACGACCGTCCAGCGAGGCACCCAGCTTAAGCTGGATATACGGGAACCCGGTACGCATGCGCTTCAGGAAACCTTTGTTGAGCGCTTCCGCGTCCTGCATCATCAGGCCATGGCTGACGTCAATGCCTTCCTGCTGCAGACGATACAGACCACGTCCGGCCACCTGCGGATTCGGGTCCTGCATCGATGCAACCACGCGCGACACCCCCGCGGCAATCAGCGCGTCGCAGCACGGTGGCGTACGCCCGTGATGGCTGCAGGGCTCCAGCGTAACGTAGGCCGTCGCACCGCGCGCCTTCTCGCCGGCCATGCGCAGCGCATGAACCTCAGCATGCGGTTCGCCTGCGCGATAGTGAAAGCCCTCCCCCACGATCTCGCCATCTTTAACGATAACGCACCCGACGTTCGGGTTGGGATGGGTCGTAAAACGACCGCGCTGCGCCAGCTTCATGGCTCGCGCCATGTACATCTCATCGTGCATGAGCTTAATCCTGTAAGCGGGCGATCTCTTCGCCAAACTCTTTGATATCTTCGAAGCTGCGGTAGACCGAGGCGAAGCGGATATAGGCGACCTTATCGAGCTTTTTCAGCTGCTCCATCACCAAGTTGCCAATCATCTTGCTGGGCACTTCACGCTCACCCAAACCACGAAGGTAAGATTTTATGTGGTTTAACGCCATCTCCACGTCGTCCGCGCTGACGGGACGCTTTTCAAGGGCCTTCAGCATTCCGCTGCGCAGTTTCTCTTCGTTAAACGGCTCACGCACGTCGTTACTTTTAACCACGCGCGGCATGACCAGCTCTGCCACTTCAAAGGTCGTGAAACGCTCGTTACACACCAGACACTGCCGACGACGGCGCACTGAAGACCCTTCGCCCACAAGGCGAGAGTCGATGACTTTGGTATCCACAGCGGAGCAGAATGGGCAATGCATACGGTATCCCTGTTATCTGGTTAACTGATTTTCATTTTACCCTGAACTGGCCTGACAACAAAGGAAGAGCTTTTTGAGAAAAAGGATCTATGTCTGACACAATGATGCTGGCTACCATTAGGACGATCCGTTATTTCAAGGAAATAAACGCAATGACAAGACGTTACCTGAAAATATTGCTGGTGGGGAGCCTCTTCACCCTTAGCGCCTGTGCACAGCAAACCGAAGTCCGTCAGATGAAACAGAGCGTCAATACGCTCAATACGGCGATGGACAAGCTAAACAAAGAAACGGTGAAGATCACCCAGCAAAACGCGCTGAACGCGAAATCTACCAGCGGGGTGTACCTGCTGCCGGGGGCGAATACGCCTGCCCTGCTGAACAGCCAGATTGGCACGCTAAAAATGTCTCTGGTGAATGTGGCGGCGAATGCCGATGGTACTCGCGCAACATTACGCATCAAGGGAGAGTCCAACGATCCGCTTCCGGCCTTCAGCGGCACCGTCGAGTGGGGCCAGATCCAGGGCACCACGGAGAACTACCAGGAGGTGAACGTGAAGAATCAGCTCTTCACTGCCCCGGCCAGTGTTTTAGCACCCAGTGATGTGGATATTCCGCTTCAGTTAAGCGGCCTTACGCCGGAACAGTTAGGCTTTATCCGCATTCACGACATTCAACCCGCCGCGCAGTAATCCTCTCTTTTTTAGCGGAGTGAAATGTCACTCCGCTAACATTTACATTTCGTATGGATTGGCAACATAAATGATTGCCGCTACAATCCCGGCCGTTTAAAGTACGCAAACGTGAACGCAATCGATTACGCGTATGAGAGATATGTGAAACAACACATATTTTTGTGAGCAGGGATTCCTATAATAGGCACCGCAGAAACACGAAATATTTAGAAACGCAATTCGCGCATTTTTCACTCCCGGAAGGGAATTTCAATCAGTGGCATGATTATGAAAAAAACATTACTCGCAGCTGGCGCCGTGCTGGCACTGTCCTCTTCTTTCACTGTTAACGCAGCGGAAAACGACAAACCACAATACCTCTCCGACTGGTGGCACCAGAGCGTTAACGTGGTCGGCAGCTACCACACGCGTTTCGGACCTCAGATTCGTAACGATACCTACCTGGAATATGAAGCGTTCGCCAAGAAAGACTGGTTTGATTTCTACGGCTACATGGATGCACCGGTCTTCTTCGGTGGTAACTCTCAGGCTAAAGGTATCTGGAACCACGGCTCCCCTCTGTTCATGGAAATCGAACCACGCTTCTCCATCGACAAGCTGACCGGCACCGATCTGAGCTTCGGCCCGTTCAAAGAGTGGTACTTCGCGAACAACTACATTTACGACATGGGCCGCAACGAGTCCGGTCGTCAGAGCACCTGGTATATGGGTCTGGGTACGGACATCGACACCGGCCTGCCAATGAGCCTGTCTCTGAACGTCTATGCCAAATATCAGTGGCAGAACTATGGCGCTGAAAACCAGAACGAATGGGATGGCTATCGTTTCAAAGTGAAATACTTTGTGCCAATCACCCAGCTGTGGGGCGGTAATCTG
Organism: Enterobacter cloacae complex sp. IR53041; assembly: GCF_049238285.1. NCBI lineage: Bacteria > Pseudomonadati > Pseudomonadota > Gammaproteobacteria > Enterobacterales > Enterobacteriaceae > Enterobacter > Enterobacter cloacae complex sp. IR53041. The sequence goes on along the minus strand of NZ_JBMKHB010000005.1, from coordinate 70,244 downwards.
AGCTATATCGGCTTCACCAACTTCGACTGGGGTTCAGATCTGGGCGATAAGAGCGGTTACGCAGAGAACGGTATTAAGCAGCGTACCAATGACTCCATCGCCTCCAGCCACATCCTGGCGCTGAACTACGATCACTGGCATTACTCTGTTGTGGCACGTTACTGGCACAACGGCGGCCAGTGGAACGACGACGCTAAACTGGTATGGATGAACGAACACGTCCGTTCTACCGGTTGGGGTGGTTACCTGGTTGTAGGTTACAACTTCTAATCAGTGCGGGTTTCGCCCGGTGGCGCTACGCTTACCGGGCCTACGACCCAAATGTAGACCGGGTAAGGCGTAGCCGCCACCCGGCTTTTTACTGCCTCACCTTGCGCAAAAAATCCGCCAAAGACCTGTCCGCACTTTCGCTAAACCGCCTTTCCGTAGCCACAATATTGAGGCATCTGTCGAGCCGGAAACAGCGATAGTCATCGCGCCGTTCACACCACGCGGCCAGCAGCCAGCGCTCTCCCCAGAAGAACAGCCCCAGCGGCTGAACCTCACGTTTAGACAGCTGTCCTGCTTCATCACGGTAATGCAGCGCCAGCACCTGCTGGGCGGAAATTGCCTGATGGATCCTGTCAAAATCGCTGCGGGAGTGGCTTTGCATGCAAAAATCCGGGGCGTAGATCCGCGTCTGCTCCGCCTTTCGACGGCTCTCCTCAGGCAGAATCGCCAGCACCTTTTCCTGAGCCGACTCCAGCTCGCGCGACAGCGATTCCCCTCCCCAGGTTTTGAGCAGGCGAATCGCGACGATCAGCGCCTCGGACTCCTTATTTGTCAGCATCAGCGGCGGCAGGTCAAAGCCCGACATGAGCCGATATCCGCTCCCCGCCTCACCTTCCACCGGCACGCCGGAAAGCGACAGGTCGCGGATATCGCGGTAGACCGTGCGCTCGGATACGCCAAGCCGGTCCGCCAGATGCGCTGCCGTTGTCAGACGCCTGCCCCGCAGGATCTGCACAATCTGAAACAAACGGTCAGCGCGTCGGGTCATTTCTTAGTTCGCTCTCAGGCAGGTTGATGGAGGCCGACGCGGTTACCCTCGCTGTCGGTAAACAAGGCGATAGTGCCAATGCCATGCGGCAGTTCCAGCGGGCCAAACACGCACTCGCCGCCCGCAGAGGCGATGCGATCGAGCGTTGCCGCCAGATTGTCAGTATGCAGGTAAATAATAGCGCCCTGCAAAGACGGTGTAACGCCGTCAAATTTTGCCAGTGCGCCTCCGGTGGCGGGATCCTCATGCGGGAAAACCGCCAGCTCCGCACAGTCCATTTTCTCGCGACGCAGCGCAAGCTGCATCACCGGCTCATAAAATTTAATCGCGCGATCCATATCCGAGACCGGAATTTCAAACCAGTTAATGACGCTTTTCATACATCCTCCTGCCTGTTGTTTGGGTTCAGAAGGAGTCTACGACAGGGCTCCTGACAACATACTGTCAGGAGTGTTTGTCAGGAGCAGATAAAAAAAAATCCCGGTCAACCGACCGGGATTTCGATAACGCGCTAAACGTCGCCTTACGGCAGAATGGACGGCTGATCCGCCCCTTCTTTTTCGACTTTCTGCTGGAGCAGGTGCTCGCGCTTCATGCCGAGTTTCAGTGCCAGGGCGGACGCAACGTAGATAGACGACGCCGTACCGATGGTGACACCAATCAACATGGTCAAGGAGAAGCCTTCCAGAACCGGACCACCGAACAGGAACAGCATCAGGATCACCATCAGGGTGGTACCGGAGGTGATCAAGGTACGGTGTAGCGTCTGGGTCAACGACACGTTAAAGATTTCGTACGGCGTACCGCGACGGATCTTACGGAAGTTTTCACGGATACGGTCAGATACCACGATACTGTCGTTCAGTGAGTAACCGATGACGGACATCAGAGATGCCACAATCGTCAGGTCAATCTCAATGTGGAACAGCGACAGTATGCCCATGGTGATCACCACGTCGTGCGCCAGAGCGATAACCACACCGGCCGCCAGTCGCCACTCAAAGCGGAAACCGACGTACACCAGGATGGAGATCAGCGCCACCAGCAGCGCCATCGCACCGGTCTGCGCCAGGTCAGCACCCACGCTTGGGCCGACGAACTCAATACGCTTAACCGCCGCGTTCTGGCTGGTTGTTTCGTTAATCACGCTAACAACCTTACTGCCCAGCTCCTGGCTGCCGTTGGCATCGTGCACCGGCGGCATACGCACCATGATGTCGCGGCTGCTGCCGAAGTTCTGCAGCAGCGGCTCTTCAAAGCCCGCTTTCTGCAGCGATTCGCGCATCTGGTCCATATCAACCGGTTTTTCCAGGGAGATTTCAATTACCGTACCACCGGTAAAATCGAGACCCCAGTTAAAGCCTTTCACGCCCATAATGACGATGGACAGAATCAGCAGGAAACCTGAAATGCCGAAGGCCCAGTAGTCCCAGCGCATAAAGTCCCAGACTTTACGGCCGTGGTTCAATTGTTCAACAGTATATTCCTGTGCCACAACGCACTCCTCAGATAGACAGCTTTTTGACGCGCTTGCCGCCGTACAGCAGGTTCACGATGGCACGGGTGCCGACAATAGCGGTAAACATTGACGTTGCGACACCGATACCGGTTGTAATCGCAAAGCCTTTGATCGCGCCAGTACCCACTGCATACAGGATAAGAACCTTAATCAGTGTTGTTACGTTCGCATCGAAGATAGAGCTGAACGCGCCTTTATAACCTTCATCAATCGCCTGCTGAACAGAGCGACCATTGCTCAACTCTTCTTTGATACGTTCGTTAATCAGTACGTTGGCGTCGACCGCCACCGCAAGGGTCAGAACGATACCCGCAATCCCCGGCATGGTCAGCGTCGCTCCCGGCAGCAGGGACATGATGCCGATAATCAGCACCAGGTTCGCGATCAGCGCGGAGGTCGCAATCAGACCAAACTTCTTATAGAAGAAGATCATGAAGAGGATAGAGACCACCAGACCGGCCAGACAAGCTTCCAGGCCCTGCTGGATGTTTTGCATACCCAGAGTAGGGCCAATGGTACGTTCTTCAACAATCTGAATTGGCGCTATCAGCGCACCGGCACGCAGCAGCAGGGAGAGCTGACGCGCTTCGTTCGGGTTGTTAATACCGGTAATACGGAAGCTGTTACCCAGACGAGACTGGATATTGGCGATGTTAATCACCTCTTCCTCTTTCACCAGCACAGCACGGCCGTTTGCATCTTTCTTACCGCTGTCTTTGTACTCCACGAACAGGGTCGCCATCGGTTTACCGATGTTGTCCTTGGTGAAGTTAGACATGATGTTACCACCCGCGCTATCCAGCGAGATGTTAACCTGCGGCTGGTTGTATTCATCCTGGCTCGACGTGGAGTCGGTGATGTGGTCACCGGTCAGAATCACACGTTTGTACAGCACAACCGGCTGACCTTCGCGGGTCTGTTTCACTTCGGAGTCACCCGGAATACGGCCAGAAGCGGCAGCAGACTGGTCAACGTTGGTATTCACCAGACGGAATTCCAGCGTTGCGGTCGCACCGAGAATCTCTTTCGCACGCGCGGTGTCCTGGATACCCGGCAGTTCAACCACGATACGGTCAGCACCCTGACGCTGTACCAGCGGCTCGGCCACGCCCAGTTGGTTTACACGGTTACGCAGAATGTTGATGTTCTGCTGAACGGCATATTCACGCGCTTCTTTCAGGCGCGCATCGGTCATCACCGCGCGCAGCTGGTTGCTGCCCTGCGAGGAGATCACCAGGTCACGGTGACGTTGGGTCAGGTAATCTACAGCCTGATCGCGCGCCGCGCTGTCGCGGAACGTGATGCTCATGCCGTAGTTATCTTCTTTACGCACGGTGGTGTAAGCGATGCCTTTATCACGCAGATCGCTGCGCAGGCTGTCGATATTCTGTTCCTGCAGCTTGCCGAGCGCGGTATCCATATCCACTTCCATCAGGAAGTGAACGCCGCCACGCAGGTCAAGACCGAGTTTCATTGGCTCTGCATTCATCGCAGCCAGCCAACGCGGGGTTGCAGGGGCAAGGTTAAGCGCCACGACGTATTTATCACCCAGCACGCCCATCAGCGCTTCACGTGCGCGGAGCTGCGTGTCGGTGGTGTCGAAGCGAGCAAGAATTGCGCCCTCTTCCAGTGCCACAGACTTAGCGGTAATTTTTTCTTCTTGTAACGTTTTCTGGACCTGGATCAGCGTTTGCTCACTGGCGGCGACACCGCGCGCGCCAGTGATTTGAACAGCCGGATCCTCACCATACAGGTTGGGAAGCGCGTACAGCAGGCCGACGAGAATCACGACGACCAGCATGATGTACTTCCACAAAGGATAACGGTTTAACACGGCAGTTCCCTTTGGGAAAAGTTGGGATTACAGCGCCTTCATGGTGCCTTTCGGCAGAACGGCAGCTACGAAGTCACGTTTGATGACCACTTCAGTGGTGTCGTTCAGGGCGATTGCAATGTAGCCACTTTCAGCCACTTTGGTTACGCGACCGACCAGACCACCGTTGGTCAGCACTTCATCGCCTTTCGCGATGGAGTCCATCAGCTTTTTGTGCTCTTTGGTGCGCTTCTGCTGTGGGCGCAGGATCATGAAATAGAAGATCAGACCGAACACAACCAGCATCAGAATCAGAGACATTGGGCTGCCCTGCGCTGGAGCGCCTGTTGCTGCTACCGCATCAGAAATAAAAAAGCTCATTCAAATTCCCTCATTATTAAAATTAATCAACGTTCAACGGTGGAACATCCCGCCCCTGACGTTGGTAGAAATCGGTCACGAAGCTCTCTAATTTACCCTCTTCGATAGCCTTACGTAAACCAGCCATTAAGCGCTGATAATAACGAAGATTATGAATGGTATTGAGACGCGCGCCCAAAATCTCGTTGCAACGATCGAGATGATGCAGGTACGCGCGAGAATAATTGCGACAGGTATAGCAATCGCACTCGGAATCGAGCGGGCTGGTGTCACTCTTATGCTTCGCGTTACGGATTTTCACCACGCCATCGGTAACGAACAGATGGCCGTTACGCGCGTTGCGGGTTGGCATGACGCAGTCGAACATATCAATGCCGCGGCGTACGCCTTCAACCAGATCTTCCGGTTTGCCCACGCCCATCAGGTATCGTGGTTTATCCGCCGGGATTTGCGGGCAGACGTGCTCCAGAATGCGGTGCATGTCTTCCTTCGGCTCACCCACAGCCAAACCGCCGACAGCGTAGCCATCAAAACCTATCTCTACCAGACCTTTAACAGAGATATCGCGTAAATCTTCGTAAACGCTGCCCTGGATAATGCCGAACAGCGCATTTTTGTTCTGCAGGGAGTCAAAACGGTCACGGCTACGCTTCGCCCAGCGCAGAGACATCTCCATGGAACGCTTGGCGTAGTCCCAGTCGGCCGGATACGGCGTGCATTCGTCGAAGATCATCACGATGTCAGAGCCGAGATCGTACTGAATCTCCATTGATTTTTCGGGATCGAGGAAAATCGGATCGCCGTTGATCGGGTTACGGAAGTGAACGCCCTGCTCGGTGATCTTGCGGATATCGCCCAGGCTGAAGACCTGGAAACCGCCGGAGTCGGTCAGGATAGGGCCTTTCCACTGCATGAAGTCGTGCAGGTCGCCGTGGAGCTTCATGATCTCCTGACCCGGACGCAGCCACAGGTGGAAGGTATTGCCGAGGATAATCTGCGCGCCCGTGGCTTCAACTTCTTCCGGCGTCATCCCTTTTACGGTGCCGTACGTGCCCACAGGCATAAACGCGGGGGTTTCCACCACGCCGCGATCAAACACCAGGCGACCGCGGCGCGCGCGACCGTCGGTGGTATCGAGTTCAAATTTCATTTTTTCTCCGACGTCAGAAAAACAGTCCAACGTTGTAAAACGGTGCCGCGGACTTATTCCCCGACACGCTCATTCAAAGCCTGCGGATTGTACGTGATAAACATCGCGTCCCCGTAGCTAAAAAAGCGATATTTTTGTTCTACCGCAGACTTGTAGGCATTCATCGTATGCTGATACCCCGCGAACGCGGAGACCAGCATAATCAGCGTCGATTCAGGCAGATGGAAGTTGGTCACCAGCGCGTCAATCACTTTGTACTGGTAACCCGGGTAGATAAAGATCTGCGTATCGCCAAAGAACGGCTCAATCAACTCGCTTTTCGCGGCCTGCGCGGCGCTCTCCAGCGAGCGCACCGACGTCGTACCGACCGCCACGACGCGGCTACCGCGCGCTTTCGCCGCCAGCACCGCGTCCACGACATCCTGCGGCACTTCAGCATACTCAGAGTGCATGATGTGGTCTTCAATGCTGTCCACGCGCACCGGCTGGAAGGTTCCCGCCCCGACGTGCAGCGTTACAAACGCCATCTCAATGCCTTTCGCGCGCAGTTTTTCCAGCAGCGGTTCATCAAAGTGCAGGCCTGCCGTCGGGGCCGCGACCGCGCCAGGCTTCTGGCTGTAGACGGTCTGATACAGCTCGCGGTCGGCCTCTTCGTCCGGACGCTCAATATACGGCGGCAGCGGCATGTGGCCGATGGCGTTCAGGATATCAAGCACCGTGCGCTCGTCGTTAAACTCCACTTCGAACAGCGCGTCGTGGCGCGCGGTCATGGTCGCCTTGATGCTCTCATCATCGCCCAGCAGCAGCTCCGCGCCCGGCTTCGGGGCTTTGGAGGCGCGAATATGTGCCAGAATACGTTTATCATCAAGCATACGTTCGACCAGCACTTCAATCTTGCCGCCGCTGGCCTTACGGCCGAACAGGCGCGCCGGGATCACGCGGGTATTGTTAAAGACCAGCAGATCGCCAGGGTTGAGCTTGTCGAGCAAATCGGTGAAAGTACCGTGCGTCAGCTCGCCCGTTGGCCCATCCAGTGACAGTAAGCGACAGCTGCTGCGCTCAGGCATGGGATAGTGAGCAATCAGGGATTCAGGTAGTTCAAAGGAGAAATCGGCGACGCGCATGACGTATACTCGTGACTTAAAAACAGGCGGCATAGTCTAGTGCTCACACCCTTTTGCTGCAACAACTAGCCGCCCCCGGACAAATAAAACGCATGAATTTTCTCGCTCACCTGCATCTCGCTCACCTCGCTGACAGCTCCCTGTCCGGCAATTTGCTGGCCGATTTCGTACGTGGCAACCCCGCGGAAGCGTACGCCCCTGAGGTTGTCGACGGGATTTTTATGCACCGCCGCATCGACGTGCTAACGGATAAGCTGCCGGAAGTGACGGAAGCCAAAGCGTGGTTTCGGCCGGAAACGCGACGCGTCGCACCGATCACGCTTGATGTGATGTGGGACCATTTCCTGTCGCGCCACTGGGCACAGCTCTCGCCGGAGCTACCCCTGCCGGAATTTGTGCGTTATGCCCATCAGCAGGTGTCGATCATTCTGCCCGACTCGCCGCCGCGCTTTGTGAATCTGAATAACTACCTGTGGTCAGAGCGCTGGCTGGAGCGCTATCGCGAGATGGATTTCATTCAGAACGTGCTGAATGGGATGGCGAGCCGTCGCCCGCGCCTGGATGCGCTGCGGGATTCCTGGTATGACCTGGATGAACATTACGATGCGCTGGAGACCCGCTTCTGGCAGTTTTACCCGCGCATGATGGCGCAGGCGAAAAACAAACAGCTCTGACAGAATTCGTATTGATAGGTAAAAGCTGGCGGAACGATTGTCACCACCTCTTTGTCTTATCCATGAACACTCTCTATACTGGCTCGCGTTGCGTTCCAAATAACCTTAGTATCTACAGGAGAATCATATGGTTCTGGTAACTCGTCCGGCTCCGGATTTTACAGCTGCAGCAGTTCTGGGCAACGGTGAAATCGTTGAAAACTTCAACTTCAAACAGCACACCAACGGTAAAGCGACCGTTCTGTTCTTCTGGCCAATGGACTTCACTTTCGTTTGCCCGTCTGAGCTGATCGCGTTCGACAAACGTTATGAAGAATTCCAGAAGCGTGGCGTAGAAGTGGTTGGCGTCTCCTTCGACTCTGAGTTTGTACACAACGCATGGCGTAACACCCCTGTCGACAAAGGCGGCATCGGTGCGGTGAAATACGCAATGGTTGCGGACATCAAACGCGAAATCCAGCAGGCTTACGGTATCGAACATCCGGACGCTGGCGTTGCGCTGCGCGGTTCCTTCCTGATCGACGCGAACGGCATCGTTCGTCACCAGGTTGTGAACGATCTGCCGCTGGGTCGTAACATCGACGAAATGCTGCGCATGGTTGACGCGCTGCAGTTCCACGAAGAGCACGGCGAAGTGTGCCCGGCTCAGTGGGAAAAAGGTAAAGAAGGTATGGCTGCCTCCCCAGACGGCGTAGCTAAATACCTGTCTGAGAACGTATCCAGCCTGTAATCGGCACGGTTTACGAGAAAGGCCCGCTTATGCGGGCCTTTTTTTATGCCTTGCGCTGCGTTTCCCGCCAGATGCGCCAGGCCATGCCCGCCAGCAGGAGCACGCCCGCGATCAGCACGCCCCACACCAGCAGGGCGTTCATCCAGCTCGCCCGCTCGCCTGCAGAGGTGGCGTTTAGCCGCCCCTCACCGCCCAACGCGACATCATCCAGAATATCGGCCTGCGGCAGGTTCGCCATATCATAGGTCTTGCGCAGATCGGCTGGGATCAGCATGTCAGGTTCCACCTGTGCAGGCTTTGCGGCGCCGTTGCCCCAGGCGAGCACGTACGGCGCTTTACCCTGCGCGTTGAACACCAGGTCATAGCGGTCGCGATGCCCCGTGACGCTCGGCAGGTATTCTGGCAGACGCGCATTCAGCGTCGTGATTTTCACGGCCTGCACCAGGTCCCTGTTAAGCGAAACCGGTCCGGATGTTTTCCCCTCCAGGCGGTAAATCACCTCTTTTTTCAGGGGATGCCATGTGTCTTTTTCCGTACGCCGCCACGCGATCTCCACGGGAAGGACGCCATCGCCGTTCAGCGAGATGCTGACAGCGCTCAGCGGCTTCGGACGCGTCCAGCGCCACTGAGCTTCGGTTGTCGATAACTGCTCCCCTTTCCCCTCAAGATTGATCTCTTCCGGGGCCGCCTGCGCAGGTGCGCTAATTGCGTTTACGCCGGTCAACGTTACCCCCTGGCTCTGCGTATTCAGCACCACCATGAGATAGCGATTCGCCTCGGGAGATAAAACCGTGTCGGTATCGATCCGATCGAGCTTAAGGCGATCCTGGCCGCTGGCGACGTCCAGCAGCGGCATATCTTCGCGCAGGGTATACCAGCGCTTAAGATCCTCGCTGTAATAGACCGACGCCGTTCCCTGCCACGGCGTCTGCGGGGTATTCCAGAGCAGCTGCAGCTGGGATATGGCCAGCTCACCCGTCGTCTGCTCCGGCAAGCTCAGCAGGTAATGTTGCCCGGCTGCGGCGGCTTTTTGCTCCTCCAGCACAATCTCAACGCCGTTTCGGGAACGGAGCCGGATCTTATCGCTGTCACCGGCGTCTGAGGCAGCCGCGAGCGGCGAGGCGTCCAGCGGAAAGAGGCGCAGCGCCGTGGACTGCACTGTGGCCTGCGGGCGCGTCGCGGCGATCAGGCTAAAGGGAACCGGCTCACCCGACTGGTTAAAGACGCGAACATCATGCAGATCCGCGGATGTGCTCTGCTCATAGACGGCAAGCGGCAGCATCACTCGATACCACCGGGAAGGAACGGACGTGTCGAGTGAACGACCAAAGGCGTAGTCCCGTGGCGATTCCGCCGGTACCTCGTCGCAGAACGCCGGGCCGGAAAGCGCCAGCAGCGCGGTACACGCTACCGCTTTCATCCATTTCATTTTTCATCTCCTGTTTTTGGCGGTAGCGGCGAGAAATAGCCCACGATCAGCACCAGTATCGCCACGCCGATAAACGCCACCGCGCGCGCCAGACCGCCTCCGCCCGCGCTGTCCACCAGCATCAGTTTAACCATCACCACACCCAGCAGCGCGGCCCCGCAGAGCCACTCCTGCCGGGAAGCCCGACGGGTGGCATGGATCATGACCACCAGCGCACTCAGCATCCAGAACAGGGCAAAGCTGGTCTGGATAAGCCGCGAATCCCACAGCGATGCCATATTCCAGGCCACGTCGCCGTACCAGGCCAGGGCGCGCATCAGCGCACCGTTCAGCCACCAGAAGCCAAACGCCATGAGCGCGACGGCAGGCCACGGACGCGCTTGCGCAAGCAATGCCGGGTAGTAGCGGTCCACCGCCCGATAAAAGACCACCAGCCCCAGCAACGCGAACGCTGCGCCTTCCTCAAGCGGGTTTACCAGCGGGAGCCAGGTCTGGCGATAGACCACGCCGTCCTGGAAATTGGTCACCACCAGCAATACCAGCAGCGCCACGACGGCAGGGATCGGTGCCAGACACGCATAGAGCGCAGGCCATTCCCGGAACGGCCACGCGCGACGCCGTACCGCAGCAGAGAGCGCCATAATCACCCCGCCGCCTGCGGCCATCGCTAATCCGCTGCCCCAGGCCGCCATGCCCCACGGCAGAGACCGGGCAAACCAGTAAAGCTCGGCGGCCAGCGCCAGTAAAATCATCCAGCACAGCGACAGGTGTAGCCCCATCGCGATACGCGGCAGAACCCTTTCACCATCGCGCCGCAGCAGCATCAGCGCGGCAGGAAGCGCAACGCACCAGGCCAGGTTTGACCAGCCGGCGGCAACGATCTGCTGATGCCAGATCTGATACCCCACCATCAGCAGCATAACCGGCCACAGCAGCCATTTGCTGGCGTCCAGCTCTCGCCACGCCAGACGAGCGGCCACCTGCCGCCAGCCCCAGACCGACGCCGCCGTCAGCGCCAGCACGCCCGCCAGAATCGGTAATTCTTTCGTAAGTACAAGCTGCGACGCACCCAGCTGCGCTACCAGCCAGAACAGCAGCCCGCCTGCCAGCAGCGCCCAGCTGACCGGCAGAAAAAGAGTCCGCCACAGCCAGGCCGCTGCCAGCCAGCAAAGGCTGAGGATGGCGAAGATAAGGAGCAGGCTCAGCGACGTAACGCCGTCCGTTTGTGCCCACAGCGCGCTGCCGAGGGCCAGCACCAGCAGCGCCGTCCCGCTATAGCTCATGCGCCGCTGGTGCTGCTGCACGCCCAGCCAGATAATACCCAGCCCCTCCAGCGCCCAGGCCATTGCCGTCCAGCGCGCCGACAGCGCCAGCGGAATGGCGAGCGTGGCGAACCCGCCGCCGATCGCCAGCGCTGCCATGACCAGCGGCCGTCCGAGGGAGGGATAGCGCCGCAGCGCGAGGTACGCGAGGGTGAGATAAAATGCGCCGTATCCCAGCGCGCTCAGCGCCGGACCATAGTCCCAGTGCTGCGTCATACCGTACTGCATCCCAAAACCGATCAGCGGCGGGGCAAACAGCAGCACACCGTCAACGATCTGCTTCCCTTTTTCCTGCGCCCGCAGCGACAGCGCCACGCTCAGCACGCCGAAAATCAGCGTATTGGCAATCAGGAACAGCTGGCAGATCCAATAGTCTTCAGGCTGGTAGTCATTCAGCCCCCACAGGCCGCCCACGCCGAACGTGAACAGCAGCCCGAGCAGGTTCAGCTCGCGCCAGTGCTGCCAGATGCTAATGGCAAGAATGCCGATGGACAGCAGGAGATAGAAAGAGAACAGCGCGACAAAGCTGCCGCCCCCGGTAGACAACAGCAGCGGCGCAAGGTAGCCGCCGAGGCTCGCCAGCATGGCAAGGCTCAGGGCCTTCTGCAGCACCGCCAGCCCGACGCTCGCCGCGCAGATCACCACCAGCAGCGCAAAAGCCAGCGTCATCGGCAGCATTTGCCAGAGCCGGAAGGCGCCAAACACCGTCAGGTAAAGCACCCCGGTCGCCCCGCCCTGGAGGATCAGCGCATAGACCCGCTGCCTGTGCCGCAGTCGCCACCCAATCGCCAGCAGAACAACGGCAAACAGCGCCGCTGCCACGAGGCGCAGCTCAAGCGGGAACAGGGAATGTTCGACGGTATAGCGCAGCAGGAAAGAGAGGCCGAGGAAGAGCAGCAAAATGCCCAGCTTCGCCAGTGGATTCCCCTGCATGAACCAGCGCGCCAGCGACGTCAGGATGCCGCCAAAGGCTGAAGGCTGTTTTGCCGCAGGGGTCGGGGCCTGGGAAGAAGCGGGTTCTGCCACCGCTGCGGGAATATCGGGTCGCCAGGGGTCGACAGGCGCGGGAGCGTCCTCCACCACTGGCGCGGTAATTGCCTCCGGCGCGGCGGTCTGCACCGGTTCCGACGCGTTCTCAGGCACGCCGCGCTGCTCAAGCGCCTCTATGCGCTGGCGCAGCCGGGCGATCTCCTGCTGCGCCGCCGTACTGCGATTAAACCCGATAACCGCAAGCACGGGCGCAACCAGCAGCGCAAAAACAAGGAATAAACAGCCAAGGATGTAAAGCTCGTCCATGTTTCCACCTTCACCGTAAACGATCCGTTAAGATTGACACAAATCGTTGCATTTGCGCCATCTTAAAAGGTGGAAACAATCGCGTATTAGCTGCCGAACCAGATCGTCGCGGATATTGCAGGCAGCGCCAGCACGCCATCCTGTATTGTCGCCTTGCCCTCTTTACTCTTCCACGCAGCGACATTCAGCAGCGGTGAATCATCCAGCACCACTTCGCAGGCCTCGCCCCGGTTAATCGCCACCAGCACGCGCTGCTGGTTATAAACGCGGGCAAAGACCACGACGTTATCATGAGCGTATACCGCCTGGCAGCCGCCGTAGCGCAGGGCAAGACTCTGCTTACGCAGCTTCGCCAGCCGCTGATACAGGCTGAACAGCACTTTGTCCTGTTTCTCTGGTGCCCACGGGAAGGTTTTGCGGCAGAACGGATCGTTGTTGCCGTCCAACCCCACCTCGTCTCCGTAGTAGATGCACGGCACGCCCGGCCAGGTGAAGAGCCAGGTGACCGCCAGCGGCAGACGCGCGACATCCTTGCCCAGCAGGGATTTAAAACGCGCGGTATCGTGGCTATCGAGCTGGTTAAACATCCGCAGCTGCTGCTGATGCGACAGCCCGGCGCGGTAGTTCTCCATCCACGCCATGCAGGTTTCCGCGTCGATATGATTCGGATCGTAGGAGATATCGGTGTTGGCGAGGAATCCCCACAGCGGGAAGGTAAAGCCGCGATAGTTCATCGCCGCATCTTCCGCATCGTTCTGCAGCCACTGGCGCGCGTCACCAAAGTGCTCGCCAAAAACGAACGCTTCCGGCTGTGCGGCTTTTGCCGAGCACGTAATCCCGGCGACGTGCTGAAGGTTATTCCGCGCCCCGCCCGCTTCGCCGAGCATATGCACCACGTCCAGGCGCCAGCCGTCCATATTCCACGGCGCCTTCAGCCAGTGTCGGACGATGCTGTCTTCGCCGCCGTAGATTTCATTAACGAGCGTTGGCGACTGGAAATCCAGCTTCGGCAGGCTCGGGTAGCCCAGCCAGTCCAGCGCGCGGCCCTCCTCGTTAAAGCTGTACCAGTCGCGCTGCGGCGAATCCGGGTTATGACATGCCCCGCCCATCGACTGGTTATGCCGATCAAACCACGCATGCGAATCGCCGCTGTGGTTGAACACGCCGTCCAGGATCAGGCGCATCCCCTCTTTTTGCGTATTCTTACGCAAGCGCAGCAGCGCCTCGTCGCCGCCAAACTGCTCATCAACGTGGCGATAATCTTCGGTATCGTATTTGTGTACGCTCGGGGCCTTAAACACCGGGTTGAGGTATAGCGCCGTCACGCCCAGTTTTTTCAGGTACGGCAGCTTTTCGCTGATACCGTCGAGATCGCCGCCGTAGAAGGTCGAGCCGCCCGCCTGCGCGGTTAACGGCTCATCCCACGCATTCAGGATAATGTCGTGGCCCGCGGCATGGTGGTAATAGATCTTATCCTGGTCGGCAGTGCGCTTTTCGCTGCGCGCAAAACGGTCCGGGAAAATCTGGTAAAAGACCTGATCGTTAACCCACTGCGGGCCGTTATCCGGATAATCGACCGCAAACTGCTCCAGCCGTGCAGGCGGGAAACGGCTAAACCCCTGCGGGGTAAACCACAGCTGGCGGTTGTTCCACAAAAGCTTAAAGCTGTAGCGGCGGCGCGGCTGTCCGCTGTTCAGATCGATATTCGCCCGCCAGGCGGTAATACCCGGCTGCGGCTGGCTGCGCAGCTTGTGCATTTTCAACCCGGTCTCTTCGTTATCGATTTCGGCGCGGAGCGTCACGCGATCGGGCTGGTTTTCCCCCGCCAGCCAGAGCGTAATCACAAGGTTGTCTTTGTTTTGCTTAACAAATGGGGCAACCGGAAGGTGCCAGGCGTTTAACATCACGAATCCCCTCTGATGAAATTGACGTCACCTTGCCACAGGGTGGTTAAGGATAGCTCACCATGATGGGATTTATTGGGGGAGGAGGACGGGGGAGGAGTTTTTTTCGGGGCAAAAGGGAGTGTAGGCCGGGTAAGCGCAGCGCCACCCGGCATTTTTACCTTACTGCGCTTCCGCCAGCTGACGGTCGCGGCGGCATTTGAAAACCCAGCCCACCAGCAGCAGCACGATCCACGCGCAGCCCACGTAGAGCGAAATGCGGGTGTCCGGATGGTAGCCAATCAGGCCAATTATAAACACCAGGAAGATCAGCCCGACGACGGTCGTCGCAACGCCGCCCGGTACTTTGAACTTCAGCGCTTTCGCCTCATCCGGCGACAGGCGACGGCGGAAGGCAATCTGCGACAGCAGGATCATGATCCACACCCACACCGTCGCGAAGGTCGCCAGGGATGCAATCACCAGGAAGACGTTCTCCGGCATGATGTAGTTCAGATAAACCGAGAACAGCAGCGCCACGGTCATCACCACAACGGTCACCCACGGCGTGCCGCGGCGTGAGGTTTTGGCGAACACCTTCGGCGCGCTGCCCTGCTCCGCCATGCCGTGCAGCATACGCCCCACGCCAAAGACGTCACTGTTGATCGCCGAAAGCGACGCGGTCAGCACCACAAAGTTCAGAATGCTGGCCGCAAAGGCAATGCCCATATGCTGGAAGGTCAGGACAAACGGGCTACCGTTGGTACCCACCTGATTCCACGGGTAGATGGACATGATCACAAACAGCGTACCCACATAAAACACCAGAATACGCATCGGCACCGAGTTGATCGCACGCGGAATGGATTTCTCCGGGTCTTTCGCTTCACCAGCGGTAATACCGATAATCTCGATACCGCCGTAGGCGAACATCACCATCTGCAGCGACATCACCATGCCGAGCCAGCCGTTGCTGAAGAAGCCGCCGTTGCTCCAGAGGTTATGGATCCCGGTCGGCTGCCCGCCGTTGCCAATCCCCCAAATGATGATCCCGAAACCGGCCACAATCATGATGATAATGGTGGCGACCTTGAAGAAGGAGAACCAGAACTCCAGCTCGCCGAACACCTTCACGCTCATCAGATTGACGGCGCAAATGAGCAACACCACGCTCAGCACCCAGATCCAGTGCGGCACCGCCGGGAACCAGACGCCCATGTAGATGCCAAACGCCGTTACGTCGGCTATTGCCACAATCAGGATTTCGAAGCAGTAGGTCCAGCCGGTGATAAACCCGGCCAGCGGGCCGAGGTTTTCCTGCGCGTAGCGGGAGAAGGAGCTGGCGGAGGGGTTATGAACCGACATTTCGCCGAGGGCGCGCATGATGATATACGCCGCCACGCCGCCGATGATGTACGCCAGCAGCACGCTTGGACCGGCCATTTTGATGGCATCTGCCGAGCCATAAAAAAGACCGGTGCCAATAGCAGAGCCCAGCGCCATAAAGCGGATGTGGCGCGTGCTCAATCCACGTTTAAGTTTGTTAGTGCTTTCCATTTAAATCTTGCCATTCAACACGAAAAAAACAAAAAACCACGGGGCCTTAAGCCCCGTGGTTAAACAGTTTGTTGCCGTTGATTAATGGGCGTTCGATGCGACCTGACGCCCTGCAGCACGGTCCCAGATAACCGCCAGAACCAGTGCAACAACGGTAGGCATCAGCCAGGCCAGGCCCTGCTCGGACAGCGGCAGACGCTGTGTCCAGGCTGGCAGAATTTCAGCGAACGCTGATGCTTTAATCCCGTCAAGGATACCAAAAATCAGGCTGATAAACATGGCTGGCGCAATAATTCGTGAGGAGTTGTTCCACCACGGGCGGGTGAAGCTCAGCACCACCAGCACGATGCACGGCGGATAGATCGCCGTCAGTACCGGAATAGAGACCTGAATCAGGTGGCTCAGACCGAGGTTGGATACCGCCATGGAGAAGATACCAAGGATAAACACCAGGGTGCGGTAAGAGAGCGGCAGGTACTGCGCAAAGAACTCAGCACAGGCGCAGGTCAGGCCAACCGCGGTAACCAGGCAGGCCAGGAAGATGAGCGCCGCCAGCAGCATACTGCCTGCACCACCGAAGGTGTGCTGGACATAGGCGTGCAGGATAGCCGCACCATTCGCGTTTTGATCGACCAGCATCGCGCTATCGGAGCCCAGGCGGAACAGCGCCAGATACAGCAGCGTCAGGCCTACACCGGCCATCAGGCCAGCCCAGATGGTGTAGCGGGTCAGCAGACGCGCTTCGGTCACACCGCGGGAACGCGCGGCGTTAACGATAACGATACCAAACACCATCGCGCCCAGCGTATCCATCGTCAGGTAGCCGTTCACAAAGCCGTTAGAGAACGCGGCGTTTTTATAGGCGTCCATCGCGTCGCTAATCGGGCCTGCAGGCCAGACGATAGCCGCCACCGCCAGAACAATCAGCGCCACAATTTTCAGCGGAGCCAGGAAGTTACCCACGGTATCCAGCAGCTTGCCCGGATAGAGGGAAACCAGAATCACGATAGCGAAGTAGATCAGGCTGTAGATGAACAGCGGCATCGCGCCGTCACCGGTCAGCGGAGCAATACCCACTTCGAAGGAAACGGTCGCGGTACGCGGGGTGGCAAACAGCGGACCCACGGCCAGGTAGCAGACGGTAGCCAGCAGAACGCCCGCCACTTTGCCAATCGGGGTGCTGAGGCTATCTACACCGCCGCCGACTTTCGCCAGCGCGATGACGGTCAGCACCGGCAGACCCACGGCAGTAATCAGGAAACCAAACGCGGCGGTCCAGACGTGTTCACCCGCCTGTAAGCCAACCATTGGAGGGAAAATGATGTTGCCTGCGCCAACGAACAGCGCAAATGTCATAAAGCCCAGCGCGATGATGTCACGCGATTTTAAGTGATGGGTCATAAAACCTTACTGCCTGTGGATGTGGTGTTGAAAACATTGAGATTTTCGCTGCACCTGACGGGACGATACAGCCGAAAATTTGCTCAATTTTAGCGGGATATGCTCCCGTCCTGGCGTGGAGAAGAATAGTTTTTCGATTTACCACGCAAATACAGTCGGTCTGACAGTATCTGGGGGGCAATTTAAACGCTTATAACGTTTAAAGGCAAGGTGGGATCGTAAAACCAGAACAATATGCCAGCATGAAAATACACTCCAGCACAATACGCTAATTATAAGAAAAACCCATGGCTAATCATGCGAACAAAAAACAGCCAACCGTATAAAATTCACACGCGTTTCGCTTGACTGCAAAGCAAACGGGCCAGCGATGGCTGACCCGTGGAAAGGTAAAATGACACACCTGCCGTCAGGCGATCTTTTTGGCAATTAATCGTTCCGGGATCACGAAGCTGAAGCGGGTTCCTTTACCCAGGGTACTCTGAATATCGAGACGGCTTTCATGGTGATTCACCGCGTGTTTCACAATCGCCAGCCCCAGGCCGCTTCCGCCCGTCTGCCGCGATCGCGCTTTATCCACGCGATAGAAGCGTTCGGTCAGACGCGGAATATGCTCCGGCGCGATCCCCGGCCCGTTGTCCTCCACGCTAAACTCGGCCCCCGTTGGGGTATGCTGCCAGCGCACCACGATCTCCGTCCCTTCCGGCGTATGGTTTACCGCGTTATACACCAGGTTGGAGATAGCGCTGCGCAGCTCATCTTCACTGCCCAGCACCTTTAGCGTGTTGTCGACCTCAAAGGTCAGGTGATGCTTTTTGTGGCTTAACGTCTGCGCTTCACGCTCCACGACCCGCAGCATCATCGGCACATCAATAGTGTCATTCAGCGCGAGCGTGGGTGCCGCTTCAATCTTCGAGAGCGTCAGCAGCTGCTTCACCAGGCCTTCCATCCGGTGCGTTTGCTCGCGCATGGTGTGCAGCGCTTTTTCACGCGGCGCACCTTCCAGCGTTTGCTCCTGCATCATCTCCAGGTAGCCTTGAAGCACGGTCAGCGGGGTACGCAATTCGTGACTGACGTTGGCGAAGAAGTTGCGGCGCGCCCCTTCCAGCTGGTGCATCTGGGTGACATCGCGCGCCACCATCAGCCACTGCTTATCGCTGTAGGGCATCACGCGGATCTCCAGATGGCGACCGTTATTGAGCTTGAGATTGTGCGGACGGGTAAAATCACGCTTTTTCAGGTACAGCGTAAACTCGGGATAACGCAGAAGGTTGAGGATATTCTGGCCATTATCGTCCGGCCAGCGCAGGCCCAGCAGCTGCTGCGCCAGGCCGTTACACCAGAAGATCGTCCCTTCTTCGGTGGTCAGAATGACCGCATCCGGTAGCGACTCCGCACCGCTGCGAAAACGCTTAATCAGGCTTCCCAGCTCGCGGCGGCGCTTTTTATTTCGCATCTGCATCTGATGCAGACCGTACAGCAGCGGCTCCCAGCTGCCGCTTCCGGGCGGCGGCGTCATGCTTCGGTCAACCCACAGCCACCAGGAGAGGCGCAGCAGGTTCCAGAAATGCCAGATCAGCAGCCCGGTGACCGACGCCAGCAGAAACCACGGCAGATGTCCAAGAAAGGCCCCCAGAATGAAGGCCGGAATACAGCATAAGATCAGTTCAAAGACGAGCCTTTTCCATGACAGACGTTCCAGCACGCGTCACACTCCTGTCATTATTCAGAAACGGGTAGAAAAACGATAACCCGTGCCGCGGACCGTCTGCACCATGCGATCGTGGCCGCTCAGTTCCAGCGCTTTTCGCAGGCGGCGGATATGTACGTCAACCGTCCGGTCTTCGACATACACGTTAGTTCCCCAGACGTTATTCAGCAACTGCTCGCGGCTGTACACGCGTTCCGGGTGGGTCATAAAGAAGTGCAGAAGTTTAAATTCGGTAGGCCCCATGTCGAGGGGATTTTCACCGGTCATCACGCGGTGAGAAGTCGGATCAAGGCTCAGCCCCTGCATCTCAATCACCTCTTCCACCGCCATCGGCGAAATACGGCGCATCACGGCTTTAATGCGGGCCACCAGCTCTTTGGGGGAGAACGGTTTGGTAATGTAATCGTCCGCGCCGGTCTCCAGACCGCGCACACGATCCTCTTCTTCTCCGCGCGCCGTAAGCATCACAACCGGGATGTCGCGGGTCAGCGCTTCACGCTTCAGGTGTTTGATAAACTGCAGTCCGGAGCCGCCGGGCAGCATCCAGTCCAGCAGAATCAGATCGGGCCAGGGTTCATTCAGCTGGTTCACTGCGCTGTCATAATCTTCCGCTTCAACCGGCTGGAAGCCGTTTTGCTCGAGCACGAAGCACACCATTTCACGAATTGGAGCTTCATCTTCTACGACCAGAATACGTCTCGCCATACTTTGCCCTGTCTTATCTTATTTACGTTACAAGTTTGTAATTCGGCGCCATTATGCGTCAGATTTATGACAGATTTATGAAAAACAGTACCACTATAAATGGCAAACTGTTGTTTTATTACAGCGGTTATTTTCCCTTCTCTGAACGTTTATAATCCTGCTTTCTCTTTTTTGCCACGGATCAGCTATGCGCATACTTCACACCTCGGACTGGCATCTGGGTCAAAATTTTTACAGCAAAAGCCGTGCGGCTGAACATGAAGCGTTCCTGAACTGGCTGCTGGAAACGGCCCGGACGCATGAGGTGGACGCGATTATCGTGGCGGGAGATATTTTTGATACCGGCTCGCCGCCGAGCTATGCCCGTGAGCTGTACAACCGCTTCGTGGTGAATCTGCAGCAAACCGGCTGTCATCTGGTGATTGTCGCCGGCAACCATGATTCCGTCGCGACGCTTAACGAATCCCGCGACATCCTGGCGTTTCTCAATACCACCGTCGTCGCCAGCGCCGGGCATGCCCCGCAGATCCTGAAAAAGCGCGACGGGTCGCCCGGGGCGGTACTGTGTCCGATTCCCTTTTTGCGTCCGCGCGACATCGTGCAAAGCCAGGCGGGGCTGTCGGGCGCGGAAAAGCAGCAGCATTTGTTACAGGCGATCGCCGATTATTACCGCCAGCAGCACGCCGAAGCCTGTGCCCTGCGCGGTGACCAGCCGATTCCGGTGATTGCGACCGGGCACCTCACCACCGTCGGGGCCAGTAAAAGTGACGCCGTGCGTGACATCTATATCGGCACGCTGGATGCCTTTCCGGCGCAGCACTTCCCGCCCGCCGACTACATTGCGCTCGGGCACATTCACCGGGCGCAGATCGTCGGCGGCTGCGAGCACATCCGCTACTGCGGCTCGCCTCTTTCGCTCAGCTTTGACGAAACGGGCAAAGCCAAATCCGTGCATCTGGTGAGCTTTTGCGAGGGCAAACTCAGCGCCGTCGACACGCTGGAGGTGCCCGTTACCCAGCCACTGGCGGTGCTGAAAGGCGATCTCGATGCCATCACCGCCCAGCTGGAGCAGTGGCGCGGCGTCGAGCAAGATCCCCCCATCTGGCTGGACATCGAAATCACCACCGACGACTACCTGCACGATATGCAGCGGAAAATCCAGGCGCTGACCGAAGACCTGCCGGTAGAGGTCTTGCTGGTGCGCCGCAGCCGCGAGCAGCGCGAGAAAATTCTGCTAAGCGCTCAACGCGAAACGCTCAGTGAACTGGGGGTCGAAGAGGTATTTGAACGCAGGCTCTCACAGGAGGAGATTGACGATGCGAAGCGCGCAAGGCTCAGCGAACTGTTCAGCCATACCCTGCATGCGCTCAATGACGAGGAAGAAAACGCATGAAAATTCTGAGCCTGCGCCTGAAAAATCTCAACTCCCTCAAGGGCGAGTGGAAAATTGACTTTACCGCTGAGCCGTTTGCCAGCAACGGGCTGTTTGCCATCACCGGCGCAACCGGGGCAGGTAAAACCACCTTGCTCGACGCCATCTGTCTGGCGCTTTATCACGAAACGCCGCGCCTGAATAAAGTCTCCCAGGCGCAAAATGACCTGATGACCCGCGACACCGCCGAATGTCTGGCGGAAGTGGAGTTCGAGGTAAAAGGCATCGCCTATCGCGCCTTCTGGAGCCAGAACCGGGCGCGCAACCAGCCGGACGGTAACCTGCAGGCGCCGCGCGTGGAGCTGGCGCGCTGCGAAGATGGCAAAATCCTGGCCGACAAAGTGACGGATAAGCTGGAGCAAACCGCCGCACTCACCGGGCTGGACTACGGGCGCTTTACCCGCTCGATGCTGCTCTCTCAGGGGCAGTTTGCCGCCTTCCTTAATGCCAAGCCGAGCGATCGCGCCGAGCTGCTGGAAGAGCTGACCGGCACCGAAATCTACGGTCAGATTTCCGCCATGGTGTTTGAGAAACACAAAGCGGCCCGCAGCGTGCTTGAAAAGTGCGAGGCGCAGGCGGCGGGCGTCGTGCTGTTGAGCGAAGAACAACAGCAGCAGTTACAGCAAAGTTTGCAGGCACTTACTGACGCAGAGAAAACCCTGCTGGAACAGCAGCAAAACCAACAGAAACATTTTCAGTGGCTTACGCGCCATGATGAGCTCGTGCGCGAGCAACAGCGCGCCGCCGCGATGCAGCAGCAGGCGCAACAGGCGCTAACGGACGCTGCGCCTGAGCTGGCAAAACTGCAGCTTGCTCTGCCCGCCGCCCAGCTGCGACCGCTCTGGGAGCATCAGCAGGAGCAAACCGCGCGTCTGGCACAAACGCAGCAGCGAATTATCGAAGTAAATACTCGCTTACAAGCCAGAACCGCGCTGCGTTCACGTATTCGCAATACCGCCCTGCGTAACCACGAGCAGCTTCAGACCGAACTGACGGCGCTGGCGCAGTGGCTGGCGGAGCACGAGCGCTATCGTCTGTTAGGCCAGGAGATTGCAGGCTGGCGCGCCCAGTTCTCGCAGCTTAACCGCGATAAAACGCAGTTAGCCTCGCTTGCTGCGCGGATAGGTGAATTACGCAACAGGCTGGCTGCGATGCCGGAAAACGCGCTGACGCTGACGGCGGATGAGGTCAGCGCGGCCATGGAGCAGCAGTCCAGGTCCCGCACGCTGCGCCAGCAGTTGACGTCGCTGCATGCCCGCTATCAGCCGCTGCAAAAGCGCCTGCGCCAGAGCGGTGAAAACGTGCAGAAGGCGCAGGCCGAACAAAATAAACTCAATGAAACGCTGACCCTGCGCCGCCAGCAGTACAAAGAGAAAAACCAGCACTATCTCGACCTGAAAGCCCTGTGCGAAACCGAAGCAACAATTAAGAAGCTGGAGCATTACCGCTCCCGGCTTGAGGCAGGCAAACCCTGTCCGCTGTGCGGTTCCTGCGAACATCCGGCCGTTGAGCAATATCAGTCACTTGAGCTGACGGATAACCAGCGCCGCCGTGATGCCCTGGAAAAAGAGGTCGCCGCCCTTAAAGAGGAAGGCCTGCTGGTGCTGGGACAGGTCAATGCCCTGACTCAGCAGATCCAGCGCGAGACAGACGACGCGCAGACGCTTTCTCAGGAAGAGCAAGCGCTCACTAAAGAGTGGGTGGCGGCCTGCACGTCCCTGAACATTACCTTGAATATTCAGGACGATATCGCGCCATGGTTGAACGAACAGGAACAGTACGAGCGCCAGCTTTATCAGCTCAGTCAGCGTCTCACCCTGCAGAACCAGCTCAACGAACAGGACGCGCAGGAGCGGCAGTATCAGCAGCAGCTGGCGGCCACGCGGCAGGCGCTGGAACATGCCCTGCTCGCGCTCTCACTTAACGCACCTGAAGAGGGTCAGGAAGCCGCCTGGCTTCAGGCCCGCGAAGCGGAATTCGCGCAGTGGCAGGAGAAGCAAGCGCAGCACGGCGTGCTTCAGGAACGCATAAACGCCCTGAAGCCGCTGCTCGACGCGCTTCCGGCAGCGAACAGCGAAGACGCCGAACCGGTTATTCCTGATAACTGGCGCGCCATCCACGACGAGTGCGTGTCGCTGCAAAGCCAGCTGACCGCGCAACAGCAGCAGGAAGGGCTGGAGCGAGAGCGCCTGCAGCAGTCGCAGACGCAGTTCACCGCGGCGCGCTCGGCGAGCTGCTTTGCCGACCAGGACGCGTTTCTTGCCGCCCTGCTGGATGACGATGCTATTCGCCACCTTGAACAGCTGAAACAGTCGCTGGAAAACCAGATCCAGCAGGCCGCGGCGCTGTGCGGGCAAGCTAACCAGCAGCTGCAGTCTCATCTGGCGCTGCGCCCGGAAGGGCTCGACGCCGATGCCGCCACGCTGCAAAGCCAGCTGCAGCAGCTGGCGCAACAGCTGCGCGAGAACACCACGCATCAGGGCGAGATCCGCCAGCAGCTTAAGCAGGACAGCGATAACCGGCAGCACCAGCTGGCGTTGATGCAGCAAATTGAAGAGGCCGCGCGCCAGGCGGATGACTGGGGTTATCTGAACGCGCTGATCGGCTCCAGCACCGGCGACAAGTTCCGTAAGTTCGCCCAGGGGCTGACGCTGGACAATCTCGTCTGGCTGGCTAACCAGCAGCTTAACCGCCTGCACGGGCGTTATTTATTGCAGCGTAAGGCCAGCGACGCGCTGGAGCTGGAAGTGGTGGATACGTGGCAGGCGGATGCGGTCCGCGATACCCGCACCCTCTCCGGCGGCGAGAGCTTCCTGGTCAGCCTGGCGCTGGCGCTGGCGCTTTCCGATCTGGTGAGTCATAAAACGCGAATCGATTCCCTGTTCCTGGATGAAGGGTTCGGCACGCTCGACAGTGAGACGCTGGATACCGCGCTGGATGCGCTCGACGCGCTGAACGCCACCGGGAAAACCATCGGCGTGATCAGCCACGTTGAGGCGATGAAAGAGCGTATTCCGGTGCAGATCAAAGTGAAGAAGATTAACGGGCTGGGGTACAGCAAGCTGGATAAAGAATTTGCCGTGCAGTAAAGGTCCACTCCACATGTAGGCCGGGTAAGGCGTAGCCGCCACCCGGCTTTTTTATTGTGGCTGCCTGAATTCGCCCGGTGGCGCTTCGCTTACCGGGCTTACAGAGCCGTTTATTCTGGCCACAGCCACGCCGCGCCGCGCACGCCGCTGGAGTCCCCGTGGACGGCTTTGCGGATCGGCGTTTCACACTCGCCGCCGAAGACCCACTGCTTCACCAGGTTCGGCACCGTGGCGTACAGCCGGTCGACGTTGCTCATGCCGCCGCCCAGCACAATTACGTCTGGGTCGAGAATATTCACCACGTGCGCCAGGGATTTCGCCAGCCGCATTTCATAGCGGCTCAGGGCCAGCTCCGCCACCGGATCCTGCGCTTCGACCAGACGCATGATCTCATTTCCCTTGAGCGGCTGGCCGCTCAGGCGGTGGTAATCGGTCGCAAAACCGGTACCGGAGATAAAGGTCTCAATACAGCCCTGTTTTCCGCAGTAGCACGGCACTTCGGTGCGGTATTTGAGTTCGTCTTCATCCATCCACGGCAGCGGGTTGTGCCCCCACTCGCCCGCGGTGCCGTTACCGCCGATATGGGCGCGCCCGCCGAACGCTACGCCCGCACCGCAGCCGGTGCCGATGATCACGGCAAACACGGTCTGGGCACCGGCCGCCGCGCCGTCGATGGCCTCAGAGACCGCCAGGCAGTTGGCGTCGTTGGCCAGACGCACTTCCCGCTTCAGGCGCGCGCTTAAATCTTTATCAAACGGCTGACCGTTGAGCCAGGTGGAGTTGGCATTTTTAACCACGCCGGTATACGGCGAGATCGACCCCGGTATCCCCATCCCGACGCTGCCGGTTTGCCCTGTCGCCTGCTCGGCCATCTCGACCAGCCTGGCAATCGTCTCGATAGTCTGGTGATAATCATCGCGCGGCGTTGGCAGACGATGGCGGAACAGCTGCTCCCCCTGCTCGCTCAGTGCGATGACTTCTGTTTTGGTGCCGCCCAAATCGATCCCAATACGCACAAGACTCTCCTCATTATTTTGATTATCAACAGAGTAGAAGCACGCTTCCCGATTAGCAATGCAAGCGATGCGACAATTCGTTATCATGCCCGCTGATTTAACGACAAGGCCGTGGAAATTATCATGCTGTGGTTCAAAAATTTGATGGTTTACCGTCTCAGCCGCGACGTTTCGCTGCGTGCAGAAGAGATGGAAAAACAGTTAGCCGCTTATACCTTTTCCCCTTGCGGTAGCCAGGATATGGCGAAAACCGGTTGGGTTCCGCCAATGGGTTCACAAAGCGATGCACTGACCCACGCCAGCAGCACGGGTCAAATCATCGTCTGCGCCCGTAAAGAAGAGAAAATACTGCCGACGCCGGTGGTTAAGCAGGCACTCGAAGCGAAAATTCTCAAGCTGGAAGCCGAACAGGGCCGCAAGCTGAAAAAGACCGAAAAAGATTCGCTGAAAGATGAAGTACTGCACTCCCTGCTGCCGCGCGCCTTCAGCCGCTTCAGCCAGACCATGATGTGGATCGACACCGTTAACGGGCTGATCATGGTGGACTGCGCCAGCGCCAAGAAAGCAGAAGATACGCTGGCCCTGCTGCGTAAAAGCATCGGATCTTTACCGGTCGTTCCGCTGGCGCTGGAAACGCCGATCGAGCTGACGCTGACCGAATGGGTACGCAGCGGTGCTGCGGCTCAGGGTTTCCAGATCCTTGATGAAGCCGAGCTGAAAGCCCTGCTGGAAGATGGCGGCGTGATCCGCGCGAAGAAGCAGGATCTGGTGAGCGATGAAATCGCCGTCCACATCGAAGCGGGTAAAGTGGTCACCAAGCTGGCGCTCGACTGGCAGCAGCGTATTCAGTTTGTGATGTGCGACGACGGCTCCGTGAAGCGTCTGAAGTTCTGCGACGAGCTGCGCGATCAGAACGAAGATATCGACAGGGAAGATTACGCCCAGCGTTTTGACGCGGACTTCATCCTGATGACCGGCGAGCTGGCGGCGTTGATTCAGAATCTGGTGGAAGGTCTCGGCGGCGAAGCGCAGAGATAACGGGCAAACCGTAGGCCGGGTAAGCGTTAGCGCCACCCGGCTAATTTTTTATTTCAGGTAGCGGCACAGATAAGAGGTAGGTTCAGCCACCTGCAGATGGAACTCACTGTGGCCAGGGACGTTGAAAACCTGTCCGGCTGCGTAAACTTTCCATTCCGTTTCACCCGGCAGTAAGACGTTCAGCGCCCCGCTGACGACCGTCATCTCTTCCGCTTCCGCCGTGCCGAAGGTGTATTCCCCTTCCGCCATGACGCCAACGCTGGCGCGGCCAGTGCTGCTGCTGGTAAAACCAATGGATTTCACTTTACCGGAAAAGTATTCGTTACTCTGAAGCATGAACTGGCCCTTATATTTTTAGATAAAAATTCACTATAGGGGCCATGCTCATCACCTGTCACGCAAAATCATTACATGAGCAGTTCCGAGGCCAGGCGAGCCATCAGAACGTTGGACAACAGCACCGGCACATCCAGCGCTTTTTGCAGTAAATCACGATGATGCTGGTGGAAACCCAGGCAGTCCAGAATCAGGACATCGGCCCCTCTTTCCAGCAGTTCCTTCCCGGCCGCAATGAGTTTGGCCTCGCTGTCCCAGAACGGATTCGCCAGCGCGTACAAGGGCACTTTTTCCAGCACGTGCCATTTTGCCTCCTGGTTATCCATGAGCTCCTCGATGGGGACAATCACCCCCACCTGATGACCATCCACGATGGAGGCCACCAGCGGCGGAATGATGCGCATCGGTTCCAGCAAAATCGCATTGCGCGCCGTAAGTCCCTTTATGGGGGCGGTGCTCATCAGCAAAATAACGTCATATCCCTGATTATCGAGCACTTCTATTACGCCCTGCAGCGAGCGCTCGATCTTCTGGCGGGAAACATGCGCCAGTTTACCGTCACTTAATAACGTCGCCAGGGGATCCTCCCCCGCCTCGACAGCGTAGTCTTCCATGACCTCTTCCCGACTCATCTTGCCCAGCAGGCTGAGATGCGTAATCTGTTGTTCAGATACATGCTCGGTTAAGAGCGGTAACACTTCGCTTACAGGGACCACACCAATGGTGAGGATCGCCAACGTTGCCTTCATCTTTATCGCCTTCCATTACTCCAACATCGTGCACACAGGTACAGGCTCACTACGCTGCACAGTTCGTTTTTTCAACAAAACAGCACCAAGCGTAGCAGGTGATCCCGACACCGAAATGTAAAGATCGCCTGCCGATACCAGAGTTACTTGTATTAACTAAATATTAACTCCTGCTTAACTTTTACGATGAGTAAAAAGTGTGATTCAGGCACGATCCTGGAGCGTTTAGGAAACCGCTCAGGTTATGTCGGGATCTTCATAGCGCCGCTTCGCATCCAGCGCTTCCTGTTCCGTCTCGTGTTCACTGATCAGCGAGTCGGGTTTGGGGTGATCGGCACGCAGTTGATACCAGGTCACAGTGTGACCTGTCTGGCCTTTTTCAACGGTCACAATGCGCGCTTCACGCGGATAGGGAGGTCTTGTTGGCATAGCTCATCCTTTTTTTATGTCTGAGCTATAAGTATAGACACCGCTTAGCTGGCACACGCCAAACGCAGGGCGGTAATAATCTGAATCACAACGTCTTCGGGAGAGGCGGACGCATCCACCACGTGGTGAGCCGCTTCGCGGTATAACGCATCGCGTTCGGCCAGCACTTCACTCACCTCTTCGTTCAGCGGCCTGGAGGTCAGCGCAGGGCGTTGCCCCTCTTCCGGAAAGGCTTCCAGACGCCCAACCAGGGCCGACACTGGCGCGCTGAGGTAAATCACAATCCCCTTTTCGCGCATAAAGTGACGATTACACTCCGCCAGAACAATGCCACCGCCGGTGGCGATCACCGCGGACGGGGTCGTGACCGCTTTCAGCGCGGCCGTTTCGCGTGCGCGAAAGCTCTCCCAGCCTTCCTGCTCAACAATGTCGGCGATAGTTTTTCCGGCCTCGGTTTGCAGCCAGTGGTCGGTATCCACAAACTGGCGATGACACACGCGTGCCAGCTCCAGGCCAACGGTGGTTTTCCCACAGCCGCGGGGGCCAACTAAAAAGATGGGTTGGGTCATAGCCAGGTGTTCCCCTTGATGCCGGAAGGCTGAAGAGTGTAAAGAAATAATTGCAGAAGATGTTGCGATTACTTTACTGCAAAGCGGTACGGGATGACAACCCTGTGGAGGCCACACTGTACCACACATTGACAATAATTATCATTTCGCTGTACGGCGCTTCACTTCCAGCAGCCATTTATCCAGCTCGGCAGCGAACTGCTGGCGATCGCGCTGTGACAGGCTGTCCGGCCCACCGGTCTGCACGCCGCTGGCCCGCAAGGTATCCATAAAATCGCGCATCGTAAGCTTCTCGCGGATGGTCGACGGCGAGTATCGCTCACCGCGCGGATTGAGCGCTGCCGCCCCTTTCTCCAGCACGTCGGCCGCCAGCGGAATGTCCGCCGTGATCACCAGATCTTCCGCGCTGCACAGGCGGACAATTTCGTTGTCTGCCACGTCGAATCCGGCAGGCACGCGCAAAGAACGAATGAAGCGCGAAGGCGGCACGCGAATGTTCTGGTTCGCCACCAGCGTCAGCGGCATCTGAACGCGCTCGGCGGCGCGAAATAAAATCTCTTTAATCACGTTCGGACACGCGTCCGCATCAACCCAAATCGCCATATTGTCTCCCCATAATGACTCTGCCGACTATTGTCGCCTGCATTTCGTTGTTAAGCTATCAATCAGAGAAAACAACGCATAATGACGGAGGATCGTGATGGACAAGAAAATCGGGTTTATCGGCTGCGGTAACATGGGCAAAGCCATTCTGGGCGGCCTGATCGCCAGCGGGCAGGTGCTGCCGGGTCAGATTTGGGTCTATACCCCGTCACCGGATAAGGTCGCCGCGCTGCGCGATCAATACGGGATTAACGCCGCCGAAAGCGCGCAGGAAGTGGCCCAGGTCGCCGATATCGTCTTTGGCGCCGTCAAGCCGAACATCATGATCAAAGTGCTGAGCGACATCACCTCCAGCCTGAATAAAGAGACGCTGGTGGTGTCGATTGCCGCGGGCGTGACGCTTGACCAGCTGGCGCGCGCGCTGGGCCATGACCGCAAAATTGTTCGCGCAATGCCCAATACCCCCTCGCTGGTGAACGCCGGCATGACCTCCGTCACGCCTAACGCGCTGGTGACCCCGGAAGACGTAGCCGATGTGCTGAACATTTTCCGCTGCTTCGGCGAAGCGGAAGTGATTGCCGAATCGATGATCCATCCGGTGGTGGGCGTGAGTGGTTCTGCGCCTGCGTATGTCTTCATGTTCCTGGAAGCGATGGCCGATGCCGCCGTGCTTGGCGGAATGCCGCGCGCCCAGGCGTATAAGTTCGCCGCGCAGGCCGTCATGGGCTCCGCCAAAATGGTGCTGGAAACCGGCAAACACCCGGGTGAACTGAAAGATATGGTTTGCTCCCCGGGCGGTACCACCATCGAAGCGGTGCGGGTGCTGGAGGAGTGTGGATTCCGCTCGGCCGTCATTGAAGCAATGGCAAAATGCATGGAAAAATCAGAGAAGCTGAGTAAATCCTGATCGTTTCAGTCGGGCGTCAGGCGGCCACTTCGGTGCGGCTGCGCCCGGCATTTTTCGCCCTGTACAGCGCCACGTCAGCCGCCTTTAGCCATTCCCGATAATGTGCAAACTGCGGCCCCCAGGGGGCAACGCCCACGCTGATGCGCAGCGCCTCTTTTGGCGCGCACGGTAGCGACAGCGTTTCCAGCCGCTCATGCACCCGGGACATGACGGCGATGGCGCTTTCCGCTGCGGTCTGCGACATAATCACCGCAAACTCATCTCCGCCAAACCGGCCGATGGCATCACCTGACCGCACCGACATCTGAAGCTGGCGCGTGATGGCAATGATCGCCTCGTCGCCCACGGCGTGCCCCCAGGTATCGTTGATATTTTTAAAGTGGTCGATATCAATCAGTAAAATCGTGGCGGTGCAGCGATCGCGGCGGCAATGCTCAAATTCATTTCGCAGCAGCATTTCCCAGTGTCGGCGATTATAGACCCCGGTCATGCCGTCGCGGGTGCTCATCATTTCCAGCCGCTGCTTGTGCTCAGCAAGCCTGACGGCGGTGCGGTGGCTGAGCCAGGCAAACAGCATGGGATAAAGTACCAGTACGGGAAGCGTTAAGCTCCACTCCACGAGGTCGGGGTTGAAGACGGCCACGCGCCCAACAATCGGCAGCGTCACCAGCGCGGAGAGCAGAGTCAGCAGGATCCCCGGGATAAACAGACGACAGCCCCCGGAGCCCATCATATTCATCCCGACCATCATCACCAGCGCTGCCGAGGGTAACGCGCTCATCCCCATCACGCCGATCCAGAGCCCGGCAATAATGGCATCGATCTTAAGATTGAACTCTTCCTGCTGATGAGGTGACGCGGCCCGGCAGGATAACTGCCAGGCGAAATGGGGCCAGACGAACGCCCACCCCACCAGTAAAAGCCACCAGCCTCCGGGTAAAAAATGGGTGACCAGCATCCCCGCAACCGGGAAAAACATCGCTGCCAGCCCCACGGCGCGCGCCAGCCGAACGCGCCGGGCAAACTGAATGCCGGCGCGGTGAGGGTCATCCTGAGAAAGGGTTAAATTCCACTCTTCCCGAATGCGCTTTGTGTTGTAATACGTTTCATCATTCATCATTTTTGGGAATATTCTGAAACATTTTCCCAAATTATAGAGAGTGGGTCTGCGGGGAAAGTATGAAATTTCGGGTGAGCCGCCGGAGCCGCTCACCCGTTCGAACTACACTTTTTTCTTCAGGCAGGCACTCATGAACTTGCTGCGGTCATCCCCTTTCAGGGACTGCTCGGTTGCCTTGGCATTACACTCGCGCATCTTTTGCTGCTGAGGCGTCAGGCTTTTTTCAGCTGGCTTTGAAGCGCCGTTTTTGAGGCAGTCGCTCATGTAGGTCTTGCGGGCATCGCCCTTCAGACTCTGAGACGTCGCCTGTTGATTACAGGTGGTCATACGCTGCTGCTGCGGCGTTAACGTTTTCTCTTCCGCGTTCGCCGAGGCGACCAGGAACAGGCCGGAGAGCAGAGTAACCAGTAATGTTGTTTTCATTGCACCATCCTTTTGTGAACATTCCCTGTAAGTCTGGTTCGTGACAGAAAAAAAACCACCCGGCAGATGTGATTTCCGCCGGGAATTTATCATTTCAGACCCAGCGCCGCCTTCATGGTGTAGAACAGATCCGTTTGATCCGTCAGGCCTACCACGTTGGCCGCGTGCGGGCCGTAGGCGGCAATGCGCAGCTGGGTGCCGGTGTGCTCCATGGACTCTTCTTCAGAGTTGCCGTAGCTCATCACCATGACGGCGCCATCTTTGGTGTTGAGCGCCTGCGTCAGGCCAGGGGCTTTGGTATCTGGCGGAACGATCTGGCTGGCGTGCGCGTGATCCGCGGTGACGATCACCAGGGTGTTACCGTCTTTTTTCGCGAACGCGAGCGCCTTCTGCACCGCTTCGTCCAGATCGACGGTTTCGCCAATCTGACCGCACGGATTTGCCGCATGATCCTGCTTATCGATTGACGCCCCCTCAACCTGCAGGAAGAACCCTTTTTCGCTCTTGCTCAGCAGATCGATCGCTTTATCGGTCATCGCCGCCAGCGTCGGTACGCTGTCCGTGCGTTTAGGGTTAGGCGTACAGGTCACTGCTGGCTTATCGATATTGCCGTGATATGAGGCTTTTGGACCTTCCCAGCGCACGGGCATGTTGCCGTCAGAGAACAGCCCCAGCAGCGGCTTGTCCTGGTTAGCCTCGGTTATCGCCGCCAGCGAATTTGCGTCACTCACCAGCTGATAGCCGCGCGCCTGCGCCTGCTCGCGCAGCGTTTTGCCCTGCCACTCGCCCGCCGTCGCGGTTTCCGCGAAGGTTTTCGCGCCGCCGCCCAGCGTCACGTCAGGACGCGCATTCAGCAGCTGTTCCGTAATCGAGCCTTTGCCACCTTTTTCCAGCGCGTTCGTTGGGCATTTTTCGCTGGTCACTGACGGGCCGTAGCATTTACGCGAGGTCACGTGTGCCACCAGCGCCGCAGGCGTCGCATCCTGAAGTTCAGCGGTGGAGACGTTACCGGTCGCCAGGCCCGCCGCTTTTGCCATCTCCAGAAGGGTTTGACGATCTTTTTCGTGAATATCCACGCCCAGCGCGCCATTATAGGTTTTCACGCCGGTGGACCACGCCGTGGCCGAGGCCGCAGAGTCCGTTACGTAATCCGGTTTACCGGTTTTTTTATCCAGCGCGTAGTGGGTATATTGTCCGGTCAGCGGTAATGCGTCGATACCTTTAAAAAAGCCGCCCGCCCCCTCGGCATAATTTCGCGCCGCCGTGATTTCGGAATCACCCATTCCATCGCCAATCAGCAGAATAATATTTTTCGCCGGTTTTTCATTAAGCGAAGCGCGAATGGCGGCGGTTTGATCTTCCGACAATCGGCGCGCGCCGCCGGGCTGGGTGATATCCCCTTTTGCCGCACGATTATCCAGGACGCTGGTTTGCGTCGTGTCAGCATAAATGGCAGGGGTAATTAACAGAGGAAGTAATGCGATGAAAAGTGCGCTCTGTTTCAATTTATTTTCTCCATGTAAAAATACATAAAAATAAAAACAGAGCGACTATAGGCATCCTGCATGACAATTCTATGACACGTCGTTACGTCCTGTGACGGTTTAGCTGCGCGGATGCCTTAACAGCTTCTTTACGTACTGGTGGAGCATCTCAGCATCTTCAATCGGTACCTGCGATTCAGGCCTGACGCTCTCCAGCGCGCCTTCCACGCTCTCAATCAACGCCTGCTGATCGGTTTTCGCCATTTGTCGCAGCAGCGCGGTGACCACAATTTCAAGCGCTTCGACCTGGGCCACCAGCTCTTTTGACTCTTCTTCCTTTTGTGCCAGCTTGACCAGCAATTCAGCAATGAGGTTTTTCATCGTGCCGGTTCCTTTTCAGTTTTATCTGACGTTATCACTCTGAATCCATAATGCAAAGAGAAGAAATTAATTATGGTATGCAAAAGTGATACAGAAACGGAAATAAAGAGACCTCGCCGTGAGCGAAACGTTTTTCTATAAAAAGACGCCGCATTTTGTTATATAAAAATGCGGCTACCATAAGAATATATAATACATCTGCGAAAGCGTTATCTCGCCGATTTCGCCTCCGCCATTTGTCTGCGGCGTCGCAGCGCAATAGCCAGCTGGATAATATTGATTAAAACGACAATCGCCGTCGCCGCAAATACCCAACGAAAACCGGCCATCGCGGAAACGGAGGCGCCAATAAGCGGACCGGCAACATTCCCCAGATACATAAATGACTGGTTATATCCAAAAATACGCCCCGTCACCTGGTCGCTGGAATATTTGACCAGCAGGGTCTGTACCGCAGGCAACATGGCACCATCGGCAAAGCCGAGCAGAAATCGCAACACGCCAAGCTGAAGCGGAGAGGTGACGAACGACATCGCAAAGAAGAGCACCACCGCAAAGATCAGCGTCGCCATCAGGATGCGCGCCGTACCGATCCTGTCACCCAGTTTTCCGAGACGCGGCGCGGAAATCAGGGCGGATACGCCCGGCACGGCGGCAATCATGCCGCTTAAAAAAGCGATGTTCGTGCTTTCCGGCTCCATTGACTTGATAAACAGCGCCAGTATCGGCCCCACCGAACCGTTACAGAGCTGGATCACCATGGTGGTGACAAACAGGCTGATCATCAGCCCCGGATAAGGCAGCGAGGCGAAAACGGCCTTGCCGCTGAGGCGTTCAGATTTACTGATAACCGGGCGGCCTCCCTCTTTAATCAGAAAGAGCGTGACCAGAAAACTGACCACCAGCAGAACCGCAGTGATGATAAATACCGCGCGCAGTCCGACGTGGTCCGCCAGAAAGCCCCCCAGCAGCGGGCCACCGATGACGCCGCTGATCTGCGCCGTGGAGAGCGTGCTCAGCGCCCAGCCGCTCCGCTCGCGTGGCACCTGAGAGGCGACCAGCGCCATGGCGTTTGGAATATACCCGGACGTCAGCCCCATCACCGCCCGCAGAAAGAACAGCTGCCAGACGTTGGTGGCGAAGGCCTGCAGCAGAATGGCTATTGCCATCCCGAGCGAGGCGCGCAGCAGCATCAGTTTTCTGCCTTTTCGATCGGCCAGGCTGCCCCACATGGGTGACACAATCGCGGAAACCAGAAAGGTGACGCTGAACGTCAGGCCGGACCACATAGAGAGCGCTTCGTGCGAGGTGACCCCCAGCTGCGAGACGTACAGCGGCAGGAACGGCAAAATCTGGCTGATGGCCAGCCCGGTGAAGAAGCAACCGAACCAGACCGAGATGAGATTAACTTTCCAGGATTCCATACAGAATAGTCTTCATTTTTAGGCGAATTCGCCGTCAGATTAGCAAGTTACGCGTGTTAACGTCGCACCAGAGATGCGGCCTGACCGACTTTGGTGTTTTATCTTCCCAGTCATCATATTTGTGAAATAAGTCACAATTCATCCATTTTCTGGCGGAATATTATGCTTCACCGGCACAGGCCAAAACCGCGCATTCCGAGATGAAAATGGTTGGCATGCGCCGCGTTGTACTCTGGCCCCAGACCGTTCCCGTAGTACCCGCAGCTTGCCGCCAGCATCGCCTTTAGCCAGGGCTGCGTCGTGGCCGCCTTCCAGCCGTTCAGCACCGTGGCGCGGTCGCCGTTCGCCAGACGAAAAGCGGCAATATCCAGCGCCTCCGCCGTGGCATGTTCACTGCGGCGCGCGTCAGGGCGGTGGTAAATATTGCGGCAGGCAAAGCTGCCGAGGTGATCGATACGCGCGAGGTCGCTGCCCGTATAGCGTTTTGTCAGCGGCCGGGCCTGCTGGCTGATAAAGAGGGCTGAACTGAGCGCCAGCGGACAGCTGGCAAGAAAGCTGCCGTTCAGGCCGACCGGGCCGAAGTCTCGCACGCGCACGACGTCGCTCAGCGGGCATTCCCCGGCGCTGTCAGCGACCGGCTGGGTGCGGATGAGATCGCGTTGATTAGCCTGCGCAAGCAGGCTTGCGCAGGCCTCGGGCGTTAAGCGCCGAAGCTTATACTGGGTGATTCGGCCTGGCGGATCGTCAAGCGCCAGCGGTATGAAAGGGTTGTAGTAAGGCGGCAACCAGCGGTAACCCACCGTTGCGACGGCGATAAGAATCAAAACGGTCAGCAGCGTTTTTCCTTTCACTCGCCCCCCTGAACATTCCCCCAAACATTATGGCAGAAGGTCGCGAAACCCGCCGGGCATCGTGGTATGTTATTGGCTTTTCGTCAGACTGGAAGAGAGTGAGATGGCTAAGCAGCGCGTAGGTATTGTCTTTGGGGGAAAATCAGCGGAACACGAAGTGTCATTGCAATCGGCTAAAAATATCGTTGATGCGATCGATAAAAGCCGTTTCGACGTGGTGCTGCTGGGCATTGATAAACAGGGCCAGTGGCACGTTAACGATGCCAGCCAGTATCTGCTGAATGCTCACGATCCGGCCCATATCGCCCTGAATCCTTCAGAAATTAGCGTCGCCACCGTACCCGGCGTCGCGAAGGGGCAGCTTATCGATGCAGGCAATGCACAGGCTCTCGCTCAGATCGACGTCGTCTTCCCTATCGTGCACGGCACGCTGGGGGAAGATGGTTCCCTGCAGGGGATGCTGCGCATGGCCAACCTGCCGTTCGTCGGCTCGGACGTACTCGGCTCCGCCGCGTGCATGGACAAAGACGTCACCAAACGCCTGCTGCGCGACGCCGGGCTGAATATCGCGCCGTTCGTCACGCTCACCCGCGCCAACCGCGACAAGCACAGCTTCGCGCAGATTAGCGCTGAATTGGGTCTGCCGCTGTTTGTGAAGCCTGCAAACCAGGGCTCCTCCGTGGGCGTCAGCAAAGTGACCAGCGAAGCTGAGTTCACCCAGGCCGTCCGCCTGGCGTTTGAGTTCGACCATAAAGTGGTGGTTGAGCAGGGCATCAAAGGCCGTGAAATTGAGTGCGCCGTGCTGGGCAACGATTTTCCACAGGCGAGCACCTGCGGCGAAGTGGTCTTAAACAGCGACTTCTACTCGTACGACACCAAATACATTGATGATAAAGGCGCGCAGGTTGTCGTGCCTGCGGATCTCGATCCGGCGGTTAACGATATGATCCGGGCGATCGCCATTCGCGCTTATCAGACGCTCGGCTGCTGCGGCATGGCGCGCGTGGATGTGTTCCTGACGGCGGAAAACGAGGTGGTGATCAATGAAATCAACACGCTGCCGGGGTTCACTAACATCAGCATGTATCCGAAGCTGTGGCAGGCGAGCGGCCTCAGCTACCCGGAACTGATCACCCGCCTGATCGAACTGGCGCTGGAGCGTCACGCTGCCGACAGCGCGCTTAAAAGTTCCGTAAACGGTTAATCGGCGCGCTTCGCCGACGCTGCCTCATCCGCTGTCGTCTCTTCAGGACGGCGGCGGATAATCAACCCCGCCAGCCAGAAACTGATGACCCAGGTCACCAGCCCGACGGCATAGGTTTGCCAGCCTTTTGCTTCAAACCCCAGCAGACCCACGACACCGTTAAGAATAAAGATCAGCCCGATAGCGAAGGCGTAGTAGTGCCAGTCACGGCGTAGTTTGGACGTGAGCTTCATAACAACTCCGGCAGGAAAAAAAGACATCCTCTCACAGTTTTACGGCCAGGTCTGTGGCAGATACGGAAATTCTGAAACGCGATGCAATTTCACTTAAGTTAATAAATTGTGACGTGCTGCAGAAATCAACAATCCAGGAGGAATCCGTCGCGTAAATTACCACGATTCTGATATTGACAAATGCGATGACCTGTCAAACTCACCCTGTACGAAGCGTATTAACAGAGCGATTTATCCGGAGGTCATCATGGCTGACTTTACATTGTCGAAACCGATTTTTGGCGGAAAACCAAAAACCTCCACGGCGGGTAATATCGCGTATGCCCTGTTTGTCCTGTTCTGCTTCTGGGCTGGCTCGCAGCTGCTCAATATGCTGGTCCATGCGCCTGGCGTTTATGAACACCTGATGCAGGTGCAGGATAACGGACGCCCGCGAGTTGAGATTGGCTTTGGCGTCAGCACCCTGTTCGGCCTGATTCCCTTCCTCGCGGGATGTATGATTCTGGGCGTTGTGGCATTAGTGCTGCGCTTTCGCCGCCGCCGTTAAAGCCCCATACAGCGAGCCCGGCGATCGTCCACGCGTTTTGCGAACCACGCGGTGGTCAGGTTACGCGTGATCTTCGGGCTTTCCAGCTGAATACCCGGCAGGATAGCCCTCGGTAACGTTTTCCCGCTTTTCTGCTCTGCGAGCGCAAACACCTTCTTGTAGAGATCCGTTTTCTCAAAGGCCAGGCTGTCGCCTTTCTCAAGCTGACGGCGAATGTCGCTGTTGCTCATATCAAGCGTTGTCGATAATTTCCGGATCGCCCGCTCGGTGCTTCCCGCCTCGCTGCTGCCGTAGGCGATAAGATCGCCGTCCAGCGCCAGCTTAACGCCGCTTGCGCGGCTGACCGCACTCTGGAATGCCGCATTACGGCTGGCATACCAGCCGGCGTTAAAGTCGGCAAAGCGGTACAGCGGCTCATCGTAGTTCGCCGGGTAGTTCAGCAGGTGATACGTGCCGAACCACAGTCCGCCGCGCAGGGAGAAGACCTCCTGGCGCACCGTACCGTCGATTTTCCACGGATAGCCGTCGGTGTGTTTCTCCGCGAACGCGATGCTTACCTGCATTGGGCCACCGGTGTGGACCGGATTCAGTGAGCCAAACAGCTTCTGCCCCATCGGCACCATGTTGATGAAATCATCGAAAATAGCGCTAAGCTGTTTTTCGGTTTTCACCGTGTCCAGCCGTTCGCTGTAGCTTTTGCCGTTCGGCGAGGTGATTTTAAGCGCGGTATGCACGAGGAACACCGGGATATGCATGGACTCCGCGCGGCGGTCGATCTCTTTCCAGGCGATTTTATTCAGCCCCGGCACAGCCGGGTCTGACTGGTACATCGACTCCTGCTGTGCCACCGCCAGCACCGAACAGATATTCTCCTCGGTCGGCGCGATCTTTTGGCTCTCAAAGGTTTTTGCCAGCGCGTCTGCCCACGCATTGCGATCTTTCACGCTGGCGGGCATTTTCTGCCGCACAACGCTCGCCACATCAACGGGCTTCTCGCCCTTTTTGAGCGGAGCGGCCCCCTTTTCGGCACAGCCTGCCAGCACAAAAGCGGCCAGTATGGTCAACGGTAACGCGCGCGGTACGGCAAAAGGCATAGCAACGTCCTGTATTAGCTAAATGTGTTAGTGACTTCCTGCAGGTCACGATCGTCCAGCTCGCGTTCAAAGCTGC
The DNA here is from genome assembly GCF_049238285.1 of Enterobacter cloacae complex sp. IR53041. Classification (NCBI taxonomy): domain Bacteria; kingdom Pseudomonadati; phylum Pseudomonadota; class Gammaproteobacteria; order Enterobacterales; family Enterobacteriaceae; genus Enterobacter; species Enterobacter cloacae complex sp. IR53041. The sequence goes on along the minus strand of NZ_JBMKHB010000005.1, from coordinate 31,505 downwards.
GCAGACGTTTGTAGATGGACATCAGTTCCACCAGCGTGGTCCAGGAGCTGATCAGGTACTGGAATGAACTTCTGACCTGATCGAAAACGTTAGTAATTTGGGTCATCAGTCCCAGGGTAATTGTCCCTGCAACAATTGACGGGAACAACAGGACTATTCCAAAAACAGTATCGGCCTGAAGATATAAAATACGAGCTATGTTGAAATACATGTAGTGGAAGTAGAGCTTAAAGTAGTTAAAACGGACGTTCTGAAATAACTCTTTTACCGTTGGTGGCGCAGCTCGTGATGGGTCATCCTCACCGTAAACGAGTTCTTTACGGTAAGCCGCTTCCACGCGCTGATTTTTAAATTGTAACCCCGGTAATTTGATCCCCACCACAGCAAGAAGCCCCGTTCCCATAAGAGACCAGACCAGTGCGGCAATAACCAAACCATAGGGTAAATGACCAACAATTGGAAGTTCAGGCACATGGGGTGAAAGTGCAATCAGAATCGGTAAAAAAGCGATAAGTTTCATCACAGCATTAAGCAAGCTGACCCCCATGTCCTCCAGCGTTGAGGCAAAACGCATGGTGTCTTCCTGCACACGCTGTGCAGCACCTTCGATGTGCCGCAGTCGTTGCCAATTTGCCATGTAATATTCGTTCATAGCTGTACGCCAACGGAAAACGTAATGGCTAACGAAGAAATTGTTCAGCACTGCCACTGTTACTGCAATCATGGCAATGCCGGTAAAACTAACGAGACTGGCATAGAGTTCACCAATCGGAACCTTATTCGGGGCGCTTAGCGCTTTTTGGATCAAATCGTAGAAGGGTGCATACCATGCATTAATTGCAACGCTCACTTCCACCATGAACCAGGTAACGAAAATGATCAGCGCAGATCCCAAAATCGACCAAACCTGCCAACGATGCGGAGAATACTTGAACCAGAAGAGTGCAAACAGCCCCACACATACCGTGTAGTAGGCATAAAATACGATAAAGCTGAGCGACCAGAAGCGCGCCGCGCTAATCGGCACCTCACCTGTCGCCCCCGTGATGCGCGTCAGCCATGCGCCGCCGCCCGCCTGCCAGAAAATGACAGCGATCAGTGCCCAAATAAATGCCGACAGGAAAAAAGGCCCCGGCTTTGGGAAAAAAGACTTAAACATAATGCTTCCTTCTTGTTGTTATGGCTGTTGCTGTGTACAACACGTCACCACACGATAAACCTGCCCGCGCCAGACTCCCGGCCCGGGCAAAAAGGTCAGACCCACGGGTTGATTATTAGTTCGCTTTCCAGTTTTCGAGAATTGTTTCGGTGCGTTTCACCGCGAGAGGATTCGCTGGCGCAATGAAGTTACGCCAGACGTCGTTGTGATGGTTAATCAGGATCTGTGCGTCAGCAGCCGGACGGTTGGCGGTGGTATGGGCATCTTCGGCAACGGTGATGTGATAACCCCGGCTAACGCCGTTCTTGATCGTCGCATCGACGCAGTAATCGGTGGCGCAGCCGCAGATGACAAACTCGCGAATGCCCTGCTCCCGCAGCAGCGCCTCAAGCCCGGTGTTGTAGAAGGCATCGCAGGCCGTTTTGGTCACGTAAAGCGCACCAGCAGGCTGATGGAGTTCAGGCAGTAGCGCAAACCCTTCGCTTCCCTCTTCCAACCCCCCGGCCTCGGTATGCTGTATAAAAATCACCGTGTCGGCTGCCTGCGTAAGCTGGTTGATCAGAGAGACACACTTTTCGCGCTGATGACGAGGGGTTTCAAACACCCCGTTCTGCATATCGACAACCATAACCACACGCTTCTCAGACATACCGTTCTCCGTAAGATTGAGTGACACTGGTGCCTATCATAAGCCCGATGTCACAAAATGGGAGATGGCTCGCAAGTAAATTGTTCATATTTACCCATGGTTACGTTTTTCTCGCTATCGTTATGCAATTCGGGGCATTGCACGGTACCGATTAGTAGTATAAATACCCATTACTTTCCTCATTCACTTCATGGATGCTTTTCGTTGAAACGTTGTCTGCTCTCTTTTGCCGCGCTGTGTGCGGTGAGCTTCTCTACCGCCCAGGCAGCCCAACCGCTGACGGCTCCCGTTTTAGCTTCAGATATTGCCGATCGCTACGCGAACCTTATCTATTACGGCAGCGGCGCGACCGGTATGGCGATGGTCGTTATCGACGGAAACCAGCGTGTATTTCGCAGCTTTGGCGAAACGCGCCCGGGCAATAACGTTCACCCGCAGCTGGATTCCGTTATCCGCATAGCATCCTTAACCAAGCTGATGACCAGCGAAATGCTGGTGAAACTGCTCGATCAGGGCGTGGTGAAGCTCGACGATCCGCTCAGCAAATACGCGCCGCCAGGCGCCCGGGTCCCCACGTATCAGGGTACGCCGATCCGGCTTGTGAACCTTGCTACCCACACCAGCGCCCTGCCGCGTGAACAGCCAGGCGGCGCGGCGCATCGTGACGTATTCGTCTGGCCAACGCGCGACCAGCGCTGGAGCTATCTGAGTACCGCCACGCTGAAGGCAGCGCCGGGTTCGCAGGCCTCATATTCAAACCTGGCGTTTGACCTGCTGGCGGATGCCCTCTCAACGGCGGCTGGCAAACCCTACACCCAGCTGTTTGAAGAGCAGATCACCCGTCCGCTGGGCATGAAAGACACCACGTTCACCCCGTCCCCGGACCAGTGTCGTCGCCTGATGGTGGCGGAGAAAGGCGCCAGCCCCTGTAATAACACGCTGGCGGCCGTGGGCAGCGGCGGGGTTTACTCCACGCCTGGCGACATGATGCGCTGGATGCAGCAGTTCCTTTCTTCGGATTTCTACTCTCGCAGCAGCCAGGCCGACCGTATGCAGACCCTGATTTATCAGCGTACTCAGCTGCATCGGGTCATCGGGATGGACGTGCCGGGTAAAGCCGATGCGCTCGGCATGGGCTGGGTCTATATGGCACCGAAAAATGGCCGGCCGGGGATTATTCAGAAAACCGGCGGCGGCGGCGGATTCATCACCTATATGGCTATGATTCCGCAGTCGAACGTGGGCGCGTTTGTGGTGGTCACTCGCTCCCCGCATACGCGTTTCGTCAATATGAGTGACGGTGTTAATAACCTGGTGGCGGAATTGAGTGCCAATAAAGCCCAGGTGCTTACCGCATCCAACTGAGATTAATATTCCGTGGGCAAGCGGTTGATGCTGACCAGCTTGCCCCGGCTCATATTGATATAATTTCCCTGTCGCAGGGCGGCCAGAACCTCGGCAACAACAGAACGTGAAATGCGTGTGCTTTGCTGAATATGATTCATCACACCGATTTTGAACGCAGCGTTTCATCCCACTCGGCCATATTAAGCAGCATCGCGCGGATCTGGTGATAGGAGTTATTGCCAACCAGCTGCTTATCGCGCTTCTCAAGAATGTAATTTATCCAGGATAACCAGCTGAAGGCCTCTTTCCACAGTGAAAATTGCTGGATTTGTTGTCGGGTAGTTTCTGTGGATAAATAAAAACCGGTACAGGCCGTTTTGGCAATCACTCTGTATTCCTGTGAATGATTAATCATCACCGTAGCCAGACCAAAAATAAAGGGGGCGGTCGCAATCCCCACCAGAAGTTCATCAGAAGGGCGATAGATCTCAATAACGCCGGTTTGTAATACGATCGTGCGAGGCTCATTCGATTCGCCCGACGTAATTAATTGTTGGGGTGCACATGTAAAAGGGGTACTGGCTGCTATTAACCCCTGTTCGAGCCGGCGTAATTCAGAAAGTGGTTTCGCATTAACGTTCATGCAGACCTCAAGTCATCCGTATTTGTCGGTTCAATATTATTTTTATTGCTTCGCTAAAAAGCGGAGGAGATACCCCCTCCCCCGCTTTATTCATTACCAGGTATATTTCACACCCAGGTTTGCGCCCCAGTTCTGGTCAACGTCGCCGCCGCCAAGATATGTGGCATCCGTGTAAGCGCTGAAGTTCTTCGTGAAGCTGAACTGGGTGCCCAGCCCAACACGAACAGCTGAACCTTTCACGCCGTTATCAATGCTGTCACCGTTAATATCGGCATTGTTATCGGCGTCGTCATAAACCCAGGCCAGTTTGAAGTAAGGGGTCAGAGCCTGATCGCCGCCGTAGTTGAAGGTGTAACCCGTATCAACACCGAGTTCATAACGCAGGCTATCGTATGATTGTCCATCCATGCGCATGTCATTGCTGAGGCGATAATCATCGCCTGACTGGAACAGACCCGATACGGCTGCGTATGGTGTTACGTAGCCAGAGAGGTTTGGCTTCCAGTCATAGCCCAGCTTCAGACCAAAGCCAACAGCGTCACTGGTGGTATTGCCGTCAACATACTGACCGTTGCTCATGTTAGCGGAGAGATCGTTGTTGAAGCGGGTGTAGCTCAGGGAGCTGTCGAGGAAAAGATCGTTCATGAACTTCGCTGACGCGTAGATCATCGCCGTCTGGCTATCCTGATCGACCTGACCGGTACGATCGCTGATATCGCCCTTCGCGAAACCTGCCGCACCACCGACGATCCACTTCGCGTTATTACCGTCAATCTGGGTATCCAGACCCACCATAATACCGCTCACGTCCTGATCGTAGCTGATAACGCCGTTGTCACCGTCGAAGTTGCCGCCGAAGTAGCTCACCCACGCCCCGCCGTTATCCGCCAGGCCGTGACGGCTGTTGGTCAGACGCGCACCTACGGTATCCTGCTGCAGATTCCAGATATTGGTATTAGCAGAAGGGATGCTGAGCGCCATATTGGCATAGTCGGTCAGTTCTTTCTGCTGCAGAACGACGGTGTCACCCTGCTGCTGCGCCTGGTAGGTATAAGCACCTAAATCGGCTTTGTTTGCGGCAGTAAAGCTGGCCGCCGTATCTGCGTTATTGTCATAGACACGGACAATCTCTTTATTTTTGTAATCAGCGACGGAACCTGCTCCGGTCGCGTCGTCGATACGGACTTTATAGTTGCCTGCGACGTCACCGTTCACCGCCAGATGGCCGTCAGAGTGAATGGCCACTACGCCGTAGTCATAATCGGCGCTGCGCTTGTCGTTAGTGATATAGCGTGCGTTGTTCAGATCGCTGTTCAGCACGTAATCGCGGCTGGCAACATTCAGCACGCCGCCATCGGTCAGAACCATAGTGTGCGTATCAACCTGGCCCAGACCCAGCGCCAGCTCTGCACCGTTATCCACGGTGATGGTGTTGGCATACAGCTCGGCCGTTTCTTCCGTCAGTGCCGCACGGCTATCGCTGTCCAGATACAGATGGTCGGTGGCCACGCCGCCGTTGTCGCCGATGTTCAATGAGGAAGCATTGGTCAGAGTGATGGTATCCGCCAGCAGGCCTGAGTTTTCAACATTGACCTGAGACTGGTTGTTTACCGTCAGCGTGTCAATGTTTGACATCTTGCGGGTATCCCACTCGGAGCCGTTATCCAGCGCAATGTTAAACAGACCGCTCTGATACACCGCTTCACCCGCAACATGTGCGTTGCTGTCATAGGTGGAATCCGGCCAAATGCTGTTCGGGGACAGCGTGCGCCAGTCTACGTTGCTGTAGCCCTGGCCATACATCTGCGTCGTGCCGATAGCCTCAACGCTGGACTGCGCAGCACCGACCCATTTGCTGCCGTTGGTCAGGGTGACATCCAGCTTATCGGTGCCGTCCCAGCCGTTGGTGGTAGGGTTATAGACACCGTCTTCGGTGGTATCGGTTGCCGGATCGCCGTTCGGGTAGAAGTTGTTGTCGAAGGTGCTTGAGAACAGGATGTCGCCCGTAACGGTGGAGTGATCGAAGGTGGCAGCGGTCTGCATCGCGTTATCAGACGCGCTGGCGGTAACAATCAGCGCGGCATCATCTGCCCCTGTCGCGTCGGTTTCACTATAGTCGCTCGGCTTCGCAGTCTGGCCGTAGAATCCGCTGGTACCTAAATCGCGGTACGCACCGGAAGTCAGTACCGAATCTTTTACCAGCAGCGTGTCGGTAAAGACCTTGCTGCTGTTGGCTACGCCTTCAACGCCGTCGTACGGGGTATTATCCCGTTCCTGATACCCCTGCGTCAGGGTAATCCCCGCGACGTGAGAATTATTCTGGATAACAATATCCGATTCCACATCCAGGGTAATCGCATTACCCAGATCGTACGTATCCAGATAGTGTCTTTCCGTATTTTCCCCATTCACGACATCATACGCATAATGCTCGTACGTATCGTTAAGGGTGGAATTATCAACGGTCAGGCTAAAACGATCGTATTGAGCATGTTGGGTGCCGTCGGCATCCAGACCATCAGCACAGGTGGCGGTAATACACTGAGAGGTAATCATGCCATTAATGGTGCTGTTGGAAATACTCAACGCATTCGCCCGACCATTGATGCCATCATCGAGATAGTACGTTGAAATAACACCATTCACGGTGGATTTATTAATCACCGGGTAAATATCACCATCGTGGATGGCATCTGAGAAATCCCAGTCGGCATAGCCATAATACCAGGGAGTGGTCGCTGTATTATCGTATCCGAAGGTATTATATGTCGTACCGGAAATATCCTTCGCATTGGCCTGAGAAGCGATAGCCAGGGTGCAGGCTAATGCAAGTTGAGATACAACGAGTTTCTTTTTCCATGTTTGCATTGGGTCATCCCTCCTCAGGGACGTAAGCAAGTTTGTCCATCAATGAATTTGCAATATTTAATTGCGGAGGGAATTATGCAGTTTCATTTCGAAAAGGTTCAATGAATGTTTCCATTAAGTCCGCATTCAGACAAAAAACAGATTCAGACCACAACGCACAGGGCGTCATAAAATAAATATTATAAAAACAAAATGTTAATGCACGGGCAAAGCAATCAGGGAAATATCATAAAAAATAATAAATCATTTTTAATGATACATTCATTTCCATATAGAAATAACACAAATATCTCATTCTTCTCTCAGCGTTATACTGTCCTGCATTATATATTATTGGTAACAGGCAAACTCTTCTGCTGCATTTCGCAAAAGCAAAATGCCCACTTTAGTAAAACACCCGTCGCCACTTTGAGGTACACTAGCCCTCTTTGTTCCACAAACATCAGGCATACCATGACCGATTTAATTGCACGTCCCCGCCGTCTGCGTAAGTCACCTGCACTGCGCGCTATGTTTGAAGAGACAACCCTGACCTTAAACGATCTGGTGTTGCCGATTTTTGTTGAAGAAGAGATCGATGACTACAAAGCCATCGAGGCCATGCCGGGCGTCATGCGCATTCCGGAGAAATATCTGGCGCGTGAGATCGAACGTATCGCCAACGCGGGGATCCGCTCGGTGATGACCTTCGGCATCTCCCATCATACCGACGCCACCGGCAGCGACGCGTGGAAGGAAGATGGCCTCGTCGCCCGCATGTCCCGCATCTGCAAAGAGACGGTGCCGGAAATGGTGGTGATGTCCGACACCTGTTTCTGTGAATATACCTCTCACGGCCACTGCGGCGTGCTGTGCGATCACGGCGTGGATAACGATGCTACCCTGCTGAACCTCGGCAAGCAGGCGGTCGTCGCGGCCGCTGCGGGTGCGGACTTCATCGCACCGTCTGCGGCGATGGACGGACAGGTTCAGGCGATTCGTCAGGCGCTGGACGCGGCCGGTTTCACCGACACCGCCATCATGTCCTACTCCACCAAATTTGCCTCCTCCTTCTACGGCCCGTTCCGTGAAGCAGCCGGCACGGCGCTGAAAGGCGATCGTAAAACCTATCAGATGAACCCGCTGAACCGCCGCGAAGCGATTCGTGAATCCCTGCTCGATGAAGCCCAGGGCGCAGACTGCCTGATGGTAAAACCGGCTGGCGCGTACCTTGATATCCTGCGCGACATCCGCGAACGCACCGAGCTGCCGCTGGGCGCTTACCAGGTGAGCGGCGAGTACGCAATGATCAAGTTCGCCGCGCTGGCAGGGGCGATCGACGAAGAGAAAGTGATCCTTGAAAGCCTGGGCGCGATCAAACGCGCGGGCGCGGATCTGATCTTCAGCTACTTCGCCCTGGATCTGGCCGAGAAGAAAATTCTGCGTTAATCCGCTTTAGCGCCGGGTGGCGGCTTCGCCTTACCCGGCCTGCTCTCTGCTCAAATCTTCACCCAACTGCAATACAACCGACATCTGCGCCTTCTACTGTCTTCGCAAGACGGCAGGAGGAGTGACCATGTTTAGCCTCGATAGCGTTCTCGACGATCTTTGGCCTCAGGCGAGGCCCGCCCCCTGGCAAAAAAGTCTGTTAAAAAGACTGTTCTACGAAGACGAGTTTCAGCAGTTTGCCGCCGCCCACCGCCATCTGAAAGGACTGGATATGGTGGAGCAGGTTCTGGAACACCTGGATATTCTCTGCACCGTTTCCGCCCGCGATCTCGAACAAATCCCCGAACATGGCCCGCTGGTCATCATTGCCAACCACCCGACGGGTACGCTGGATGGTCTGGCGTTGCTGTACGCCGTCTCCCGCGTGCGGCGCGACGTTAAAGTCGTGACCAACCGGATGCTGACCCACCTTGAGCCCCTCAGCTCGCTGTTTATTCCGGTGGACAATATGGGCGGCAGGACGGCGAAGTCGTCGCTGGTGCAGATGGAACAGCACCTGCAAAACGCGGGCGTACTGATCTTCTTCCCGGCAGGCGAAGTTTCCCGCCCCACGCGCAAAGGCATTCGCGATAAGAAATGGCACTCTGGCTTTATCAAACTCGCCGGCAAGCTGCGCGTCCCGCTGCTGCCGGTGCATATTCAGGCGCACAACAGCCTGCTCTTTTACGCCAGCACGCTGGTCTCCCCGACGCTGTCGATGCTGCTGCTGATGCAGCAGATGTTCCGCCGCCGCCACAGCCAGCTGCCGATTAAAATCGGCCAGCAGATTGCGTGGCATCACTGGCACAGCGCCACCCTTTCGTCGCGTGAGATGGCCGAGCAGTGCCGTCAGCACGTGATGCGTCTTGGCAAGGGAGTGCCCGGCGTCTTTAAAACCCAGTGCGCGATTGCCCGTCCGGAAGACCGGGCCACTTTGAAGCGCGCGCTGGCGCAGGCCGAATCTCTGGGCAAAACCAGCGACGGGAAAACCATCTATCTTTGGCAGCGCAACGGTCAGGAAGACGCCCCGCTGCTGCGGGAGCTGGGCCGCCTGCGCGAGATTGCCTTTCGCGCGGTGGAGGAAGGGAGCGGCAAACGCCGGGACACCGACTGCTACGACGATGATTATCTGCACTTGATCCTGTGGGATGAGGAGGATCTGGAGATCGTCGGCGCGTATCGCTTTATGCCGACGGCCATGCAGATCGAAAAGCGCGGCGTTGAGGGGTTGTACAGCTATAGCCTGTTCCACTACGACGACAAAATGCAGGACGTGCTGGAACACGGCATTGAGCTGGGGCGCAGCTTTATTCAGCCGCGCTACTGGGGGCGCCGCGGCCTGGACTATTTATGGTCCGGCATTGGGGCGTATCTGGCGCGTTATCCGCACTACCGCTACCTGTTTGGCCCGGTCTCGATTTCCGGCGGCTTACCGCCTGCCGCGCGGGATCTGCTGGTCGCCTTTTACCGCCTGTGGTTCCCGGCGACGCATCCGCTCGCCGCCTCGCGCCAGCCGTATCCCGCATCCCTGCCGGACGTGCTGGCGCAGTTTGGCGGCGTGGATTACGTGGACGATCTGACGAAGCTGAAATCCCTGCTCGGCAATCTTGGCTGCGGCATTCCGCCGCTCTACAAGCAATATTCCGAGCTGTGCGAGCCCGGCGGCGTGCAGTTTATTGATTTTGGCAGCGACCCGGCGTTCAACAACTGCGTTGACGGCCTGGTGCTGGTGGATTTGTGTTACCTGAAGGCGAACCGCTATCAGCGGTATATTGAGGCGCACCTTTAAATGTGCGGTATTTTGTAGGCCGGGTAAGGCGTAGCCGCCACCCGGCAATTGTGCACCGTTTTCGCCGGGTGGCGCTGCGCTTACCCGGCCTATGGGTACTACAGGATCAGGGGCGGTAAAACGGCTTATCGCCCAAAATCGTCGCCCGCTGCATAATCCGGCGCTGCGGCAGATAGTCCGCATTGGCATAATGCTGCGTCACGCGGTTATCCCAGATCGCCAGATCGTTCTCCTGCCAGCGCCAGCGCACCTGGAACTCCGGCTTGGTGATATGCGCGAACAGGAAACTGAGCAGCGCCTCACTCTCTTTTTCCGTCACGTCCACGATGCGCGTGGTGAACCCTTCGTTGACGAACAGCGCCTGCTTGCCCGTCACCGGATGGGTGCGCACGACCGGGTGCAGCAGCGGAGGATGTTTCGCCACCGCCTCCTGCCAGCGCTGATGCTCCTCTTCCGTTTTACGGTACTTGTACTCCTGGAACGATTTTTTGAAGTCGTGCTCCGCCCGCAGCCCGCTCAGCAGCGTCCGGAACGGCTCGGAGAGCGCCTCATACGCCGCAATGCCGCTGGCCCACAGCGTATCGCCCCCCGTCTCCGGCAGCAGCTTCGCCGCCAGAATCGCCCCGGCGGGCGGCGTCTCGATAAAGGTCACATCGGTGTGCCAGTTATCGTTATCCGGCGGGTTATCGTTGTGGGTGTCGAGGACGATAATCTCCTCCACCCCTTCCGCATGCGGATAGACGGGGTGGATATGCAGATCGCCAAACCGCAGGGCCAGCGCGCGCTGCTGCTGCGGGGTGATCGCCTGTTCGCGCAGGAACACCACCTGATGACGCAGCACCGCGTGGTACAGCTGCTCGAACTGGTTATCGCTCAGCGGACGGGTCACATCCAGGCCCGAAACCTGTGCGCCAATGTACGGCCCCAGCGGGGTAATGGTCAGACGTTCACTCATTGTATTTCTCCATGCCAGGGCGTCAGGCGGCGCTGTAACGCGCGCAGCCCCAGTTCTAATCCGAAGGCGATCGCGGCAATGACCGCGATCCCTGCCAGCACCACGTCAGTCGCCAGGAACTCACCCGCCGACTGCACCATAAACCCTAACCCTCGCGTGGCGGCAATCAGCTCAGCCGCCACCAGCGTGGACCAGCCCACGCCGAGGCCGATGCGCAGCCCGGTTAAAATCTCCGGCAGTGCGCCCGGTAAAATCACGAACAGCAGCACCTGCGTACGGCTGGCCCCCAGCGACTGCGCCGCGCGGATCCGCACCTGCTGGGCGCTCTTCACGCCCGCCAGCGCCGACATGGCCACCGGGGCGAAAATCGCCAGATAGATCAGCAGGATTTTTGACGTTTCACCGATGCCGAACCAGATCACCATCAGCGGCAGATAGGCCAGCGGCGGGACCGGGCGGTAAAGCTCAATCAGCGGGTCGAGGATGCCGCGCACCGTCGGGCTCAGCCCCATCGCAATCCCCACGGGAATGCCGATAATCACCGCCGCCAGCAGCGCCACCAGAATACGCGCCAGGCTGGCACCTAAGTGCTGCCAGAGCGTGGCATCCATAAAGCCCTGCGGGCCGGCGATGGTAATGAGTTTGGTCAGCACCTGTCCCGGCGGCGGCAGAAACAGCGGGCTGACCCACTGCAGGGCAGCAACTGCCCACCACACCGCCAGCAGCACCAGTAGCGTGCCGACGCTCAACGTGATTTGACGTGAGAAAGGCCAGCGCAGCGCCAGACGCGTGCGGCGCGTTTTTTCACTGAAGACGATACTCATGAGAAAGCCTCCCGCTGTTCAAACACGCGGCTTAAGACGTATTCACGCTGTTCGATAAACAGCGGGTCGGATTTGATGCTGCGCACGGGTTCTCCCGCGACGTAGCGGCGGGCAAAATCCAGCGGCAAACGCTCCAGCACGCGGCCCGGCCCGGGCGAGAGCAGCACCAGCTCGGTCGCCATAAACACCGCCTCTTCGATATCGTGGGTAATCAGCAGCACCTGCTTGCCCGTCTCATGCCACAGGCGCAGCAGCAGGGTTTGCATCTGCTCGCGTGTGAAGGCATCCAGCGCCCCGAACGGCTCGTCCAGCAGCAACAGCTGCGGATTCGCGGCCAGCGCGCGGGCAATCCCGACACGCTGCCGTTGGCCGCCGGAAAGCTGCCAGATATAGCGTTTTTCCGCGCCTTCCAGCCCCACTTTTTTCAGCATCGCCCGCGCGGTTTCCAGCCGCTGTTCACGATGGATGCCCGCAAGCTGCAGCCCAAACGCCACGTTTTCCTGCACGTTGCGCCAGGGAAGCAGGCCTTCATTCTGGAAGACCACGCCGCGCTCGGCGCCGGGGCCCTCCACCTTTTTGCCTTCCAGTTGAATGGTGCCATGCTGATAAGGGACAAACCCGGCGATGAGATTCAGCAGCGTGGTTTTTCCGCACCCGGACGGGCCCAGCACCACCAGCAGCTCACCGCTGTCCAGCGTCAGGTTGATGTCCTGTAAGGCGGGTTTACCACCGTAATCGGCAGACAGATTTGTAATATTCAGCATGACGAACTCCTTATTTCACAAAACGATCGGTCACGTACTGGCTGTAATCCGCCGCTACCGCGGGCACTTTGCCCTGCTCCTTCAGGAAGGTGGCGGTATCCACAATCGCTTTGTTAACCGGCCCGGTCAGCTGCTGCACCTGCTGCGCGGGGGTCAGATAGGTATTGCCCTTCACCAGCCCCGGCACGTCCGCTTCCGGCACGCCGCTCAGGCGGGAGAGTTTCTCCAGGTTGGCGGGCTGCTTCAGCCATTCATCCGGGTTACTGATGTACGGCTGCTGGGCGTCAATCGCGCTTTTCGCGAAGGCTTTCACCACCTCAGGATGTTTCTCGGCGAAGTCTTTGCGCACGACCCACACGTCGAGGGTCGGCGCGCCCCACTGGCCCACTTTTTCGGAGTCGGTCAGCACGGTGCCGTCTTTTTCCAGCTCGTTCACCGCAGGCGCCCACACATAGGCCCCGTCAATGTCGCCGCGCTGCCAGGCCGCAATAATCGCCGGCGGCTGGAGGTTAATAATTTGTACCTGCCCCGGCTTGATGCCCCAGTGTTTCAGCGCCGCCAGCAGGCTGTAGTGGGTGGTGGAGATAAACGGCACGGCGATGCGTTTGCCGATCAGGTCTTCCGGTTTGGTGATGTTTTTCTTCACCACCAGCGCTTCAGAGTTACCGAGCTGCGAGGCGAGCAGGAACACCTCAATCGGCACCTGCTGGCTGGCCGCAACCGCCAGCGGGCTGGAACCGATATTGCCGATCTGCACGTCGCCGGAGGCTAACGCACGCACCACGGACGCGCCGCTGTCGAACTTGCGCCAGTCGACCTTCGCGCCGCTCTCTTTGGCAAAGGTGTTATCCGCCTGCGCGACTTTCGCCGGTTCCGCAGAAGTTTGATACGCGACGGTGACGTCCACCGCCTGCGCCTGAAATGCCCACAGCGCCAGCGCGCCGAGTAGTGTGATTCGCGATGAAATTGCCATAGTGCCTGCTCCCCTTGTTGTTATGAGGGCAGTATTTCCAACGCGGGAATTTTGATAAAGGAATAAAAATGAATCGCTCATAACGATTCGTTTTTAGATAAAAAATGGGAAAGGATAGTTGGTTTTGTGCGGTTGTTTTATGCCGGGTGGCGCTGCGCTTACCCGGCCTACACATTGTGCTATACCTAGGCCGGGTAAGGCGCAGCCGCCACCCGGCAAAAAACTCAGCGCTTCGCGTTAAGCTCAGCAATATCCTTCGGCGTGGTGCGACAGCAGCCACCAATCAGCTTCGCTCCGGCGTCCAGCCACTGGGGCAGATACCCCGCCAGCGTCTCACACGCTTCGCCGTGGTGGTGCCAGGTTTTGGTCACCGCATCATAATGCTCGCCCGAGTTCGGGTAGACCACCAGCGGCAGCGACGTCAGGCTCTGCAGGTGCTTCAGCGCCGCCGTGGTATTTTCCAGCGCGATGCAGTTAATGCCCAGCGCGACGATATGCGGAGAGTCGGCCAGCACGCTGACCACGTCACGCAGCGGCGTGCCGTCGCTCAGGTGCTCGCTGTCCCGCAGGGTAAAGGAGAACCACGCCCGGGCGCGGGGATACCCGGCCAGAAGGGCCGCCAGCGCCTTAATCTCGGCAAAAGACGGCAGCGTTTCGCAGGCCAGCAGGTCAGCGCCCGCGTCCAGCAGCGCTTCCACGCGCGGGCGGTGGAAGGCCGTAAACTCCTCAGCGCTGCGCACGTAGTCACCGCGATACTCTGAGCCATCCGCCAGATAGGCACCATACGGCCCAACGGAGCCCGCCACAAGCAGCGTGCCCGCATGCGGATTTTCAGCCAGATACGCTTCACGCGCCTTACGCGCCAGCTCCACGCTTCTGCCAATCAGCATTCGGGACTGCGCCTCGTCCAGGCCGCGGGCCGCAAAGCCCGCAGGCGTGGCCTGGTAGCTGGCGGTGATCGCCACCTGTGCCCCCGCGCGGTAGTAATCAAGGTGCACTTCACGGATAAGCTCCGGGTTTTCCATCAGCACTTTGGCAGACCAGAGGCTGTCTGCCAGGTTACAGCCGCGCGCTTCCAACTCCGTCGCCATCGCGCCATCCAGCACCACAAACGGCTGCTTTTCAAGGAGGGCGGTAAGCGGATTATTCTGCGACATGTTCAGGCTCCTGCGATGTCAGATTTCGGGTCAGGTAATAGGCACCATAACACAGGGCGACAAACGGGATCCCGCAATAAAGGGCAATGCGCTGGCTCGGGTCAAACCACAGGCCAACACAGGCCACCACGCAGAGAATAAACCCGAGGACCGGCACCAGCGGATACCACGGCGCACGGTACTGCAGCGCAGAGAGCGGCTGGCCGGACTGCAGATGGCGACGACGGAAGACGAAGTGCGACGCACAGATGCTGATCCAGACGGCTACCACCGCAAAGCCAGAAATCGCCGAGAGCGCGACAAATACCGTGTCCGGTGCCACGACGCTTGAGAAGAGCGCCAGCACGCCGCCGAGCATAGAAACCGAGAGCGCCGTCAGCGGCACGCCGTTTTTGTTCACGCGGGCAAAGCAGCGCGGGAGCGTTTTCTCATTAGAGAGCGACCACAGCATGCGCCCGGAGGCGTACAGCCCGGAGTTCGCCGCCGAAAGGATCGCCGTCAGGATCACGAAGTTAAAAATATCCGCCGCGTAAGGAATACCGACCTTTTCAAACACCAGCACGAACGGGCTCTTTTCCACGCCCGCCTGCTGCATCGGGATCAGCGCCGCCAGCACAAACACGGTGCCGATAAAGAAGATGATCAGGCGCGCAATGGTGGTGCGGATCGCCACCGGGATGACCTTGTGCGGGTTTTCCGTTTCCCCTGCTGCGATACCGATGAGTTCGGTCCCGGAGAAGGCAAAGTTCACCGCCACCATGGTCATCAGGATCGGCAGGCCGCCGTGCGGGAACCAGCCCTCGGCGGTGATGTTGCTTAAGCCCGGCGCGGGGGAACCGTCCTGCATCGGGATAAAGCCAAAGACCGCCGCGCCGCCAAGAATAATGAAGGCGATGATGGTGATGACTTTCACCAGGGAGAACCAGAACTCACCCTCCGCAAAGAAGCGCGTGGAAATGACGTTCAGGCCAAATATCACCACGCAGAAGACCACGCACCACGCCCAGACGGGCACCTGCGGGAACCAGTACTGCATGCAGAAGCCCGCGGCGGTAAAGCTCGAACCGAGCGCCACCGTCCAGGTGAGCCAGTAGAGCCACGCCACGGTGTAGCCCGTCGCCGGGCCAAGATAACGCGCGGCATAGACGTGGAACGCGCCGGTTTCCGGCATCGCCACGGAGAGTTCGCCCAGACACTGCATCACCAGCCAGACCACCAGCGCACCTATGAGGTACGCCAGCAGCGTGCCCGCCGCCCCGGTCGTGGAAATGATGTAGCCGGTATTGAAGAATAACCCTGTCCCAATCACGCCACCCAGCGAGAGCATGATCAGGTGGCGTGTTTTCATGGTGCGCTTAAGCTGCCCATATTCTTGTTGTGTTTGCATATTACCTTCTATACGTATGGACATCTAAACATCCAAAGAAGGTGTGTTATACCGCGATTGTTAATAAAAAGCTAGATGACCAGACGCAAACGGGCGCGCCGCGCGCTGAGTCTGGGATGGGTTGTGAGGATCACATAGAGAATCGGACGCCAGGCCATAAGCACCTCCGCAAGCAGATACTTACAGCATGGTGCGGGAAAAGGCGATCTTCGGTCAGTCGAAAGTGGTATCGATGAACTCTCAGATCATACTTTTACGCTTCCCTCATGGTATGTCGCCACCAGGCAGGCTTCATGTCGTCGAAGGCGTGATTTTCCGGGGCAAACTCCGACTGGTCCGGATCGTCAAACACGCCAGTAAAAAAGGCAATGGTGGGTGCATCATCAATTGCGCCAATTGAACTGCCGCAGGTGGGGCAAAACGCCCGGCTGGAGTAGTCCGACGATCGCCATGTCGCCGGACGTCCGCCCGGGCCGATCCATTGCACGTTTTCCGCAGGGAATTCAATCCATACGACGGTTTGTGCGCCAGTGTGTTTCTGACAGATATCACACGAGCAGGTATGCACATTGCCCCCGTTCGCAGCATTAAAGCGAACCGCGCCGCATAAGCACCCGCCTGAAAAAACCTTTTCCATACTGTCGTCCTGAGCTGTTTAAAATCTCATCAAAACATAACACACTATTGAGGATTTATAGGCCAGGTCATGCGAAGCCATCGCCCGGCACGCCAGCCGCAGAATTATTGGTAAATCCTCAAATCGGTTCTATAGTCGTCACAGTTTCTTAGTAACCAGGACTGACTGATGCGCTTTAACGGACTGACTAAAGGTTTCTTTATTTTCATTCTCGCCCTTGTGACCTGGGCCTTCTTCGACGTGCTGTCGCCCTACTTCTCCGCGATACTGTGGGCCGCCATTCTGACCGTTATCTTCAATCCGGTAAAAAACAAGCTGCGCGCCGCGCTGGGGGATCGCAACGGGCTGGCCTCGCTCTTGACCATCGGTATTATCTGCCTGATCGTCTTTATTCCGCTGATGGTGATCCTCTCCTCGCTCGCCATTGAGCTGAACGTGGTTTACACCAAACTGCAGGAGAACAACACCCAGTTCCCGGAAGTGGTGGCGAGCATCTTCAACCACCTGCCTGACTGGGCCAGCGGCTTCCTCGCGGATCACAACCTGACCAACGCGGCGCAGATCCAGAAAAAACTCTCCGACGTCGCGCTGCAGGGCGGACAGTATCTGGCGGGCAGCGCGTTCCTGATCGGCAAAGGCACCTTTGGCTTTGCGATTAGCTTCGGCATCATGCTGTATCTGCTGTTCTTCCTGCTGAAAGACGGCCCGTATCTGGTACGCCAGATCCTCGACTCCCTGCCCCTGTCCGATTTTGCCAAGCAGCATCTGTTCGCCAAATTCGTCGGCGTGTCGCGCGCCACGGTAAAAGGGACGGCGGCGGTGGCCGTGGTTCAGGGCATCCTCGGCGGGATTGCCTTTGCCATTGCCGGTATCGACGGCAGCGTGCTCTGGGGCGCATTGATGGCCTTCCTCTCGCTGGTGCCCGCCATCGGCTCGGCGATTGTCTGGGTGCCTGCCGCTATCTTCCTGTTCGCCACGCACCAGATCTGGCAGGGGCTGTTTATTGTCGGTTTCTTCGTGATCGTCGTCGGGCTGGTGGACAATATTCTGCGCCCGCTGCTGGTGGGGAAAGACACCAAAATGCCGGACTATCTGATTCTGATCTCCACCCTCGGCGGCATGGAGCTGTACGGCATTAACGGCTTTGTGATTGGGCCGCTCATCGCCGCGCTGTTTATCGCCTGCTGGAACCTCTTCTCCGGACGCGATCACGAAGGCAACGCCGAAGAGCTGGACGCGGATTTCATCGAAGAAGGAAAAAATCCTCCAGATTTGTAAGGACGTGACGATAAAGACCACACCAGGCGGCGCCGTGCCGCCTTTTTTTTCGCCTTAAATCAGACGTTTTCTATAATTTGAAGAACGCCATCCTACTCATGTCGTAAAAGGATCATCTGGTGCGAATCGCGACGATAACAAACTGGGCCTATGGGGCCACGGTCTGCCTGACCATCGCCTCCGGCATCATCATGCTGATGGCGTCCAGTGCGGATACCCTCGAGCGTCAGGCCGTTGAACAACGGCAGAAATTTGATCAGCTGACGGAAGATATCGAAACCGATATCTGGGCGCAGTCTGATCTAGCGCGGCTGTACGCCATTAAAAAAGATCCTCAGGTGCTCAAGGAATATAACCAGGCAGAAAACAGCCTGAAGCGCATCGAGCTTCGGCTGGAAAAGCTGCAGGATAACGGCGCATCGGATGATGAGCTCTCCCTGCTGCGCGAAGGCATAAAAATCATCGATGAGCTGCAGGACGAACAGCAAACCGCCCTCGCCAGCCTGGAACGCGGTGAAGACGCCCAGGCCGTTGCCTTACTCTATGGTCAGCCCTATGAGCAGGAGCTGGATCGCGCGCAGAATCAGATCGATCACTTTCGCCAGATACTCGACAAGCGCGTTATCGGCTCCGTTAAAGATGCGACAAAAAAATCGAAAGCGCTGCGTACCGCCTCTGAGCTGACGGTCGGCCTGACCGCCCTGCTGTTCCTGTTTGTACTCGGCTTTATATTAAAGCGCCGCGTGCTGCGTCCCGTGGTGCGCCTGAGCGACGTGGTGCACCGCCTGGCATCCCAGGATTACGCGGTTGAAACGCCCAATTTCAACCAGATCGATGAGATAGGCGATATGGCTCAGGCCATTAGCATCTTCCGTGAAAACGGCCTGGCGCGGCAGCGTCTGGAAAAAGAGCGCGATGCCGACTGGGCCATCCGCGAGCTGCTGGCGCGCATGACCCAGCGGCTGCAGGGCTGTGAGAACTTTAACGATGTGATTAACGTGGCGGAGCTGTTTGCCCCCAATATCGCGCCGGGGATCGCGGGCCGACTCTACGTCCTTGACCGCGAGCCGTGGCAGATGCGCTGCGTCGCGCAATGGCTTTCGCCGGTTGGTGAAGAGACGACGTTCCACCCGGACGAGTGCTGGGCCGTGCGTCGCGGGCAGAGTCACCCGCCGGTGAACGGCGAGCCGGATATTGCCTGTTATCATCTTCCGGCATCCCAGGCGGAAAGCGCGCTTTGCGTGCCGCTTATCGCTCAGGGTGAGGCCATTGGCCTGCTCTCCTTCCAGAATATCACGGCGGATAATGCCCCTTCCCGCGCGTATCTGGAGCTGATGGCCGAGGCGCTCGGGCTGGCGCTGGCCAACCAGCGTCTGCGCGACGCGTTGCTGGAAAAAGCGTTGTTTGACCCGCTCACCGGCCTGCGTAACCGTCATCATCTGGAAGATACCCTGCAAACCCAAACGGCACAGGCGATACGCACCGGCGTGCCGTTAAGCTGCATGATGATTGATATCGACCACTTCAAGAGCATTAATGACCGTTTCGGCCATGAAGCGGGCGATCTGGTGATCAAAAGCGTGGCGTCAATTGTTCAGCGGGCCGCACATGACAACGGGCTGGCATTCCGCTACGGGGGCGAGGAGTTTCTGGTGCTGCTTTCCGGTGCCGATGAAGCAGAAGCGTACGCCTGCGCGCAGAAGATTTACACCGGCGTGCATGAGCTGTCGCTTCGCTACGGGCTGACCGAGATTGGGCCGGTGGACGTGTCGATTGGCATTGCCAGCTACCCACAACATGCCCAGACCGACAATCTGCTGCGCGCTGCGGATGTGGCCTTGTACCGGGCGAAAGAGCTGGGCCGTGCGCGGATTGTGAGTTTTGGGATGCTGGAGGCGGGCTGAGGCTGATTCTCGCGCCCTGACTTTCTCCGGTTCAGGCGCGCGTGATAGCCCAGAGCACCACAATCCCCAGGGCATTGCTCCGCTTTTCCACATACAGGGTGGTATCGGAATAAACGTTACCCTGCGGGTTACAGATGCGGATCTCCTTCTTTAATTCCGGCTCGTAGACTTCCGCACCCGAGCAGGTGTGGCGGGTACTGGACTCATACCGGTAAGGTTTGCTCCAGGCCGAATAGTCCCCCTCCAGCAGCCAGGCCGTTGTAAAGACCACGAACATGGCAACCGGCAGGCTGCAGATAAAGAAGCCAAGGTAGATTTTTACCGCGTCAGCAAGGCGCTTACCTTTCAGTCTCCCCTTTCTGATGAAATAGACCATCGGCACCAGCGCCAGCAGCAACGCCCCACAGGCAAGGTACTGCTCCCCGCGGATCGAAAGGTATGTCACGCGGTAAATGTTGACTGACCAGACCACAAAAGCCGATATCAGTGCTATCCCGCCCGCGATGAGAGGGATCCAAAAGGAAAAACGCGCTTTTTTCATGGTGGACTCGTCCTTGTCATTCTTGTCGGGTCAGAAGGTCAATCATTGCCCGGGTTGCTGCTGACTGGCGTCGGTGCGGGGCAAACAGCACGGAGAAAGGTCGCGATCGTCCCCGAAGGTGCGGCAGCACCTCAACTAACTGGCCGCCCTGTATTCTGTCGCGAACGATAAATTCATAGCTTTGGCAGATCCCCATCCCCTGCTCCGCCAGCGAAACCACGCCGAGAACATCGTCTGATATTTCGATAGTTGACCCCGGCATCCAGTCAATATCGCGCCCTTCGTCATGAAATACCCAGGGGGCGATACGCCCGGTGCGCGGCATGATAAACGGCAGGCACTGATGGCGCTGCAGCTCTTCCAGCGTCTGAGGCTTTCCTCTCCGATGCAGGTAGTCCGGGGAGGCGACCAGAAGCAATGCCGCGTCTTCCAGCTTACGCGCCACAAGTCCACTGTCAGGCAACTGTCCCAGACGGATCGCCAGATCGAACCCCTCTGCGATCAGGTCAACGTTGCGATTAGTAATGTTCAGCTCCACCTGTACGCGTGGGTAGCGTTGATTATAGTGCGCCAGCAGCGGCGGCAGGCGGTAGTGGGCATAAGTGGTCGGGACACTCATTCTCACGCGACCGGTCAGATCGCCCTCCTGACCCCGGCCAACGCGTTCGGCGTCATCAAGCAGAGAGAACGCAGAACGCGCCTGCTCAAGATAGACGCGTCCGGCTTCAGTCAGCCCCACACGGCGGGTCGTTCGCTGTAATAGCTGCCGTCCAAGACGCGCTTCCAGACGGGTGACCGCGCGGCTCAGTACCGAAGGGGTGGTTGAAAGAGCAACCGCTGCGCCCGTAAATGAGCCGTGCTCAACCACAGCAATGAAGACTTCAACGTCGCCGAGGTAATCGAATTTCCGGCTCATTTTGCTCTCTCAGGAACAAATGTTTTTCAATTTGGCTAATTTATCTCCCGTTGAGCGATGAGTAAAGTGGCCAGCATTCATCACCTGAACGTTCCACTGGAGCCTGTCAATGTTCAACCGTCCCCATATTCTGCCCGCCATCGCAATGGCGGCGTTGTTCGCTTTCCCAAGTCTTGTCAACGCGGCGAACCACCCGCCTCTGAAGCGCTGGCGAAGCTATGCCGGTGTGAGCTGGGATACCGCTCAAGAAGGGAAGATTCCTGCGACGTTTTCCGGTTCGGTCAATGCCCCTATTGCAGGTATCCACTTTGATGCAATGGACCGGGCCTTTGTCAGCACGCCCCGGCTGGTTTCCGCCGCAGCACCCGCCACGTTAAGCATTCTGGATACGACGGCGCAGTCTGGCCCTGCCCGCCTGACGGCGTTTCCCTCCCGCGAGGGGAATGCGGTGAACACCGATCCCGCTCAGAGCCTGCGCAACGTGCTCGGTTTTTATATTGACCGTAAAAACGGCTGGCTATGGGCGCTGGACATGGGGTTTGTTGCAGGCGAAACAGAGTCCCCCACGGGGGCGCAGAAACTGGTCGTACTGGATCTCCACTCTGGCCGCACCATCAAACGTATCGCCCTGGACGGCGTAGCGGACCGCAAGGCCAGCTTTCTGAATGATGTGGTGGTCGATGAAAACCGCCGTGTCGCCTATATCTCCGACAGCGGCTCGCGGAGCGCGCCTGAAAACCAGGTGGGACTAATTATCGTCGATTTCGCTACCGGTACGGCCCGGCGCGTGCTCGATCGTCATCCTGCGCTGCAGATTGAGCCAGGCGTTAACGTCGTCTCGCACGGGACTGAAGTCTGGCCTGGTAAACCATCACTGATTGGTATCAATGGCATTGCGCTTTCACCCGATGCGGGCACGCTGTACTGGACAGTGACAACCGGCACGCACGCCTATACGGTACCGACCGCGATACTGAGGCAGCCTGCGTCAACCAATGCGCAAATTGCCGGGCAGATCCGCGATCTGGGTCGCGTGGGGGGCAACACCGACGGAATGGTGACAGATGTAAAAGGTAACCTCTACATTACCGATGTCACACGCAATGGTATCGTCAGATACGATCCTGAAACCCATTCCATGTCGCTGATTGCGGCAAGCGAAGAGGTGCGCTGGCCAGACACGCTGGCAATCCGTCCTAACGGAGACCTGGTATTTACCTCGAGTCGCCTCAATGACCACTTCGCGGGAACCGTTAAACCGGGAGAAGAACGCTATGATTTGTGGCGCTTGCGTCTCGATGCTTTACAAAAATAAGGGCAAGTAAACCAGGAGACCTGCATATATGGGCTCATAATTTCACACGTTCTTATTTCCTTAAAGGCTGAACGTGATGTCTTCCCCCTGCTCAGAAAGAAGTGGTTAACATTGCGCTCCTGGAAATTCCGTGAGGCGCGTTTTACTTCGCGCTTCACCGAAGTAACGCACGTTTGCACAACGTAGACTGGGCCTTCGTTAATCAGAGGATGATAAAATGAAAACCCAGCAGGTCGATTTTGCTTCTTTATATTTTGGTACACCGGTCGCCATTATCTCCAGCCAAAATCCTGACGGTTCAACCAACCTGAGCCCGGTCTCCTCGTGGTGGATCCTCGACCGGAAT
This sequence comes from Enterobacter cloacae complex sp. IR53041, assembly GCF_049238285.1. Lineage (NCBI taxonomy): Bacteria > Pseudomonadati > Pseudomonadota > Gammaproteobacteria > Enterobacterales > Enterobacteriaceae > Enterobacter > Enterobacter cloacae complex sp. IR53041. Next base: position 8,586 of record NZ_JBMKHB010000005.1, on the reverse strand, counting down.
ATCGTGTTCGGGCTTGGCACCTCCGGAAAGTGTTATGAAAATATCACAGGTAACCCCGATATTGTTCTGAACATCCCGGACAGCAGGCTCTGGCAGAATATTGAAGCTATCGCAAATAAAACGGGAAAAGCATCGCCACCGGAATGGAAGAAAAAGAGGGGATATGTTTTTGAAAAGGACAAATTTAGCTGCGGGAATTTACATAAGGAAAAGGCGGTGACGATTAACTCGTGGAGAATTAAAGAGTGTCCTGTACAAATAGAGGCTCAGGTTTGCGGGATATCGCCCCTGACCGGTTCGCAGGGGAACCTGGTGTCCGTTGATGCCACGATAACCTGCGTCCACATATCTGAGGCTTTATTAATTCGTACTCAGAGAGGGGTAAAATTTAATGTGGAGAAATGGAAACCCCTCTATTATCTATTTCGCCACTATTTCTCGCTGGGTCACCGACTCGGTCACAACTTCCGACACGATGAGTAACCCGGACTTTTTGACAGCGGAAAGGTTTAAACTTTTCGTGATATTCTTTCTTTACGCCCCTTAGGGAAGGTGCGAATAAGTCACCAAACGCAAAAAAACGCCTATGTAAGTGATTGAATTTAATTGACTAAAAGTTTCATTTTCGTTGCGGAGGGTACTTATTCGCACCCTCCCTAAAGAATAGCCGGGTTAGTTAATACAAACCTTCCATTAACAATGGGGGGAGATTAATACTATTTATCACATCTCACATTAACAAAATTCAAGGTCACATATGAAAAAACGCATCACTTTCAGCGTAAACAATAGTTCTACTATTGATGCAATTGACGACTATAGCAATGCAAAAGGATACTCCAGGTCAGAGGTGATATCATTTTTATTAAACGCCACAGTCCCAGCATTGAATAAAATAACATCGCAATATCATATAGCTCAAACTTTGGAGTCAACATTAGGCTGTATTTTTGAAGAGAAGGCCCCGTCAATAGCACGGGGGGAGCCAAAATTAACTTACGAAGAGTTTTTTCATTCCGTCTGGAACACTCACATTCGACACCGGAACGAGGTTATCGACCAGAATTTTTATGCACACAAAATATCTCATGATAAGATGGGGAAGAGTGAAAAAAAATTAATTCATGAAAAGCTCACATACATTATAAAAAGCTTCAATGTAAAAAAAGCAATTTTTATTTACACAGATCGGCGCGTGAACCACAAACATCTAATTGCAGGAGGGTTGTCAAATATCATACTGATAAAGGAAACAGTTTACGATGGTTGTTTTTTTGATTTGAGCAGCATTGTGATTATGCCAATCTTTGAACTTATTACATTTGGAATTGAAGAGGTATTGAAAAGAAATAAAATCCACCATAAACAATCATGCTATTGCTGGATACCAATTTATTACACAAATGATCTAGCGGTAATGGTCCCGGTGATTGCCGAAGGCGATACACCTCAAAAGGCGATGAAAGGAGGAGATGCCATCATTATTAACCCCTTTAACGGTGAAGTAAACCATACTTTCTGATACCAATGTTAAGCATAACCACTTAGTTGCATACATCTCGACAGTATGGAGTTAGTACCTAATAGCTTGATGAGGGTAAAAGATGCCTACTAACAAAGCAAAATCAAAGAAAATTCTAGGAAGGCCTGAAGGAAGTAAATATTACCATTTAATTCAGAGTGAGAAGGCTAAGCATTACTCTCAATCCAAGGTGGCAAAGATCTTAGGAATAAGTATTTCCACGGTAAAAAGACACTGGGATAATGGCATCTTTGGGTGATTATAATTGCAGAGTTGCTTTTTAAGTATTTTACTGCATGGGTAATGGGTTGATAACAAGTTTTATTGTTGGAAAGGTATTATACAACAGTCATTACTATTAATAGTTAATTAATATAACTAACCACAGACATTCAGCTATGTCTGATCATTTTACTGTATACGGCTATCATAAGCCGTAGGGCTAACAACAGGATCGAAGCATGGAATTATATCATGGTTCCCATGGTGAGCATGTGCTCGCCTATAAAAAACATATTGAACGAGTCGTCAATGATGCTATCAGTGAATTCCCCAGAACAATGGCGTTACGTGTTGATGTTCATTATCCACCCATTTTAGACAGAGGTGACACTGTTTGCTGTTTTCCTAATCTAGAGCCTGGTGCTATATCCCGTTTCCGTAATGCGTTAAATGCAATGCTGGAGGCCAATGAGAAAGCCAGAGCAGCTAACGGTAAACGAATTTATCCAAATCGTGTTCGTCATGTTTGGGTAAGGGAGTTTTCCGAAGAGGGGAAATGTCATTTTCATATTGGTCTTTTTTTTAACAAAGATGCTTATTACCATTTAGGTGATTATGAGGCCGAAAGCAATTTAAGGATGATGATTGTAAGAGCATGGTATAGCGCACTGGGATTGGAACTGGATGATTATCCGGGATTGGTTCACTACCCTGAAAATTGTCGTTATATATTAGACGTCAATGATTTTAACTTTGAAGGAGAATACAATAAATTACTGAATCGTCTTGACTACCTGGCTAAACTTGATACAAAAGTATACGGAGATGGCGACCGTAGCTTCGGCTGCAGTCGCTGGTAATTTATTTTTTTACAGAAATGGCCTTTCTTATGGATGGAAAGGCCAAACCCATCAGTTAAAGATGGTTGTTTTACTATAATCCAACGACCTCATCCCCGATATTAGTCAAAATCATTAATTCTTTAATCTCTCGTTGTGCCAACTGTAATTCAAACTGCTCTTGAATTAACATCCACTTCGACCAACTTCCACCGACTACATGCGATAACCGGAGTGCCATAGCTTTCGTCAGTGAAACTGAACCGTTCAACAATTCAACTATCTCTTGCTCGCGACATCCCATGTAAACCGAAAATTTATTCAGTCCTATATTTGATACCGCTAGTATTTCGGCCAGTTTAATGCCGGGATGATCAGGAAGTAAGGTCATGCCGTATTCATCCTGATAAATTCCATAAATAGAACAGCCAGTTTCTCTCAGTTCTCGTAAATTCTTCCCTGCAAACTTCAGCTCGTGTGAAAGCCCGAGAAACTCACCAGTAAATTCATATTCTGCTTCAGGCCTATGGTGGCATTTGATCAATGCAAATGCCGCCCCTACTTTTTCAACTGTTACAGTAACCGACATTGAACCTCCTCCGTCAAGATAATCGATGAACGTTTTAGACTGTCCAGCTGTTCGACACCACTTCTGCCTGCTTCAAAATCAGTTCCACGGCGCCCGGCGTTTTGTCCGGCGGATACTTATACTTACGCAGCGTCTGGCGCACCAGAATACGCAATCGGGCACGCACGCTTTCACGCACCTGCCAGTCCACGGTGGTGGACTGCCGCAATTTCAATGTCACTTCGATGGCCAGCTTTCTCAGCGTATCATCGCCCAGTTCACGCACTGCACTTTCATTTTCAGCCAGCGCATCATAGAAGGCGATTTCATCCGGGGTCAGCCCTAACGCATCATCACGCGCCATCGCCTCCTGGAACGCTTTCGCCATCTGGATCAGCTCTTCAATCACCTGCGCGGTCTCAATGGCGCGGTTATTGTATTTGAGCAGCACCGCTTTCAGTCGGTCGGAGTATTTCTTCTGCTGCACCACGTTATTGCCCGAACGGGCATGAATGCCGTCATTGAGCAGTTTTTCCAGCAGTTCCACTGCCAGATTACGCTGCGGCATTTCCCGCACTTCTTCCAAAAACTCATCGGACAGCAAACCTATGTTCGGTTTATCCAGCCCGGCGAGTGCGAAGACATCCTCAACCCCGGTCGCGACAACCGCGTTATCGAGGATCTTGCTCAGAAGAGAGTTTTTTTCTGACTGGCTAAACTTTGCCTTCGGATCGAGCTTGATAAGCCCCACCCTGACCGCCGAAAGAAACGCGAACTCCTCCTGTAAGGGTTTCGCCTCATCCAGCGTATTACACAGTGACCAGGCTTTACTCATCGCCAGCGAAACATCGAGGTAGCGTTTTTTACCGTCATCCAGTCCCAGAATGTAGTTCACGGCATCACGCAAGAAGGCCAGCGGATCGCGGGAGAAGCCCGTGTAATCAAATCCCGGCTTACCCGCCGAACGGGCAAACATCCCATGAATGACATCCATTTTTTCCAGCAGAATCGCAAAGGCTTCCCTGGCATCGACCGTTGTCTGTCCTTTGCCTTTTGAATCGGTATAGGTTTTCAGCGCCTGCTTCAGCTCGTTGGCAATGCCGATATAATCCACCACCAGCCCGCCGGGTTTATCCCGGAACACACGGTTAACGCGGGCAATCGCCTGCATCAAATTATGGCCGCGCATCGGTTTGTCGATATACATGGTGTGACAGCATGGGGCATCAAACCCGGTCAGCCACATATCCCGCACAATCACCAGTTTCAGCGGATCGTTCAGATCTTTAAAGCGGGCTTCCAGGCGTTTTTTGGTCTGTTTGTTGTAAATATGCGATTGCAGGTGATCTTTATCTGACGCCGATCCGGTCATGATGACTTTGATCGCCCCTTGTTCAACGTCTTCACTGTGCCATTCAGGGCGTATCGCCACGATGGCATCGTACAGTTTCACGCAGATCTCGCGGCTCATGGCGACAACCATCGCCTTGCCGTTCATGGCAGTGTTACGTGTTTCAAAATGCTGAACCAGATCGGCGGCGACCTGCTGAATACGTGGCTCTGAACCGACCAGCTTTTCCAGACGGCTCCAGTCACCTTTGGTTTTTTCTTGCTGGCCCGTTTCTTCGTCTTCTACCAGTTCATCGACCTGATCAGAGAGCGTTTCCAGCTCGTCATGGTTCAGATCGAGTTTTGCCAGCCGGGATTCGTAGTAAATCGGCACCGTCGCGCCATCATCAACCGCATCCTGAATATCGTAGATAGAGACATAATCACCGAACACGGCACGGGTATCTTTATCTTCCGAGGCAATCGGCGTACCAGTGAAGCCCATAAACGACGCATTCGGTAGCGCATCGCGCATATGCTTGGCGTAGCCGTATTTATAGGCCCCGGTTTGCCGGTCCAGCGTGGCGCTCAGGCCATATTGGCTGCGGTGCGCTTCATCGGAAATCACCACGATGTTGCTGCGGACGTTAAGTGCCGGATGGCTCTGTTCACTGTCCAGCGGCGCAAACTTCTGCACGGTGGTAAAGATAATGCCGCCGGATTCACGGGCGTTGAGCAGCTCGCGCAGTTCGTCGCGGTCGTTGGCCTGTAACGGCGTTTGCTTGAGTAAATCATGCGCCTGGCAAAACGTGGCGTAGAGCTGCCCGTCAAGATCGTTACGGTCGGTCACCACGACGATGGTCGGATTATTCATCTCTGTTTGTTGCAGCAGCTTTCCGGCGTAACAGCACATGGAGATACTTTTGCCGGAGCCCTGGGTATGCCACACCACGCCCGCTTTTTTACTGCCGGGGGTAATGTTGCTGCGCAGCGGAAGATGTTTACCGGTAGAGGCCACAATCGTTGCCGCAACCGCTTCACGCACCGCGTGGAACTGATGGTAAGCGGCAATCTTTTTGATAAGCCGTTTGCCATCGTTTTCAAACAGCACAAAGAAACGAATGTAATCGAGCAGCAGTTCGCTATTAAAGAAGCCCTGCACTACCGTTTTAAGCTGCCAGTGAAACTGCGGTTTATCATCTTCGTTCGCCACCGTTTTCCACGGCAGAAAACGCTCTTCATCAGCGGTCAGAGAGCCGATACGCGCATTTTGCCCGTCGCTCACTACCAGCGCTTCGTTACAGATAAACAGGTCGCTGAGTTCGTTTTTATAGGTCTGCAGCTGGTTAAACGCAGCCCAGATATCGGCATTGGCATCAATCGGGCTTTTCAGCTCAATCACCGCCACCGGCAGGCCGTTGATATAGCAGATAATATCCGGACGACGAACCTGTTTTATCCCCTGAATAGCCACCTGATTTACGACCATAAAGCGGTTATTGCCGGGATGGTTGAAATCCATCAGCAGGGCTTTATCGTGAACCGTTTTGTCTTCACGCTTGTACTCAACGGGTACGCCGTCGAGCAACAGGTGATGGAATGCTTTGTTGCTGACGACCAGATCCGGGCTTTCGGGGCGGGTAATACGGAGTATCACCTCTTCCAGCACGGAAACAGGGAGATGGGGGTTGATGGTTTGCAGCTGCTCCAGCATCACCGGGCGCAGAAACACATCATGAAATGAAGCACGCAGCGGGTTGTCGCCATCCGGCGCGATATCTGGCCCGTGCAGCACTTCCCAGTCCTGTTCAGCAAACCATTTCAGGCATTGCTGCTCTAAATCGTCTTCGCTCAGCATTACTCTTCCTCTCCCTCGGTGATCATACCGGTCTGTTTCAGCTCAATCGCCAGTTCCAGCAGGCTCGGGCGGATCGCTTTTTCCAGACGGTTCATGCTATCCATCATCCAGTCGATAATGACAGGCCAGATCTCTTTATTGCCGCCGTCAAACGTCTTTGAACAGACGATCTGGCAGCTTTTTCGCTCTGGCAGCAACCGCCAGTCGAGCGGCTCGCCAAACAGCGATTCAATGTGCGTTTTACGTTCCTGAAGGCGTTCAAATAACCAGGTGTTTTCCAGCGCATCTCCGCGCGAAATATTGAGCTGCACGCGAGCGTCTTTCTGGGAAAAGATAAGCTCAAACGGCACGCCGCTAACGCCCGACCCGGCAGCCAGCCAGTGATCGGTTGAGGGAGCGCGGTTGTTAAACAGTGAACAGGGGCTGGTGCGGAATTTTTCCAGCGCCATCGTCCAGAACTCGCGGCGCAGATAGTGACGCTGCTGCAGTTCGCTACTGCTGGAGGTGGACTGCTCTTCCGCCTCTTTTTGCGCCATGCCAATCATGTACGACTCCGCTTCCGGGGTTGGGATAACCTGGCGGATATCGACAAACACGTCTTCACCAAAACGGTAGGGGGTCACTTTGAAGCACTGGGCGCGGATACCAAACTGCATCAACCACAGCGCGGTATTGGTGACCTCTTTGCGGAAATTGGCCGCAACCATGATGACGCGCTGGGTGCCTTTGCGGTTGAGCACCCCTTCTTTCAGGCTTTCCCAGCCCATAAATTCGGCGATGACCTCTGCCGCCTGGCGGTTCTCGTTGGGCTCATACTGATCCAGATAAAGCTGGAAGATCTCCACCACGCTCTCCTGACGCAGGTTGGCGCAGTAGCCGGCATATTTCAGCGCCTGCCAGACGACGTCGCGCCCGGAATCATCAAGCTTATTTTCGATGATGACCAGGTTGCCTTTTTTATCGAGCGCCAGCAGATCGAGACGTTCTTTGGTGTCGTCAAAACCGGCGAACTCTTTCTGGATAATCAGCAACTCATCGTCGTTGTCGCGGGTTAACGCCTGGGGATTCTTTGCCAGCCACTCCTGCAGGTGATCGCGCTCGCGAAAGCCGAGGCTGCTGAACGACACCTCTTGCAGAGAATGCAGACTATTGGTCGGCGTATCGACTTTATACATTTTCCGCCTCACTTACCGCCTGCTCGGCTTCCGGTAGGGTGATTTCACCCGAGAGGAGTTTGGGGAGAAGGGTGTCGCGGAGTAATGCCAAAGATTGAGAGTGTTTTAAATTTACATGTGCACGCTGATGCAAAAGCAAGGCTGATGATTCAAACAAATTTACTAATGCCATAGGGGGGAGTGGATAGCTCAAACTATGTATATGATTACGGTTCAAAGAAGGAACAGCTGAACCTGCATTAAACGCTTTCATATCTAATAGTCGCAGCAACTCATAAGCGTAACAGGGTGTTGCACGTTTGAATTCCTTTACCCAAAGGGTTGTATTCAATGGCCAATAATCTTCAAGCGTTAAATAAACTTTACCAAGCACACCAGAACGACCAGTTATAACGCCCGGAGCTTTAGCCATTGCCACATTATGAGTACCGTTGGGGCCACTGGCGGCAATCAGAGGAAACTCACCATCTTTTCGTGCCGATGAAGGGAGATCAAAACCTCTCTGTAATACCAACAAATCTTGAAGCTTCCCTAACTCCCATGTCACAGGGATATTTCCCAACTCACTATCCTGCATCGCGGACGGAAACAGTTCTGCCGTGGCTTTTAACTCGGCATATTGTTCAGGGTGTTCACGCTCAAAAACCACCAGCGCATCATCATCTTTTCCGGAAATCGCTGTCATAGCGGCAAGCATCGCGTCTTCCTGCGAACCGCCCGCTTCCAGCACTGCCATTTTGGCCTTTACGGGTTCAAAATTAACAAACCAGCTTTTGAACAGGGCTTGTGCCATTTGTTCGAGGGTTTGGTTTATCTGATTATTCGTGAATACTTTCTCTTCCTGCAATTCGATGAGCTTACTAATATTACAAGCATTCTCAACAGGTAAAACACTTACTGGAATATTATTAATAAGGTCTTTGCTAACATTAGGAAAAGTTGATCCTGTCGCAGCTGCCAGCAATTTAGGAAGATAAGTGGCTTTGTTGAATAAATCGAACTTTTGCTGAGTTGAAGGATCAGATCACGTATCTTCCCGACAACGCAGACCGTTCCGTGGCAAAGCAAAAGTT
>NZ_JBMKHB010000004.1:0-240654 GCF_049238285.1 Enterobacter cloacae complex sp. IR53041 | reverse complement strand
AGTCACTGTCGTTCTCAAAATCGGTGGAGCTGCATGACAAAGTCATCGGGCATTATCTGAACATAAAACACTATCAGTAAGTTGGAGTCATTACCTATCGGTCAGTTCAGCAGACACTTTATACCGCCGCCATGGGATCGATGTTGTTTCGTTTGGCAACTCGCTTCATGACCCGGATTGCTACTACCTCATTCGCACCTTTGACAGCGCTGAAAAATGGCTGCGGCTCTCAATGCTTTTTACGCAAGCGATGACTGGCACAGCGGTCCACGCGAAAACATCGTTGGCAGCATAGAGACCAGCATTAAAACAGTGATGAATCTACCAACTAGAAACGTGGAAGGGCTGCGGGTGCAATCGTAGGTTATATGGATTCACCAGACGCATTTTAAGCGCCTCAAAATTTGGCACTATGAAAATACTACCCTTAATAAAAAAAGCGCCACATAGCTTCCTGGTGCGTTTGGCACATCTTACGATTTATGTCTGCGCCGCGCGTCGATGACGCCTTGATAGATGCATGAATTTCACGCTGCCCTATCAGGGCGCGATAACGAACCGGAACGGTGATCCGCAGAACATAGATACCACTTGGACGTCGATATAGATTATCACGCTGCGCCATCGGCTGTATGACCCCTTTGTAGGAGGATCACGAGCGCCGTCACGTATGGTTTAGAAAAAGATAGTGGAATGAATACGTTAGGGGAATTCTGGAGCGGGCGAAGGGAATCGAACCCTCGTATAGAGCTTGGGAAGCTCTCGTTCTACCATTGAACTACGCCCGCTTTGAGGTGCGTAAGGCATTATAGACCTTACGCACCTTCATACAAGCCTCTTCACAACTAACCGGCGATTAAATAATCACTTAGCACTTCGGTTTGCTGCCGGGCGCAGGAAGATAGCGCTGCGGATCGATGGCCGTCGCCTTGTAGCGAATCTGGAAATGCAGCTTCACTGAATCCGTACCGGTACTGCCCATGGTGGCAATCTTCTGCCCGGCTTTGACGTTCTGCCCGTTGTTGACCAGCATCGTGTCGTTGTGCGCATAGGCCGTGATGTAGTCTTCGCCATGCTTAATCATGATCAGGTTACCGTAGCCGCGCAGCTGGTTCCCCACATAAACCACCTTCCCGGCGCCGGAGGCATAAACCGGCGTACCGCGCGCAGCGGCGATATCAATACCCTTGTTGCCACCTTCAGAGAGTGAGTAAGGGGCGACCACTTTACCGCTGGCAGGCCAAATCCAGCAGCGCTGTCCAACCGGCGGCCATGACGATTGTGGCACCTGATAGGACGGCGTCACTTTGGCGGTTTTGCCTTTCGAAGAGGATTTTTTACCGGAGGACGATCCGCCGCTAACCTTCAGCTGCTGCCCCACCTCGATGGTGTAGGGCGGAGAAAGGTTATTCAGACGCGCCAGATCCTTCACGCTGGTTCCCGTTGCGCGCGAAATCCGGTACAGAGTGTCCCCGCGTTTGACGGTGTAGACCGAACCGGAATAGCTTCCCGTATCCGAAGATTTGCTCCCTGAACAGCCCACCAGTAATAGCGTCAGCGTCAGGCAAAAAATAGCGGTAAGGGGTTTTCTCGTCAGGCTTCCTGCAAACAAAACAGATCCTCGGTCAGCGTGAATGGCGCACTATGATAACAGCCAAAACGAACAGGGGTCATGCCCTTTTCCGCTCTACGAGCCAAACCGTTCGTATAAGAATGCAGTATAATGCTTCGGCTGATGGTGCTGAACCACTCGGCAATTTGGCACTGGAGCATCAATGAGTATTCAAGAACACGTTATTTTGGTAAACGACCAGGGAATGGTGATTGGCACTCAGGAAAAGTATGCCGCGCACACGTTACACACCCCGCTGCATCTGGCGTTCTCTTCCTGGCTTTTTAACGCAAAAGGCGAATGTCTGATCACCCGACGCGCCTTAAGCAAAAAAGCCTGGCCCGGCGTCTGGACCAACTCCGTGTGCGGCCACCCGCAGTCGGGTGAAGAGACAGTCCAGGCGATAATCCGCCGCTGCCGCTTCGAAGTGGGCGCAGAACTGACCGATATCACCGCCGTCGCCCCTGAATTTCGCTATCGGGAAACCGACCCGTCCGGGATCGTGGAAAACGAAATTTGCCCGGTGTTCGCCGCCCGCATCACCAATGACGTGACGATAAACGAAGATGAAGTGATGGACTATCAGTGGGTTGAGCTTGATGCGCTATTCCGTGCGCTGGACGCGACGCCCTGGGCCTTCAGCCCGTGGATGGTCATGGAAGCGACGACCGCCCGCGAAAAACTCATAGCCTTCGCGGCGCAATAAAAAAGCCCCTTTCGGGGCTTTTTTTACATCTTAACGCCTTATTTCACCGGGCGCATCGCCGGGAACAGGATCACGTCGCGGATGGTGTGGCTGTTGGTGAACAGCATCACCATACGGTCGATACCAATACCCAGACCCGCCGTTGGTGGCAGGCCGTGCTCCAGCGCGGTCACGTAGTCTTCGTCGAAGAACATCGCTTCGTCGTCGCCTGCCGCCTTCGCGTCAACCTGATCCTGGAAGCGCTGAGCCTGGTCTTCTGCATCGTTCAGCTCGCTAAAGCCGTTGCCGATTTCACGGCCGCCGATGAAGAATTCGAAGCGGTCAGTGATCTCCGGGTTCTCGTCATTACGACGCGCCAGCGGAGAGACTTCCGCCGGGTATTCGGTGATGAAGGTCGGCTGAATCAGGTGCGCTTCGGCCACTTCTTCGAAGATCTCGGTCACGATACGGCCCAGACCCCAGCTCTTCTCAACCTTGATACCGATGCTTTCGGCGATCGCTTTCGCAGAATCGAAGTTATCCAGATCGGCCATGTTGGTTTCCGGACGGTACTTCTTGATCGCTTCGCGCATGGTCAGTTTTTCGAACGGCTTGCCGAAGTCGAAGACTTCTTCACCGTAAGGAACCTGCGTGGTGCCCAGAATATCCTGAGCCAGGGTACGGAACAGGGATTCGGTCAGCTCGATCAGATCTTTGTAATCCGCGTACGCCATATAGAGTTCCATCATGGTGAACTCTGGGTTATGACGAACGGAGATCCCTTCGTTACGGAAGTTACGGTTGATCTCGAACACGCGGTCAAAACCACCAACCACCAGACGCTTCAGGTACAGTTCCGGCGCGATACGCAGGTACATGTCCAGGTCCAGGGCGTTGTGATGGGTGATGAACGGACGCGCAGACGCGCCGCCAGGGATCACCTGCATCATCGGGGTTTCCACTTCCATAAAGTCGCGGTTCACCATGAACTGGCGGATACCGGCCATAATCTGGGAGCGAATTTTGAAGGTCTTGCGGGATTCATCGTTAGAGATGAGATCCAGGTAGCGCTGACGATAGCGCGCTTCCTGATCCTGCAGGCCGTGGAATTTGTCAGGCAGCGGGCGCAGGGCTTTGGTCAGCAGACGCAGCTCGGTGCAATGGATAGACAGTTCACCGGTTTTGGTTTTGAACAGTTTACCTTTCGCGCCCAGGATATCGCCCAGGTCCCACTTCTTGAACTGCTCGTTGTAGATGCCTTCCGGCAGATCGTCACGGGACACGTACAGCTGAATACGGCCGCCAACGTCCTGCAGGGTCACGAAGGAGGCTTTCCCCATGATACGACGGGTCATCATGCGGCCCGCAACGGCCACTTCAACGTTCAGCGCTTCCAGCTCTTCGTTCTCTTTCGCGTCGAAGTCAGCGTGCAGTTGGTCTGAGGTGTGGTCACGACGAAAATCGTTCGGGAACGGCACGCCCTGCTCGCGCAGCGCTGCCAGCTTCTCGCGGCGGGTTTTCAGTTCGTTGTTAAGATCGACTACCGCGTCAGCGCCCTGTGCTTGTTGTTCAGACATGTTGGTTCCTCATAACCCTGCTTTCAAACTTGCTTCGATAAATTGGTCCAGGCTGCCGTCCAGCACCGCCTGCGTGTTGCGGGTTTCAACCCCGGTACGCAGGTCTTTGATGCGGGAGTCATCAAGGACGTAAGAACGGATCTGGCTGCCCCAGCCGATGTCAGACTTGTTGTCTTCCATCGCCTGTTTCTCAGCATTTTTCTTCTGCATCTCCAGCTCATAAAGCTTCGCTTTCATCTGCTTCATGGCCTGGTCTTTGTTCTTATGCTGGGAACGGTCGTTCTGGCATTGCGTGACCAGCCCGGTTGGAATGTGGGTAATACGCACCGCAGATTCCGTACGGTTAACGTGCTGGCCGCCCGCGCCGGATGCGCGATAAACGTCGATACGCAGGTCCGCCGGGTTAATTTCGATATCGATATCTTCATCAACTTCCGGGTAAACAAACGCGGAGCTGAAGGAGGTATGACGACGGCCACCGGAGTCGAACGGGCTCTTACGCACCAGGCGGTGAACGCCCGTTTCGGTGCGCAGCCAGCCGTAGGCGTAATCACCGATGATCTTGATGGTGACGGATTTAATACCGGCCACTTCACCTTCAGACTCTTCGATAATTTCGGTTTTGAAGCCGCGCGCTTCGGCCCAGCGCAGATACATACGCATCAGCATGCTGGCCCAGTCCTGCGCTTCGGTACCGCCGGAACCTGCCTGAATATCAAGATAGCAGTCAGCGCTGTCGTATTCGCCGGAGAACATGCGACGGAATTCAAGCTGCGCCAGCTTCTCTTCCAGCACGTCGAGTTCTGCTACGGCTTCGTTAAAGGTCTCTTCGTCGTCGGCTTCGACGGCCAGCTCCAGCAAACCGGAAACATCTTCCAGCCCCTGGGCCATTTGATCCAGCGTATCTACGATAGCTTCGAGAGAGGAACGCTCTTTACCCAGCGCCTGTGCGCGTTCAGGTTCGTTCCAGACGTCCGGCTGTTCCAGCTCGGCGTTTACTTCTTCAAGACGCTCTTTCTTGGCATCGTAGTCAAAGATACCCCCTAAGAACGTCAGAGCGCTCCGTGAGGTCCTGAATACGGTTTTTTACCGGATTAATTTCAAACATGGTCTGTTTTCTTTTATGGACTTGTCAAAATGCGGTGATAAGAGCGGGATTGTACCGAATCCACGCCCTTTTTTATAGAGATTACTGCCGCTAAATTGGCCAGATATTGTCGATGATGATCTGAAGGGTGCGGTTGCCGCGAAACTCGTTGATGTCCAGTTTGTACGCCAGCTCGACCTCGCGCACGCCGTTGTCCGGCCATACCGCCGTGTCAACGTTAAAGGCAATGCCGTCCAGCAGCGGGCCGCCGCCGACCGGTTCAACCATCACCTTCAGATGACGCTCGCCGACGATGCGCTGCTGCAGCAGGCGGAAACGGCCATCGAACAGCGGCTCCGGGAACATCTGCCCCCATGGACCGGCATCGCGGAGCATTTGCGCCACGTCCATCGTCATCTCAAGCGGTGAAAGCTCGCCATCGGACACCACTTCCCCCTGCAGCAGGGCCGGGTCAATCCAGTCGGTGACCAGCTCGCCGAACAGGCGCTGAAACTCGTCGAATTTCGCCTCTTCCAGCGACAGGCCAGCCGCCATCGCATGGCCGCCGAACTTGATCATCAGGCCCGGATACAACGTATCGAGCCGTTCCAGCGCGTCGCGCATATGTAGGCCCTGAATCGAGCGGCCAGAGCCTTTCAGCGTGCCGTCGCCCGCGGGGGCGAACGCAATCACCGGGCGGTGGAAGCGCTCTTTAATGCGCGACGCCAGAATGCCGACCACGCCCTGATGCCACTCGGGATGGTACATCGCCAGGCCGCCCGGCAGCATGTCGCCGCTGCGCTCCAGTTTTTCGCACAGGGTCAGCGCTTCGGCCTGCATTCCCTGCTCAATCTCTTTACGTGTCTGGTTCAGGGCGTCCAGCTCGTTGGCCAGCACGCGCGCCTCACCGAGGTTGTCGCACAGCAGCAGCGCGACGCCAACGGACATATCGTCCAGTCTTCCGGCAGCGTTCAGGCGCGGCCCGAGCGCAAAGCCCAAATCGCTTGCCGCCAGCTTGAGCGGGTCGCGGTTGGCGATTTCCAGCAGCGCCTTGATCCCCGGACGGCACTTGCCCGCCCGGATACGGCTCAAGCCCTGCCAGGTCAAAATACGGTTATTGGTATCGAGCGGCACCACGTCAGCGACGGTACCCAGCGCCACCAGATCGAGATATTCGGCCAGGTTCGGTGCGGCAATACCGCGGGATTCGAACCAGCCCTTGTCGCGTAACAGGGTACGCAGCGCCAGCATCAGATAAAACGCCACGCCTACGCCCGCGAGGGATTTCGACGGAAAATCACAGTCGCGCAGGTTGGGGTTAATAATCGCGTCGGCGGCAGGCAGCGTTTCACCGGGGAGATGGTGATCGGTAACCAGCACCGGGATCCCCAGCGCGTGGGCATGATCGACCCCCGCATGGGAAGAGATCCCGTTATCGACGGTCATGATCATCTGCGCACCGCGGGCGTGGGCCTGATCGACCACTTCCGGGCTGAGTCCGTAGCCGTCCTCAAAACGGTTCGGCACCAGATACGTGACGTTATCGCAGCCCAGCGCGCGCAGGCTGAGCACGCTCAGCGCGGTGCTGGTTGCGCCGTCGGCATCGAAATCCCCTACTACCACAATACGCGTGTTCTCACGCAGGGCGTTGTAGAGCATTTCAGTGGCTTTTTCGATGCCGTTCAGCTGCTGCCAGGGCAGCATCCCTTTTACGCTACGTTCAAGATCCTCAGCACGACGCACGCCGCGGCTGGCGTAGAGGCGCTTCAGCAGCGGCGGGAGATCGTCCGGCAAATCAATCGGTTCAACCGCCTCGCGGCGGCGCAATTTTATCGGGGCTTTCACGCGGATTATTTACCACTAACCTGTTTCTGGTGCGCGTCGAGGAACTCTTTCATCTCTTTTGGTCCCTGATAGCCCGGAACGACGTACCCGTTGCTCAGGACAATCGCTGGCGTACCGCTCACGCCAAACTGCACGCCCAGCGCGTAGTGGTTAGCGATATCAATGTCGCAGGAGGCCGGCTTAACGCCTTTGCCGTTCATCGCGTCGTCAAACGCTTTGTTGCGGTCTTTTGCACACCAGATGGCCTTCATGTCCTGCTCCGGCTGGCTCTGCACGCCCGCGCGCGGGAAGGCCAGGTAACGCACGGTAATACCCAGCGCGTTGTAGTCTTTCATCTCTTCATGCAGCTTGTGGCAGTAGCCGCAGGTGATATCGGTGAAGACGGTAATAACGTGTTTTTCCTGCGCCGCCTTATAGACGATCATCTCTTTTTCGAGCGCGTTCAGGTTTTTCATCAGCAGCTGGTTGGTCACGTTGACCGGCTGCGCGCCGCTCACGTCGTACATCGGCCCCTGAATAATGTGTTTACCGTCTTCGGTGACGTACAGCACGCCGCTGTTGGTCAGTACCGTTTTCATCCCGGCGACCGGTGCTGGCTGAATATCGCTGCCGGTGACGCCAAGCTTAGCGAGCGACTGTTTGATAGCGGCGTCGTCAGCATGGGCGAAACCGGTGAAGGAGGCTGCCAGCAGGGTGAACAGCGCGAAACTCTTTTTCATAGTTGATCCTGTTACAATTCGTCGGCACTCACGCACGAGAGTGGTGCTGTTGGTGTAGCTGCCGCAGGCGTTCCGTCGCGACATGGGTGTAAATTTGCGTCGTGGAAAGATCGCTATGTCCCAGCAGCATCTGCACCACGCGTAAATCCGCGCCGTGGTTGAGCAGATGCGTCGCGAAGGCATGACGCAATACGTGCGGCGAAAGCTTTTCACTGTCGATACCGGCCAGTGTGGCGTAATGCTTAATGCGATGCCAGAACGTTTGCCGCGTCATCTGCTGCGCGCGCTGGCTCGGAAACAGAACGTCGATAGACGCGCCGTTGAGCAGCCACGGGCGACCGTGCTCCAGATACGTTTCCAGCCAGTAAACCGCCTCTTCGCCCAGCGGAACCAGCCTTTCCTTGTTTCCTTTACCGATGACGCGCACCACGCCCTGACGCAGGCTGATGTCGCTCATCGTCAGGCCAACCAGCTCCGAAACGCGCAGGCCAGTAGCATACAATAGCTCAAGCATGGCTTTATCGCGTAACTCCAGCGGCAGGTCAACAGCCGGTGACTGTAATAATCTCTCAACTTGTGCTTCGCTGAGATCTTTCGGCAGCCGCTGCGGGAGCTTAGGGGATGCCAGCAGCGCGCTGGGATCGTCTTCGCGGATCTTCTCACGGTAGAGATGCTGGAACAGCCGACGCATGGCGCTGAGCAAGCGTGCAGAGCTGGTGGCTTTGTATCCCCCTTCTACACGTTCACCGAGCAGCGCCTGCAGGTCGTCGCTTTGCGCGCTCGCCAGCGAGAGCTGCCGACGGGCCAGCCACTCCACCAGCATGGTAAGATCGCGCCGGTAGGCGCTGAGCGTATTCTCGGCCAGATTTTTTTCCAGCCACAGCGCGTCGAGAAACTGTTCAACGAGTGCGAGATCCTTTTCCACATCAGCCCCTTTGATTCTGCAGTCAGGCCATTATGCCTGATTGTGACCGGTTTCTGGTACACTACGCGCAAAGTCAAAGCATGAATTGAGATAGTTACGCGATGAATATTGGTCTGTTCTATGGTTCCAGCACCTGCTACACCGAAATGGCGGCAGAGAAAATTCGCGACATCATTGGCCCGGAACTGGTGACGTTGCATAACCTGAAAGATGACGCGGTCGCGCTGATGGAACAGTACGATGTACTGATCCTCGGCATCCCAACCTGGGATTTCGGTGAAATACAGGAAGACTGGGAAGCCATCTGGGATCAACTCGATTCAGTCAATCTCGACGGCAAGATCATTGCCATGTACGGCATGGGAGATCAGCTGGGTTACGGGGAATGGTTCCTGGACGCGCTCGGCATGCTGCACGACAAGCTGGCGCCGAAAGGGGTGTCGTTCATCGGCTACTGGCCAACCGAAGGTTACGAGTTCACCAGTAAAAAACCGATTACTGCCGACGGCGAGCTGTTTGTTGGGCTCGCGCTGGATGAAACCAACCAGTACGATCTTAGCGATGAACGTCTGCAAACCTGGTGCGAGCAGATTCTCGGCGAAATGGCAGAAAAGTTTAGCTAACGCGTATTACCCCTGCGTCGTCTGTTGCAATAGCATCCGGCGCAGGTCTCGCCACTCGGCAGCATCCATACTGTCAGCCGCCAGCCAAAGATGCTGGCAACGCCCGCCGTCCACCTTGCGTAGCCGTAACATCATGCCGCAGTTGAGCATCCAGGGCATACCGAGAATATCCCACTCTTTTCCCTGCCAGCGCAGGCGGGAATCCATCAGTAACTTGATCTCTCCCTGACGGGCATTAATGCGACGCTGGCTGCGTACGCTGTCAAAAACGACAAACGAAAGTAGCAGCAGCCACAGCGGCGTATAGCTCAGTGGCCACGGCATCAGTAACACAAAGGCCGCAACCAGGCCGTGGAGCAATAAAGACATCCACTGCGAGCGCCACGAGACGCGAAGATCAGATTGCCACAGGACCACGTTCCCGATTCCGTGTTTGAATTAATTGCACCATCCGTTGCAACTCGGTGTCGGCGGGTTTGCCGTGGTTCATCAGCCAGTTGAATAAATCCGGATCGTCAGACTCAAGCAGGCGAACAAACAGACGCTTATCGTCGTCGCTTAAGGTGTCATACTCATATTCGAAGAAAGGCATGATGGAAATATCAAGTTCACGCATGCCGCGACGGCACGCCCAGTGAATACGGGCCTTGTTGTTAATATCCATGTTCAGTTTCCTGCATTACGTTTGGCACAGTCGGTACCCCATTCGGTGTTCTTTATTTCTCTACGGGGACACCAGCTAGTGTAACGTGTTTTTGACCGTTTCATTACTGGAATATTGCGATCAACGAGCAGGCTTCCAGAATAATCCCTACAAAGACAGCGGATTACACTATTTTGCGTGGCGCTACGCAGAACCGGTTTATGGCACAAATGGCCTGTTGAAAGCGCTTGCATTGCCTGCAGGCTCTTTTACCATTAGGCATTATCAAAGCGTTAAGCAATTCAGGATATCGTTATGGCCTTTACACCATTTTCTCCTCGCCAGCCCGCCGCCTCTGCGCGTCTGCCGCTGACGCTTATTTCTCTTGATGACTGGGCGCTGGCAACGCTCACCGGTGCCGACGCCGAAAAATATCTGCAGGGCCAGGTGACCGCAGACGTCAGCCAGATGACCGAACACCAGCACCTGCTGGCCGCCCATTGCGACCCAAAAGGCAAAATGTGGAGCAACCTGCGTCTGTTCCGCCGTCAGGACGGCTTTGCCTTTATTGAGCGCCGCAGCCTGCGAGACGCCCAGCTCAAAGAGCTGAAAAAATACGCGGTCTTTTCCAAAGTCACCATTGCCGCAGACGACGAACATGTCCTGCTGGGTGTGGCCGGCTTCCAGGCGCGTGCGGCGCTGAAAAACCTGTTCAGCGAACTGCCGGATGCCGAAAAGCAGCTCGTCAGCGAAGGCGCCACCTCAATCCTGTGGTTTGAACACCCGGCGGAGCGTTTCCTGTTAGTCACGGATGCGGCAACTGCCGAACGCGTGACCGAAGCGCTGCGCGGCGAAGCGCAGCTCAACAACAGCCAGCAGTGGCTGGCGCTGAACATCGAAGCGGGTCTGCCGATCATTGACGCTGCAAACAGCGCGCAGTTTATTCCTCAGGCAACGAACCTGCAGGCGCTGGGCGGCATCAGCTTTAAAAAAGGCTGCTACACCGGCCAGGAGATGGTCGCACGAGCAAAATTCCGCGGGGCAAACAAACGCGCGTTATGGACACTTGCGGGCCATGCCAGCCGCGTACCTGAAGCAGGGGAAGATTTAGAGCTAAAGATGGGTGAAAACTGGCGCCGAACCGGCACCGTATTAGCCGCCGTACAGCTGGATGATGGACGTCTTTTGGTGCAGGCCGTTATGAACAACGACATGGAAGCTGACAGCGTGTTCCGCGTGCGTGACGATGTGAACACGCTGAGCATCGAGCCGCTGCCGTATTCTCTGGAAGAGTGATGCTGTATCGCCCGGTGGCGCTGCGCTTACCGGGCCTACTTATCCCGTAGGTCGGGTAAGGCGAAGCCGCCACCCGACGAAAAACTACACCTGCCCCACATACAAATAAATCGCCAAAAAGTGGCACACGCTGCCGCCCAGCACAAAGCCGTGCCAGATAGCATGGTTGTACGGAATGCGCTTGCAGACGTAAAAAATCACGCCGAGCGAATACACCACGCCGCCTAAGGCAAGCAGCGTTACGCCCCCTATCGACAGTTTGATTGCCAGCTGGTACACCACGATCAGCGACAGCCAGCCCATGGTCAGATAGGTAACCAGCGACAGCACCTTAAACCGGTGCGCGATGGTGAGCTTAAACAGGATCCCGAGCAGCGCCAGGCTCCAGATAACGATCATCAGCCCGCGCGACAGCGGTGAGTTGAGCCCCACCAGCAGAAACGGCGTGTAGGTACCTGCAATGAGAAGATAGATAGCGCAGTGGTCAAATTTCTTGAGCCACATCTTGGCCCGCTGATGCGGGATCGCGTGATACAGCGTCGAGGCCAGAAACAGCAGGATCATGCTCCCGCCATAGAGGCTGTAGCTGGTAATCGCCATCGCGCTGGCATCGGCGTCTACCGCCTGCACCAGCAATAACACTAAACCGACAATCCCAAACACCAGGCCAATGCCGTGGCTGATGCTGTTGGCTATTTCCTCAGCCAGCGAATATCCCTGTGCGATTAATGGTCTGCTCACCATACAAAACTCCGGGAAAACAAAAGATGATTATTCATCGCATCACTATGCTAACTGAGAATGATTCCAGTGAACACCTGTTAGCTAAAATAATTTCACATCAAAATTTATGACTATAAATCATAGGCATAAATAAATTTTTCACCTAACATTTGTTCACATTAAAATTTAACCATTAAGAATCAAGAGCATAAAAATGGATCCTGCCGTCTGGCCGCATGTTATGATGGATACATGAGGTCTGAATAAGAGTTATGCCACTGTGAGTATGTTCACCCAATCCGCCATTGCCAGTCTCAATAATCTGGAGATGATGGTCTACAACTATGTCATTAAAAACCGTGACAAAGTCATGTACATGACCATCCGCGAGCTGGCGGATGCGGCGGGTGTCTCGACGACCACCATCCTGCGCTTTTGCCGCAAGCTTAACTGCGAAGGCTACTCGGAGTTTCGCGTGCGCTTTAAGCTCTATCTCGAGCAGAATGAACCCCAGCAGGCGAACTTTGGCGCCAGCGAAATTATCAGCTTCTTTAAAAGCGTAAATAATGAAGAGTTCGACGCGTTGTTAGATAGTGCGGTCGATATTATTTTATCGTCGGAACGCATTATATTTGTCGGCGCAGGAACGTCAGGCTCGCTGGCAAAATATGGCGCACGTTTCTTTTCTAATATCGGAAAATTCAGTAACCATATTGATGACCCTTATTTCCCGGTCACCAATGACATGGCGAAAAATGCGCTGGCGATTGTGCTCTCCGTCTCGGGTGAGACCGAGGAAATCCTGCGCTTCGCCAGCCAGTTTAGCCTGCATCACTGCAAGGTGCTCTCCATTACCAGCCACGAGCACTCGCGTCTCGCAAAACTGGCGGACTTTAATCTCTCCTGGCACGTTCCCCAGACGCGTATTGCAGGCGTCTACGATATCACCACGCAAATTCCCGTCATCTATATTCTGGAATCTCTCGGCCGTAAGCTGGCGAAGAAACTTGCAGAATAAAACATCCTGTTTTTTTGATGTGACAAATCACATTATGCCCAATTTGTTATATCGTGACATTTAATTTCGCTTTGCTAGACTCGATGCCAATAAGCCATTTATTGAGAATAGCAGCGATGAAAAAATTGACCTTACCAAAAGATTTTTTATGGGGTGGCGCGGTTGCCGCTCACCAGGTTGAAGGCGGCTGGAACAAAGGCGGCAAAGGGCCAAGCATTTGCGACGTATTGACGGGCGGCGCACACGGCGTGCCGCGCGAAATCACGCAGGACGTGGTGCCGGGAAAATACTATCCCAACCATGAGGCGATTGATTTCCACGGCCATTACAAAGAAGACATCAAGCTGTTTGCCGAGATGGGCTTCAAGTGTTTCCGCACCTCGATTGCCTGGACGCGTATCTTCCCGAACGGTGACGAAACGCAGCCAAACGAAGAAGGGCTGAAGTTTTACGACGACATGTTCGATGAGCTGCTGAAATACAACATCGAACCGGTGATCACCCTCTCCCACTTCGAAATGCCGCTGAACCTGGTGAAGGAGTACGGCAGCTGGACCAACCGTAAAGTGGTCGATTTCTTTGTACGCTTCGCGGAAGTGGTCTTCGAGCGCTACAAAAACAAGGTCAAATACTGGATGACCTTCAACGAAATCAACAACCAGCGTAACTGGCGCGCCCCGCTCTTCGGCTACTGCTGCTCGGGCGTGGTCTATACGGAACATGAAAATCCGGAAGAGACCATGTACCAGGTCCTGCATCATCAGTTTGTGGCCAGCGCCCTGGCGGTGAAGGCCGCGCGCCGCATCAACCCGGAGATGAAAGTCGGCTGCATGCTGGCGATGGTGGCGCTCTATCCGTTCTCCTGCAAACCGGAAGACGTGATGTTCGCCCAGGAATCGATGCGCGAGCGCTACGTCTTTACCGACGTCCAGCTGCGCGGCTACTACCCGTCCTACGTGCTGAACGAATGGGAGCGTCGTGGCTTCTCCATCAAAATGGAAGCGGGTGACGAGCAGATCCTGCGCGAAGGCACCTGCGACTACCTGGGCTTCAGCTACTACATGACCAACGCGGTGAAGGCGGAAGGCGGCACCGGCGATGCCATTTCCGGTTTCGAAGGCAGCGTGCCGAACCCGCACGTGAAGGCGTCCGACTGGGGCTGGCAGATTGACCCGGTGGGCCTGCGCTATTCCCTGTGCGAACTGTACGAGCGTTACCAGAAGCCGCTGTTTATCGTTGAAAACGGCTTCGGTGCCTACGACAAGGTGGAAGAAGACGGCAGCATCAACGATGACTATCGCATCGACTACCTGCGTGCCCACGTGGAGGAGATGATCAAAGCCGTCACCCACGATGGCGTCGATCTGATGGGCTATACGCCATGGGGCTGTATCGACTGCGTGTCGTTCACCACCGGCCAGTACAGCAAGCGCTACGGCTTTATCTACGTGAACAAGCACGACGACGGCACGGGCGACATGTCGCGTTCCCGCAAGAAGAGCTTCGAGTGGTATAAAGGCGTGATTGCCAGCAACGGCGAGGCGCTGTGATTTTTTGCCCGGTGGCACTGCGCTTACCGGGCCTACACGAATAGGAGGCCGGGCCGCCACCCGGCTTATTTCCCGCCCGCTAACTCAATAAAACTCCCCGTCACGTACGACGCCTTTTCGCTCAGCAGCCAGACAATCGCCTGGGCGACCTCTTCCGGCTGGCCGCCGCGCTGCATCGGCAGTAACGCTTTCACGCGGTCCACTCGCCCCGGTTCTCCGCCCGAAGCATGAATATCGGTATAGATCAGGCCCGGACGGACGCAGTTGACGCGAATGCCCTGCGCCGCCACCTCCAGCGACAGCCCCGTTGTCAGCGAATCCACCGCCCCCTTGGACGCGGCGTAATCCACATATTCACCCGGTGCGCCCAGGCGGGACGCCGCGGAAGAGACATTCACTATCGCCCCGCCCTTGCCGCCATGTTTGAAGGACATGCGTTTTACCGCTTCCCGGCAGCAGAGGAAGTAGCCCGTAACGTTGGTCGCCAGGACGCGGTTAATACGCTCGGCGGAGAGATTCTCGATGGTGGATTGCTCAAACAGAATCCCCGCATTATTGACCAGCGCGGTCAGCGGCTCGCCTTCACGATCGAGGCTTTCAAACATCGCCAGCACCTGAGCTTCATCACTGATGTCTGCCCGAACGGCAAAGGCTTTACCGCCCGCCTCAACAATCTGGTTGATCACATCCGTTGCGGCCTTAATGTTGTGATGATAGTTCACCGCCACGGTGTAGCCTTCGCGGGCCAGCTGCAGCGCAGTGGCCTTCCCAATGCCCCGGCTGGCGCCGGTCACAAGTGCAATGCCCATTTTCTTCTCCCAATAAAAAAGCCGGGTGGCGGCTTCGCCTTACCCGGCCTACGTTACTACATCAGCAATGTTACTGGTATTCGCTCATCGGCACGCAGGAGCAGAACAGGTTACGGTCGCCGTAGACATCATCAAGACGCTTCACGGTCGGCCAGTATTTGTTCGCCACGCCTGCCGGGAAGACGGCCAGCTCGCGGGAATAGCCGTGGTTCCACTCGGCCACCAGCTCGTGCTGGGTGTGCGGAGCGTTGACCAGCGGGTTATCTTCCAGCGTCCACTCGCCGTCCTGCACGCGGTCAATTTCCATGCGGATGGCCAGCATCGCGTCGATAAAGCGGTCAAGCTCGGCTTTACTTTCGGACTCCGTTGGCTCCACCATCAGCGTGCCCGCAACCGGGAACGACATAGTAGGCGCGTGGAAGCCGTAGTCAATCAGGCGTTTGGCAATATCCAGCTCGCTAATGCCGGTCTGCTCTTTCAGCGGACGAATATCGAGGATGCACTCGTGCGCCACGCGACCGTCGCGGCCGGTGTAGAGCACCGGGTAGGCAGACTTCAGGCGCGTCGCAATGTAGTTGGCGTTCAGAATGGCCACCTGGCTCGCCTGCTTCAGCCCTTCCGCGCCCATCATGCGGATGTACATCCAGCTGATTGGCAGGATAGAGGCGCTGCCGAACGGTGCCGCAGAGACCGCGCCCTGACGGGTCAGCATGCCTTCGATCTGCACCACGCTGTGGCCTGGGACAAACGGTGCCAGGTGCGCCTTCACGCCGATTGGGCCCATGCCCGGGCCGCCACCGCCGTGCGGGATGCAGAAGGTTTTGTGCAGGTTAAGGTGCGACACGTCCGCGCCGATAAAGCCCGGAGAGGTAATGCCCACCTGCGCGTTCATGTTCGCGCCGTCGAGGTATACCTGACCGCCGAACTGGTGCACCACTTCGCACACTTCACGGATGGTCTCTTCGTACACGCCGTGGGTGGACGGATAGGTCACCATGATGCAGGAGAGCTTGTCGCCCGCCTGTTCGGCTTTCGCGCGCAGGTCAGCCAGGTCGATGTTGCCGTTCTTATCGCACGCGACCACCACGACTTCCATGCCCGCCATCTGGGCTGAAGCCGGGTTGGTGCCGTGGGCGGAGCTTGGGATCAGGCAGATATCGCGATGGCCTTCGTTACGGCTTTCGTGATAGTGACGGATTGCCAGCAGGCCGGCATATTCACCCTGCGCGCCGGAGTTCGGCTGCATGCAGAGCGCGTCGTAACCGGTCAGCTTCACCAGCCAGTCGGAAAGCTGGTTAATCATCACGTGATAACCTTCCGCCTGCTCCGGCGGGCAGAACGGGTGCAGCTCGGAGAATTCAGGCCAGGTGATCGGGATCATCTCTGCTGCAGCATTCAGCTTCATGGTGCAGGACCCCAGCGGGATCATCGCCTGGTTCAGCGCCAGATCCTTGCGCTCCAGAGAGTGCATGTAACGCATCATCTCGGTCTCGCTGTGGTAGCGATTGAAGACCGGGTGCGTCAGGATGGCGTCGTTACGCAGCATGCTGTCCTGAATGGAGCGGCTGTCGAGCGCAACTTCTTTGTCGAGCGCGTCAATATCCAGACCGTGCGCGTCACCCAGCAGCACGCTGAACAGGTTCAGGATATCGTCGCGGGTGGTGCTTTCATCCAGCGTAATGCCGACGGCGTTGTGGATGTCGCTGCGCAGGTTGATCTTTGCCGCGTCCGCGCGTGCCAGCACGGCGGCTTTGTCCGCCACGTCCACGCACAGGGTATCGAAGTAGTGGGCATGGCGCAGCTTAAGACCTTTTTGCTGCAGGCCGCAGGCCAGGATATCGGCCAGGCGGTGAATGCGGCTGGCAATGCGTTTCAGGCCTGCCGGGCCGTGGAACACGGCGTACAGGCTGGCGATGTTAGCCAGCAGCACCTGTGAGGTACAGATGTTGGAGTTCGCTTTCTCGCGGCGGATATGCTGCTCGCGGGTCTGCATCGCCATGCGCAGCGCGGTATTACCAGCAGCGTCTTTGGAGACGCCGATAATACGGCCAGGCATGGAACGTTTGAATTCATCTTTCGCGCCGAAGAACGCCGCGTGCGGGCCGCCGTAGCCCATCGGTACGCCGAAGCGCTGTGCTGAGCCGAATACGATATCCGCGCCCTGTTTGCCCGGGGCCGTCAGCAGCACCAGCGCCATAAAATCGGCGGCAACGCTGACAACAACCTTGCGGGATTTCAGCTCGGCAATCAGCGCGCCGTAGTCGTGCACTTCGCCGGTGGTGCCCACCTGCTGCAGCAGCACGCCGAAGACGTCCTGGTGATCCAGCACTTTGTCAGCGTCATCGACGATCACGTCAAAGCCGAAGGTTTCCGCACGGGTGCGCACCACGTCCAGCGTCTGCGGATGTACGTCAGCCGCCACGAAGAAGCGGTTGGCATTTTTCAGCTTGCTCACGCGCTTCGCCATCGCCATCGCTTCGGCGGCGGCGGTCGCTTCATCGAGCAGAGACGCGGAGGCGATATCCATACCGGTCAGATCCAGCGTTACCTGCTGGAAGTTCAGCAGCGCTTCCAGGCGACCCTGGGACACTTCTGGCTGATAAGGCGTATAAGCGGTATACCAGCCCGGGTTTTCCAGCATGTTGCGCAGGATCACCGGCGGCAACTGCACGTTGGTGTAGCCCATGCCAATGTAAGACTTATAGCGCTTGTTCAGGCCGGCGATAGCCTTCAGCTCCGCCAGCGCGGCGAACTCCGTGGTGGCTTCCCCCACCTGAGGCGGCGTGGCTAGCTGGATGTCTTTTGGCACAATCTGGCCGATCAGTGCGTTTAATGAATCCGCGCCAACCGTCTTCAGCATCTCCTGCTGTTGCTGAGCATCCGGCCCAATGTGACGTTCAATGAAGGCGCCACGGTTTTCAAGCTGGCTTAAAGTCTGTGTCATGAGCGATGGTTCCTGAAACGTGCAGTGAATCGTAGTTATCTGTAACGCTGTTGCCCGGTGGCGCTAACGCTTACCGGGCCTACGTTGATCTCCAGGCCGGATAAGCGCAGCGCCATCCGGCACAACGTTATTCGTCTTCCAGTAGTGCTTCGTACGCGGTCGCATCCAGCAGCGCGGCAACCTGGGATTCGTCGCTGGCTTTGAGCTTGAAGATCCAGCCGCCTTCATAAGGCTCGCTGTTGACCAGCTCCGGGGAGTCGCTCAGCGCGTCGTTGACCGCAACAATCTCACCGCTTACCGGTGCGTAGATGTCTGATGCCGCTTTTACGGACTCCGCCACGGCGCAGTCGTCGCCTGCGCTCACGGTCGTGCCCACGTCAGGCAGGTCAACAAACACCATGTCGCCCAGCAGCTCCTGCGCGTGCTCGGTGATCCCGACGGTGTAAGTGCCGTCCGCCTCTTTACGCAGCCACTCATGTTCTTTGCTGTATTTCAGTTCTGCTGGCACATTGCTCATTGAAGTTCTCCTGATAAAAATAGTTAGGCGACCGGCTTACCGGCGCGAACAAAAATCGGTTTGGTCACGTTGACCGGCATTTCGCGGTTGCGGATTTGCACCACCGCCGTTTCGCCAATGCCTGCCGGCACGCGTGCCAGTGCAATACTGTAGCCCAGCGTCGGTGAGAAGGTTCCGCTGGTGATCACGCCTTCGCGAGGATTGCCGTCAGTATCGGTAAAACGTACAGGCAGCTCGCCGCGCAGTACGCCTTTTTCCTTCATCACCAGGCCAACCAGCTGTTCAGTGCCCTTCTCGCGCTGCATCTCCAGCGCTTCACGGCCAATAAAGTCACGGTCAGCCGGTTCCCACGCGATGGTCCAGCCCATGTTGGCGGCCAGCGGAGAGACGCCTTCGTCCATCTCCTGACCGTAGAGGTTCATGCCCGCTTCCAGACGCAGCGTATCGCGCGCGCCCAGGCCCGCAGGCTTCACGCCCGCCTCCACCAGCGCACGCCAGAAATCAGCGGCCTTTTCGTTCGGCATCGCAATTTCGTAGCCCGCTTCACCGGTGTAGCCGGTGGTGGCGATAAACAGATCCCCCGCCTGCACGCCGAAGAACGGCTTCATGCCTTCGGTGGCTTTACGTTGCTCATCGTTGAACAGAGACGCGGCTTTCGCCTGCGCGTTAGGCCCCTGCACGGCGATCAGCGACAGGTCATCACGGACGGTGATGTCGATGGCATACGGTTCGGCGTGTTGGGTGATCCAGGAGAGGTCTTTTTCGCGGGTGGCGGAGTTTACAACGAGGCGGAAGAAATCTTCGGTGAAGTAGTAGACGATAAGGTCATCAATCACGCCGCCCGAGGCATTCAGCATGCCGGTATAGAGCGCTTTACCCGGCGTCTTCAGTTTGGCAACGTCGTTTGCCAGCAGATAACGCAAAAACTCCCGGGTGCGGCTACCGCGCAGATCGACAATCGTCATGTGGGACACGTCGAACATACCGGCATCGGTGCGCACCGCGTGGTGCTCATCAATCTGCGAGCCGTAGTGCAGCGGCATCATCCAGCCGTGGAAGTCCACCATGCGGGCGCCGCATAACACGTGTTGTTCGTACAAAGGAGTCTGTTGAGCCATCTTGTCCTCGTTGAAAAATTCACCGTGAAACCCGGTATCGGCCCCGCGTTCGGGCACCGACGCAAACGTTCTCTTTTACCTGAACTTACCACCGAAAACGGCGGTTAACCATAAGGCAAAACAGGTCATCACATTAGCTTATGACCAAAAAACGCTGAAAAGCCTACAGAGTTATCCACTGGAAAAATGCGATTAACCCCGCACAAAATTAACAATGATCTAACAGGATTTAGCACATGGTGATATTTCGTGCGGAAAAACGGGCCGAATTTCTGTAACGAGAAAAACACGACATTATATTATCTAATGCGAAAAATGACGTGAAATTAGAATATTTCAAACGAGGGAATTTCCCCGGCGCAGAGGCCGGGAAAATAAAGTGTGACGGGGGTCTAAATTAGCGTAGCCAGTCCGGCAGGTCGTTCAGACCCATCGCCTGACGAAGGAGTTGGGGTTTAACACCCGGAAGGGTGTCAGCAAGCTTGAGGCCAATGTCGCGCAGCAGTTTTTTCGCCGGATTGGCACCCGCAAACAGCTCGCGGAAGCCCTGCATGCCCGCCAGCATCATCGCCGCGCTGTGCTTGCGGCTGCGCTCGTAGCGACGCAGGTAGAGATGCTGGCCGATATCTTTGCCTTCACGATGCAGGCGACGCAGCTCTTCTACCAGCTCCGCCGCGTCCATAAAGCCAAGGTTAACGCCCTGCCCGGCCAGCGGATGGATGGTATGCGCCGCATCGCCCACCAGCGCCAGACGGTGCGCCGCAAACTGGCGCGCGTAGCGGCCGGTTAACGGGAATACCTGACGCTCGCTTTCAAGCGTGCACAGGCCAAGGCGGTTATCAAAGGCCACGCACAGCGCCTGGTTAAAGGCCTCCGGCGTCGCCTCATGCATCTGCTGGGCTTTTTCCGGCACCAGGGACCAGACAATTGAGCACAGGTGCGGATCGGCAAGCGGCAGGAACGCCAGTATGCCATCGTTGTGGAAAATCTGGCGCGCGACGCCGCCGTGCGGCTCTTCGGTACGGATCGTCGCGACCAGAGCATGATGGCGGTAATCCCAGTACGTCAGCGGGATATCGGCTTTATTACGCAGCCAGGAGTTGGCACCGTCAGCACCGACCACCAGACGCGCGGTCAGCATGTCGCCATTCTGCAGGGTGATAAACGCCTCGTTTTCGCCCCACGCCACCTGCTGGATCTGCGCAGGCGCAATCAGCGTCACGTCGCTGCACTGCTGTGCTTTCTGCCAGAGCGCGTGGTGGATCACCGCGTTTTCAACGATGTGCCCCAGATGGCTATAGCCCATGCTTTCATCATCAAAAGCAATATGACCAAAGCTGTCTTTATCCCACACTTCCATGCCGTGATAGCAGCTGGCGCGGTGCGCCACAATATCTGCCCAGACGCCAAGGTGCGTCAGCAGCTTTTCGCTGGCCGCATTGATCGCCGAGACGCGGAGTTCCGGCGGCGCATCCGGTGCAACGGGCTGAGGCTGCTTTTGCTCCAGCACCGCCACGCGCAGGCCGCTGCCCTGTAATCCGCAGGCCAATGCCAGTCCAACCATTCCGCCGCCAACGATGGCGACATCAACATTTTGCACGGTGATAACTCCTTAACGCGCGACCCAACCCAGGGTCCGCTGCGCCAGCACGTCGCGTGCCGGAATGAATAGTTCCATCGCCATCAGTCCAAGGTTGCGACCCGCAACCAGCGGTGCCCAACGATTGGCAAAAAGATGGACCAGACCATCGGTCACACCGATGGTGGCCTCTTTATCCGCCTGTCGGCGCTTCTGGTAATGACTCAGCACCGAATAGGCCCCACAGTCTTTTTGCTCGCCCCACGCCTGCGCCAGAGATTCGGCCAGGCTCATGACATCGCGTAAGCCAAGGTTGAAACCTTGCCCCGCGATGGGGTGCAGCGTCTGCGCAGCGTTACCGACAAGCGCCAGACGATGGGAGACAGACTGAGACGCCGTGGTCAGCGAAAGCGGGTAGACCGTCCGCTTGCCGGCATGGGTAATACGCCCCAGCCGCCAGCCAAAGGCTTTCTGCAGCTCGGTACAAAAACGTTCGTCGGACCAGGCCTTAACCTCTTCCGCCTTATCCTGCGGGTGACACCAGACCAGGGAACAGCGCCCGTCCGACATCGGCAGCATCGCCAGCGGGCCATGCTGCGTAAAGCGCTCAAAGGCCCTGCCGTTGTGTTCAGCTGCGGTAGAGACGTTCGCAATGACCGCCACCTGCCCGTAAGGCTGCTGGCGCCACTCCACGCCACACTGGGTGCCGAGCGACGAGCGCGAACCGTCCGCAGCGACCAGAAGCTGGCCTTCAAGGACGGTACCGCTTTCCAGGGTCACGCTGACCGACGCGTCACTCCGACTCACGCTGGCCACGCGCGCGGGACAATGCAGCGTAACGCCCGGCGCGTCCTGGAGCAGGCGGAACAGACGTAATCCGACGTCGTGCAGCTCAACAACCTGACCCAGGGCATCAATCCGGTAATCCTGCGCGTCCAGCGTGACAAAGCCTGCATGGCCGCGATCGCTGACGTGAACGGT
Organism: Enterobacter cloacae complex sp. IR53041; assembly: GCF_049238285.1. NCBI lineage: Bacteria > Pseudomonadati > Pseudomonadota > Gammaproteobacteria > Enterobacterales > Enterobacteriaceae > Enterobacter > Enterobacter cloacae complex sp. IR53041. Next base: position 218,403 of record NZ_JBMKHB010000004.1, on the reverse strand, counting down.
CCCGATCGCCGTAGCACGGTCGGCAATCGCCTGCCAGATCCCAATGCGGGAAAGCTGCTGGCAGGTGCCCTGCGCCAGCGCAATGGCGCGAGCATCAAAACCGGGGTGGTTCGACGCCTCTGGCGCAACGGCTTCTACCAGGTGCACCGGAAGCTGGCCCTGCGTCATATGCGAAATGGCCAGCGCCAGCGTGGCCCCGGTCATGCCGCCGCCCACGATAATCACGCTCATGCGCGCGCCGCTGCCATCAGCGCCTCGATATCGTCAGCGTTTTTCACGACGCTGGCGGTCAGGTTTTCGTTACCGGTTTCGGTGATCACGATGTCGTCTTCAATACGAATGCCAATCCCGCGGTATTCTTCTGGCACGTCGGCATCCGGCGCGATGTAGAGACCCGGCTCCACGGTTAACACCATGCCCGGCTCCAGCACGCGCGAACGGTCGGTGCCGTATGCGCCAACGTCATGCACGTCCAGCCCCAGCCAGTGGCTCAGGCCGTGCATGAAATACGGTCGGTGCGCATTTTCAGCAATCAGGGTGTCGACATCCCCTTTCAGGATCCCGAGCCTGACCAGACCGGTAATCATGATGCGCACCACTTCGCCGGTCACTTCCTGCATGGAAGTCCCCGGACGATACAGTTTGAGCGCTGTCTCAAGGGATTCGAGAACAATGTCGTAAATCGCGCGCTGTGCCGGCGAGAATTTACCGTTCACCGGGAAGGTACGGGTGATGTCCCCCGCATAGCCCTGATATTCGCAACCGGCGTCAATCAGCACCAGATCGCCGTCGCGCAGCGCACTTTCGTTTTCGGTGTAGTGCAGAATGCAGCCGTTTTCCCCGCCGCCGACAATGGTGTTGTAGGAGGGATAGCGCGCGCCGTGGCGGTTAAATTCGTGGTGAATTTCGCCTTCCAGCTGGTATTCGAACATCCCGGGACGGCATTTCTCCATGGCGCGGGTGTGTGCCAGCGCGCTGATTTCGCCCGCGCGGCGCATCACATTTAGCTCTTCCTCAGACTTGAACAGGCGCATCTCATGCACCACCGGACGCCAGTCCGTCAGCGTGGCCGGTGCGGACAGGTTCTGGCGCGAGCCTTTGCGCAGCTTATCCAGCGCGGTGAAGACAATCTCATCGGCGTAGGCATATTCGCCCTGCGCGTGATAGAGCACGTCGAGGCCGTTAAGCAGCTGGTAGAGCTGCTGGTTGATTTCGCTAAACGCCAGCGCACGGTCAACGCCCAGCTTCGCCGGCGCGGCCTCCTGGCCCAGGCGGCGGCCAAACCAGATTTCGGCCGTCAGGTCGCGCACGCGGTTGAATATCACGCTGTGGTTGTGGGTGTCATTGCTTTTAATCAGCACCAGTACCGCTTCCGGCTCGTTAAAGCCGGTGAAGTACCAGAAATCGCTGCTCTGGCGATAGGGATATTCGCTGTCAGCGCTGCGCGTCACTTCAGGCGCAGCAAAAATTAGCGCGGCGCTGCCCGGCTGCATTTTCGCCAGCAGCGCCTGACGGCGGCGCGAATACTCTTGACTCGAGATAACCATGACACCCTCCTGTGCGTTATTTTTCTTAATGTAAGGTTGGCTTACGAACTTCCGGTGCGGTCGGCTGTGAGCGCGTAAAGTTGTCGTGGCACAGCAGTGCCGCCACGCGCACGTACTCGATGATCTCTTCGAGAGACATTTCCAGCTCTTCCTGGTCTTCGTCTTCATCGTAGCCAAGCTGGGCAATGTTGCGCAGGTCGTCGATCGCTTCACCCGCTTCGCCGGTCACTTTATCCAGTTTAGGCTGCGTGACGCCCAGCCCCAGCAGATAGTGGTTTACCCAGCCGGCCAGCGCATCGGCGCGATCGAACACGCTGACGTCGTCGCCGTCAGGCAGATAAAGCTGAAAAAGGAAGCCATCGTCTTCCAGCGAATCGCTGATGGCGGCGTGCATTTTACGCAGCGCTTCCGCCAGCTCGTGACCAAACGCCAGCCCTTCATTCGTGAGGTCGTGGATCAGCGGCTGCCAGGAGCTGTCGCTGTTTCCGCCGCACAGCATGCCACTGATCAGACCGTGCATTTCGGCAGGGGTTAAACCGACTCCCTGCTGGTTCAGTAACTGGTATAAATCCTTGTAACCAGGCATTTCGTTCTGTATAGACATGCGCATTCGTCATCATTGGGGGGAAGTTTCATGATATGCTACCACTTTGGACCCTGGTGATACCAGAAAAGGGCTTGTATCTTCACATCAGGGTAGCTATAGTGTCGCCCCTTCGCAGCCCCCGGGGCCGTAAGCGAAGGCAGCGCAGTCAATCAGCAGGAAGGTGGCATGTCTGCACAACCCGTCGATCTCCAGATTTTTGGCCGTTCACTGCGAGTGAATTGTCCGCCTGAACAAAGGGATGCTTTGAATCAGGCTGCGGACGATTTGAATCAGCGGTTGCAAGATCTAAAAGAACGCACTAGAGTCACAAATACTGAGCAGCTGGTTTTCATCGCCGCGTTGAACATCAGCTATGAACTGACTCAGGAAAAAGCGAAGACCCGCGACTACGCGGCAAGCATGGAGCAGCGCATTAAAATGCTCCAGCAGACCATAGAACAGGCATTGCTTGATCAAGGTCGCAATCCCGAAAGACCGGGACCCAAGTTTGAATAACACTTCTCAGTTGACTATGGTAGAGTAACTGTGAAGACAAAATTTCTCTGAGATGTTCGCAAGCGGGCCAGTCCCCTGAGCCGATATTTCATACCACAAGAATGTGGCGCTCCATGGTTGGTGAGCATGCTCGGTCCGTCCGAGAAGCCTTAAAACTATGACGACACATTCACCTTGAACCAAGGGTTCAAGGGTTACAGCCTGCGGCGGCATCTCGGAGATTCCCTCTCTTTTCTTCTACCGACTACCATGACTCAATTCCCTGAAGTTTCAGCTTCACGCCAGGACATTCGTCAGCTCATTCGTCAACGCCGTCGTGCGTTAACCCCAGAACAGCAAGCGCATTTTGCCCAGCAGGCCGCCGCCCGTATGATGGCGTATCCCCCTGTCGTGATGGCGCGCACGGTTGCCCTGTTTCTGTCGTTTGACGGCGAACTGGACACCCAACCGCTGATAGAGCAGCTCTGGCGCGCCGGGAAGAAAGTATACCTGCCGGTGCTGCACCCGTTCAGCGAAGGCAATCTGCTTTTTTTGCACTATCACCCGCACAGCGAGCTGGTGGTGAATCGTCTGAAAATCACCGAGCCGAAACTCGACGTGCGCGACGTGCTGCCGCTGTCACAGCTGGATGTGCTGATTACGCCGCTGGTGGCGTTTGATGAGCAGGGACAGCGCCTGGGAATGGGCGGTGGTTTTTACGACAGAACGCTACAAAACTGGCAGCAGTATGGGTTGCAGCCGGTAGGCTACGCGCATGATTGCCAGGGCGTGGAGGCGTTGCCGGTGGAGAAATGGGATGTGCCGTTGCCGGCGGTAGTGACGCCCAGCAAAATCTGGGTCTGGTAGGATAAAGCCGGGTGGCGGCTGCGCCTTACCCGGCCTACATAAATCCTCAAACATTGTAGGTCGGGTAAGCGTCAGCGCCCCCCGACACCACAGACCGCACCATCAGTAAAGCAGACGCGCGCGAATCGTCCCCGGAATGGCCTTCATGCTCAGCAGCGCTTTCTCGGCCACATCGTCATCCGCTTCGATATCAATGACCACATAGCCCATCTGCGAGTTGGTCTGCAGATACTGCGCGGCAATGTTGACGCCCTGCTCGGCAAAGATCTGGTTGATCGCGGTGAGCACGCCTGGACGGTTTTCGTGGATATGCAGCAGACGACGACCGCCGTGCAGCGGCAGAGACACTTCCGGGAAGTTCACCGCAGAGAGCGTAGAACCGTTGTCGGAGTATTTGCTCAGCTTACCTGCCACTTCCAGACCGATATTCTCCTGCGCTTCCTGCGTAGACCCGCCGATGTGCGGCGTCAGGATCACGTTGTCGAACTCGCACAGCGGAGAGGTGAACGGATCGCTGTTGGTGGCAGGCTCCGTTGGGAAAACGTCGATGGCCGCCCCTGCCAGATGCTTACGCTTCAGCGCATCGCACAGCGCAGGGATATCGACCACCGTGCCACGCGCGGCGTTAATCAGCAGTGAGCCCGGCTTCATCAGCGCCAGCTCTTCTGCGCCCATCATGTTTTTGGTGGAGGCATTTTCCGGCACGTGCAGGCTTACCACGTCACTCATGTTCAGCAGGTCAGACAGGTGTTGAACCTGGGTGGCATTGCCTAAAGGCAGCTTGCTTTCGATATCGTAAAAATAGACATGCATACCGAGAGATTCCGCCAGAATCCCCAGCTGGGTACCGATGTGGCCATAGCCGATGATACCCAGTTTTTTCCCACGGGCTTCGTAGGAGCCCGCAGCCAGTTTGTTCCAGACGCCGCGGTGTGCTTTGGCGTTAGCCTCCGGAATGCCGCGCAGGAGCAGCAGCAGTTCGCCAATCACCAGCTCCGCCACGGAACGGGTGTTAGAGAACGGGGCGTTGAAGACAGGAATACCGCGTTTCGCAGCAGCATTCAGGTCAACCTGGTTGGTACCGATGCAGAAGCAGCCGATAGCCACCAGCTTTTCCGCCGCGGCAATCACATCTTCAGTCAGGTGAGTACGGGATCGCAGGCCAATGAAGTGGGCATCACGGATGGACGCTTTCAGCTCTTCGGTATCGAGCGCGCCTTTGTGAAATTCGATGTTGGTGTAACCTGCCGCACGAAGGCTATCGATTGCTTTTTGATGCACGCCCTCGACCAGCAGGAATTTAATCTTGTCTTTCTCCAGTGATACCTTTGCCATTTACCCGACCCTGTTTTTGTCTGAACTGATGTTGTGCTGGATATAAATCCGCTGTAGCCAACATATCAAAAAAAACTATTGCAGCAATATGAACGTTTGCGTCGGCACGCTGAAGGAAAGTCATACAGCGCAAAATGGCAGAGGAAAATGCTATGGAAATTTACAAACGCGGAAGGATCGGCAAAAGAGCCATAAAAACGTGACACAAGTCACCGAATTTAGCGTTTCAAAAATTTTTTAGCGGGGGGAGGACTCCCCCCGTCAGATCATTTTACGATGGTTTTCACGCCCTCAGCGGTGCCGATCAGCGCCACATCCGCGCCACGGTTGGCGAATAGCCCTACGGTCACTACGCCTGGAATGCCGTTGATGGCGTTTTCCAGCGCAATCGCGTCAAGAATTTCCAGACCGTGAACGTCGAGGATTACGTTGCCGTTGTCGGTCACTACGCCCTGACGATATTCCGGACGACCGCCCAGCTTGACCAGCTGACGGGCAACCGCGCTGCGGGCCATCGGGATCACTTCAACCGGCAGCGGGAAATTACCCAGAATGTCCACCTGCTTGGAGGCGTCGGCGATGCAGATAAACTTGTCCGCAACGGAGGCGATGATTTTTTCGCGCGTCAGCGCCGCGCCGCCGCCTTTGATCATCTGCATGTGGCCGTTGATTTCATCCGCGCCATCAACGTAAATCCCCAGACGATCCACTTCGTTAAGATCGAAAACGGTAATGCCGAGGCTTTTCAGCTTTTCCGTGGAAGCATCAGAGCTGGAAACCGCGCCCTCGATCTGCCCCTTCATCGTGCCCAGCGCATCGATAAAGTGTGCCGCGGTTGATCCCGTACCGACACCGACAATGGTACCCGGCTGTACGTACTGGAGAGCGGCCCATCCTACTGCTTTTTTCAGTTCATCCTGCGTCATGATCGTTTTGCCTGTGGTGTGAAAACTCAGGGCGCATTATAGAACACGTCGAATGGAATTCGTCTGCCACAAAGGGAAAATTGTGTCATAGTGCAGAATAAGCAAAATTAAGGAGCCAGCCAGAGCAATGAAACGTCCGGACTACAGAACACTACAGGCACTTGATGCAGTTATTCGTGAACGAGGCTTTGAGCGCGCGGCGCAAAAGCTTTGCATCACGCAGTCCGCCGTCTCTCAGCGTATCAAACAGCTTGAAAACATGTTCGGCCAGCCGCTGCTGGTGCGTACCGTGCCGCCACGTCCAACAGAGCAAGGGCAAAAGCTCCTCGCTCTGCTGCGTCAGGTTGAACTGCTGGAAGACGAGTGGCTGGGTGACGAACAAACGGGCTCTACGCCGCTGCTGCTCTCTCTGGCGGTCAACGCCGACAGTCTGGCAACCTGGCTGCTGCCGGCCCTGGCGCCGGTCCTCGCGGACTCCCCTATCCGCCTGAATTTGCAGGTTGAAGACGAAACCCGCACCCAGGAGCGCCTGCGTCGCGGTGAAGTGGTTGGAGCGGTCAGTATTCAGCCTCAGGCGCTGCCAAGCTGCCTTGTCGATCAGTTAGGCGCCCTGGACTACCTGTTTGTGGGTTCAAAAGCCTTTGCGGAACGCTACTTCCCCAACGGCGTCACCCGCGCGGCGCTGCTGAAAGCCCCTGCCGTGGCCTTCGACCATCTGGACGATATGCATCAGGCGTTCCTGCAGCAAAACTTCGACCTGCCGCCGGGCAGCGTGCCGTGCCATATCGTGAACTCGTCAGAAGCCTTCGTGCAACTTGCGCGCCAGGGCACCACCTGCTGCATGATCCCGCACCTGCAGATTGAGAAAGAGTTGAAAAGCGGTGAGCTGATTGACTTAACGCCGGGGCTGTATCAGCGTCGGATGCTCTACTGGCACCGTTTTGCGCCGGAAAGCCGCATGATGCGCAACGTCACTGACGCGCTGCTGGCGTACGGGCATAAGGTATTGAGACAGGATTAAAAAGAAAAGCCGGGTGGCGGCCACGCCTTACCCGGCCTACAGATTACTGAGCCGGTTTCGGCTGTGCTGCAACAGGTTCAAGCTGGAACACCACATCCACCTGATCGTCGAACTGGATTGTCGGCTGCTCGTAAGTTTCCTGAGCGGATACCGGCGCTGCGTCAGCCTTCATCATACGAACCATTGGGCTTGGCTGGTAGTTAGAGACGTGGTAACGCACGCTGTAAACCGGACCGAGCTTGCTCTTAAAGCCAGAAGCCAACTGTTCCGCCTGGTGAATGGCATCATCGATCGCCGCTTTACGCGCTTCGTCTTTGTACTTCTCCGGTTGCGCAACGCCCAGCGACACGGAACGGATCTCGTTCAGGCCCGCCTTCAGCGCACCGTCCAGCAGCGAGTTAAGCTTATCCAGCTGACGCACGGTCACTTCAACGGTACGCACCGCACGGTAGCCTTTCAGGATGCTTTTGCCATTCTGGTAGTCGTAATCGGGTTGAGTACGCAGGTTCGCAGAGTTGATATCTTTTTTACCGACACCGTTCTGCTCGAGGAAAGAGAGGTATTGCGCAACGCGATCGTCAGCCTGCTTCTTGGCCGTCGCTGCATCTTTCGCCGCCACATTCACCTCAATTGCCAGGGTTGCAACATCGGGTACCGCGTCCACGCTTGCGGTGCCTGACGTGACGATGTGCGGGCCATCCGGCAATTCGCTTGCCTGCACCGACACCGCACCGAAACTCACTAATGCCGCCAGGGCCATCACTTTAAACTTCACTGTCATTCCTCCATGTTGCGAAGAGTGCCCCAATAACAGGGCGCATGCCAGCAAGCTTAGCGGGTCTTATTCAGTTGTCCATAAGACAAGGATTAGTTGAACAATTCCTGGACATGATGAATCCCCTCTTTCGCCAGCTGGAAAGCGATAAACCACATCACCAGGCCGACCAGGGTATTAATGATGCGCTGGGCTTTAGCCGTACGCAGGCGGGGTGCCAGCCATGCCGCCAGAATGGCGAGACCGAAGAACCACAGGAAAGAGGCGCTGACCGTACCGAGCGCAAACCAGCGTTTCGGCTCAACGTCCAGTTGACCGCCCAGGCTGCCCAGCACGACGAAGGTGTCGAGATACACATGCGGGTTAAGCCAGGTCACCGCCAGCATGGTGACGATAATCTTCCAGCGCCCCTGCTTCATGACCTCCGCGCTCGCCAGTTCGAGGTTGCTGCTCATTGCCGTTTTCAGCGCGCCGAATCCGTACCAGAGCAGAAACGCCACGCCGCCCCAGGTGACCAGCGCCAGCAGCCACGGAGACTGCATCAGCAGCGCGCTGCCGCCAAAAATCCCGGCACAGATCAGCAGCAAATCGCTTACCGCGCACAGCAGGGCAATCATCAGATGGTACTGGCGGCGGATGCCCTGATTCATCACGAACGCATTTTGCGGGCCGAGGGGAAGGATCATGGCTGCACCTAAGGCAAGCCCTTGAAAATAATAAGATAGCATGATGATTTTCTCGCAGTGTTGTTCTGGAAGCTGACTATACTGCGCGAACTACATTAGATGAAATGGATAATATTAATTGGGTATTAGCGGAGCTTATGAAGGTAAAGCCCGGTGGCGCTAGCGCTTACCGGGCCTACAACGTCGGGGGATTACTCGGCGGCTTTCTCGCGTTTAAGATTCACGTCCATCTGCGGATACGGGAAACTGATGCCGTTGGCGTCGAAGTCGCGCTTAATGCGTTCCAGCACGTCCCAGTATACGTTTTGCAGATCGCTGCTTTTGCTCCAGATACGCACCACAAAGTTAATGGAGGAAGCGCCGAGTTCATTCAGGCGAACCGTCTGCTCTTTGTCTTTCAGAATGCGATCGTCAGAAGCAATGATGTTGGTAATCAGCGACTTCACCTGATCGATGTCGGAGTCGTATGCCACGCTGATAATCAGTTCGTTACGACGCACCGGCTCACGGGAGAAGTTGATGATGTTGCCCGCGATAATTTTCCCGTTCGGCACGACCACGATGCGGCCATCGACGGTACGCATAGTCGTTGAGAAAATCTGCACCTGCAGCACGGTTCCGGCAATGCCGCCAAGGTCAACGTATTCGCCGGAGCGGAACGGACGGAAGGTCACCAGCAGCACGCCTGCCGCCAGGTTTGAAAGCGAGCCCTGCAGTGCCAGACCAATGGCCAGACCGGCGGCACCGAGAACGGCAATGACGGAGGCGGTTTGCACCCCCACACGGCCCAGCGCGGCAATCAGCGTGAAGGCGATAATGCCGTAGCGCACCAGTGCGGAGAGGAAGTCTGCCACCGTGGCGTCAATGTGACGGGCCAGCATTACGCGGTTAACCGTATTCGAGACAATACGCGCCACGATCATCCCGACGATGATGATGGCAATCGCCGCGACGATGTTCACGGCATAGCTCAGCAGCAGGGCCTGGTTGCGCACCAGCCAGTTACCGGCGTTATTGATGCTGTCTACAACATCGAGTTGTTCCATTTATTCTTCCTTTTGTTAAACCAAAACACAAAATCCATCCCCCATGGAGACAGGCAGGTCAGTAAAGGGTAAACAAAAAGCACCGGCTTTGCCAAACAGATCACAAAAACAGGGCTGGCAGGGTATTGAAAAAGCATAAAAAAAGGCCCGCTTTTGCGGGCCTTCTGATGCTGTTAGCAGCTCAAATTACAGAACGTCGATCGCGTTCAGTTCTTTGAAAGCCTGCTCCAGACGGGTCACCATGGACGTCTGCGCTGCGCGCAGCCATACGCGTGGATCGTAGTATTTCTTGTTCGGCTGGTCTTCGCCTTTCGGGTTGCCCAGCTGGCCCTGCAGGTAAGCTTCGTTCGCTTTGTAGTACTGCAGGATACCGTCCCAGGTTGCCCACTGGGTGTCGGTGTCGATGTTCATTTTCACAACGCCGTAGCTTACGGAGTCTTTGATTTCCTGAGCAGAAGAACCGGAACCGCCGTGGAAGACGAAGTTCAGGCTGTTGTGCGGCAGGTTGTGTTTCTTGGAAACGTATTCCTGAGAATCACGCAGGATGGTTGGGGTCAGAACCACGTTACCTGGTTTGTAAACGCCGTGTACGTTACCGAAGGACGCTGCAATGGTGAAGCGTGGGCTGATTTTGCTCAGCTCGGTGTAAGCGTAATCAACGTCTTCTGGCTGGGTGTACAGTGCAGAAGCGTCCATGTGGCTGTTGTCCACGCCGTCTTCTTCACCGCCGGTGCAACCCAGTTCGATTTCCAGGGTCATGTCCATTTTGGCCATGCGCGCCAGGTACTTAGAGCAGATTTCGATGTTTTCGTGCAGTGACTCTTCAGACAGGTCGATCATGTGAGAAGAGAACAGTGGCTTACCGGTTGCCGCGAAGTGTTTTTCACCCGCGTCCAGCAGACCGTCGATCCACGGCAGCAGTTTCTTCGCGCAGTGGTCAGTGTGCAGGATAACTGGAACACCGTAGTGCTCAGCCATCTGGTGTACGTGGTGCGCACCAGAGATAGCACCCAGGATTGCAGCACCCTGAGGAATGTCAGTTTTCACGCCTTTACCTGCGATGAACGCAGCGCCGCCGTTAGAGAACTGAACGATAACTGGAGCTTTAACTTTAGCAGCAGTTTCCAGTACGGCGTTGATGGAGTCGGTACCCACGCAGTTAACTGCTGGCAGAGCGAAGTTGTTTTCTTTAGCTACCTGGAACACTTTCTGTACGTCATCACCAGTGATAACGCCAGGTTTTACGAAATCAAAAATTTTAGACATGTTGCTTAGTCCTGTATCTTCGGCCGTTAGAAAAGGTGCGAGCTCTTAAAAGCGCGCTGAAAATTGGGCAGGTTTCCCTGCCCTTGAATGGCTTACTTCTTAGCGCGCTCTTCGAGCATTGCTACTGCTGGCAGTACTTTGCCTTCCACGAATTCGAGGAATGCGCCGCCACCAGTGGAGATGTAGGAGATCTTGTCAGCGATACCGAACAGGTCGATTGCTGCCAGGGTGTCACCACCGCCTGCGATAGAGAACGCTTCGCTGTCTGCGATTGCGTTAGCCACGATTTCAGTCCCTTTGCGGAAGTTCGGGAATTCGAACACGCCAACAGGACCGTTCCACAGGATAGTTTTTGCGTTTTTGAGGATTTCAGCCAGTTTCTGTGCAGAAACGTCGCCCAGGTCCAGAATCTGCTCTTCGTCTTTGATGTCGTTTACAGATTTCAGGGTCGCGGTTGCGGTTTCGGAGAACTCGGTCGCGACGCGAACGTCAGTTGGAACCGGGATATCACAGGTACCCAGCAGGCGTTTGGCTTCGTCAACCAGGTCTGCTTCGTACAGGGATTTACCGACGTTGTGGCCCTGAGCGGCAACGAAGGTGTTCGCGATACCACCGCCAACGATCAGCTGGTCAGCGATTTTAGACAGAGAATCCAGAACGGTCAGTTTGGTAGAAACTTTAGAACCACCAACGATAGCGACCATCGGACGAGCAGGCTCTTTCAGTGCTTTACCCAGCGCTTCCAGTTCGTCAGCCAGCAGAGGACCGGCACACGCTACGTCTGCGAATTTACCGATACCATGGGTAGACGCCTGAGCACGGTGAGCCGTACCGAATGCATCCATCACGAATACGTCGCACAGCGCAGCGTATTTTTTGGACAGGGTTTCGTCGTCTTTCTTCTCGCCTTTGTTAAAGCGAACGTTTTCCAGCACAACCAGTTCACCGGCTGCAACGTCAACGCCGTCCAGGTAATCTTTCACCAGGCGAACCGGGTTGGACAGTTTGTCTTTCAGGTAATTAACCACTGGCAGCAGAGAGAACTCTTCGTTGTACTCGCCTTCAGTTGGACGACCCAGGTGGGAGGTGACCATCACTTTCGCGCCCTGCTTCAGAGCCAGCTCAATGGTTGGCAGAGATGCACGGATACGCGCGTCGCTGGTCACTTTGCCATCTTTAACCGGTACGTTCAGATCGGCACGGATGAAAACGCGTTTACCAGCCAGATCCAGATCGGTCATCTTAATTACAGACATGGTGAATCCTCTCGTTGATTCTTAAAGTTTTGCAGACGCACGATGCGCCTTACCTGAAACCTTGAGCAGCCATTGCTAACGTGGTGTCGAGCATTCGGTTAGCAAAGCCCCATTCGTTATCACACCAGACCAGCGTCTTGATAAGGTGTGCGCCACTGACCCTCGTTTGCGTGCCATCGACGATGGCGCTGTGCGGGTCGTGGTTAAAATCTACTGAGACCAACGGTAATTCCGTATAGTCAACTATACCATGAAATGCCCCCTGTGCCGCTTTTTGCAGCAACAGGTTGACTTCACAGGCTTTTACCGGTTTTTTCACCGTCACGCTAAGGTCGATCGCGGTGACGTTGATCGTCGGGACGCGCACGGCAATCGCCTCAAAACGATCGTTGAACTGCGGAAAAATTCGCGTGATCCCTGCAGCCAGCTTTGTATCCACCGGAATGATTGACTGGCTCGCTGCACGCGTGCGCCGTAAATCCGGGTGGTAAGCGTCAATGACCTGTTGATCGTGCATGGCGGAGTGAATCGTGGTCACGGTGCCGGACTCAATGCCATACGCATCGTCTAACAGTTTGATGACCGGAATAATGCAGTTGGTGGTACAGGAGGCGTTGGAAACAATGCGATGTTCGGCTTGCAGCTCATGCTGGTTGACGCCAAACACGACGGTCGCGTCGAGGTCGTTACTGCCGGGATGAGAAAACAGGACTTTTTTCGCACCTGCAGAGAGATGCGCTTCGCCATGTTCGCGATTGCCATACACACCGGTACAGTCAAGCACCACATCCACACCCAGTTCACGCCAGGGTAGCCCGGAGATGCTGTTCTCATGCAGCACACGAATAGCGTCATCACCCACAAAAAGCTGATCTCTTTCCTGGCGCACATCCCAGGCAAAGCGTCCGTGGCTGGTGTCATACTTCAACAAATGCGCCATGCCCGCAGCATCCGCCAGTTCATTGATTGCCACCACGGTCATTTCCGCCCGACGTCCGGATTCATACAAAGCACGAACCACATTACGCCCGATGCGACCGAAGCCGTTAATCGCTACGCGTACGGTCATAGATCTCCTGCAAAGCAATCCCTGAGTTTGAGGTGGCTGAAAGAGTAATCCAGCTACGCCCGAAGGGGAATCCTTGCTGTCACAAACTGCGATTGATTGGTCATTTGTCGAACATTTAATCGACTGAAACGCTTCAGCAAGAATAAGCGAATCGGGGAATAAAAGGAATGTCTGTCCAGATTAAGAGCGATTTTATCTGATCTCCATCACATTTTTCCGGAATAATCGCTTTCGTACCCGCCACGTTAAAACGCGGCGGGTGGAACGACGCACCGAAGACACCGATCCGTGAGTGTCGCGCACGATCAGACGAGGCGGTATTCGCCACTTGCCGACATCATCAGTTCCACATTGGCAGGACGGCTATGACGCAAAACACGTTCCACGTTTGGCCCATCGGTGCGCGCATAAAACGCCTCAGCGTCGGCCTGAGAGAGTCCCCCGGCCAGCTTACGCCCCACGAGGCGCGTACGTAACGCTTCGGCGGGCGCGCGAATAAACACTGAAAAATCGCAGTATTCCATCAGCGCCTGCCATCGTTCGTCATCAAGCAGCAACCAGTTACCTTCAACAATCACGACAGGCGCCGTTACCACAATCGCCTCTTCGACAGGATCGTGCGTTTGTCGGTCATACTGCGGCCAGGTACCGTCGCCCTCTTTGATCTGCCGCAGGTGTTGTGCAAGCCTGTCGACATCAAAGGTCTCCGGCGCACCTTTGTACGCACGCAGGTTATGGGCCTCAAGCCACACGTTGTAGTGATGAAATCCATCCATCGGCAACGTCTGGATGGGCGGCATTCCCTCCGTCTGACGCGAGAGGTATTCCCAGAAGGCGGTCAGCGTGGATTTGCCCGTCCCGGGCGGCGCGCTGAGAAAAACAATCGTACGTCTGCTGGCGCTGGCGAAATGCCGTTTCGCCAGTTGGCGCAGCAAAGGTTTATGAACATTTTCGATTTCGTCGTCAGGATAGTGTGCTTCTACATGAAGCCCGTTAACCGTTAACCCAATTTTCACGGCGTAAGTTCCTTTAAAATTGTCGTTACCGCCAGGGTGAGCGCCGTTTTGATCATTGCGGTAAACCGAACCTCAGACCATGCGGCAAAATCAGCAAATTTCATCGACTCCAGCGCGCCGAATAACGTCGCGTTACGGGTGATGCAATTAACATTACTGATAAAATCCCAGGTGATGTCATCGGCGAAGCCAGGGATCGTATCCTGCTCCTTCAGATACTGAAAAAACTGGGAAAAATGCGTAATGTCGGCATAGAGCCATTTTTCCATTTTCCCCAGCGCATAGATCAGGCGTAACGCCACGTCGATGTCATCAAGCGGCCCACTCCGGGCAAGTAACGGCTTCACTGCATATTCCACGATCTCTTCATCGTTATCGACAAACAGCGACGGCAGAAAACATTTAATGCCCTGGAGCAAAAAAGAGTGTGCCGTCGTCATAAATGCCAGGAGGTTGTTCTGAGCATCCAATTGCTCAAGCACATCGTCTTCTGTCAGCGTCGTCATTGGTATCCCGATAAATCACCATGAATGCAGAGAGTCTATTATATTACACGTTCGATCTGCGCCGCCGATCAGTAAAGTTTGCGTGCGCACACCCTTCGCAACCTGTTGAATACCTTTGACCAGATCGCCACCCGTTACGCCCGTCGCGCTGAACAGGATGTCATTGCCCTCCACCAGTTCGTTGAGGGTATAGATGCGATTGATCTCCACGCCCATTTCTGCACATCGACGGTGCTCATGCATGGCGATCGAACAGTTCTCAGGGCTCTCCCCTTTTGCTGCACAAAAATCAATAAGCTCCGCCTGCATATCGCCGCCCAGCGCTTTCACCGCGCAGGCGGAGATCACCCCTTCCGGCGCGCCACCTATGGTGTACATCAGGTCATAGGGATTATCCGGTAAGCAGGTCAGTACGCTTGCAGCGACGTCACCATCGGGCAGCGCAAACACTTTCACGCCCAGCCGTGTCGCCTCGGCAATTGCATCTTGCAGGCGCGGCTTGTCCAGCGTCACCATCCGCAGATGCTCAAGCGACTTGCCCAGCGTCCGGGCAACGTTACGAAGGTTTTCCGCCAGCGTGAGCTCAAGGCTGATCGCCCCCGCCGCCGCCGCGTTAACCACCAATTTCTTCATATACATATCAGGCGCATGAAACAGGCTGCCCTCCGGCGCGAACGCCATTACGGCCAGCGCATTGCTTTGTCCCATCGCCACCATGCGGGTCCCCTCAATGGGATCGACAGCAATATCCACCGCCGGGCCAGCGCCGCTTCCGACCTCCTCACCAATCCACAGCATTGGCGCATGGTCGATCTCACCTTCGCCAATGACGATCCGCCCACGAATCGCTATATCATTTAGCGCCCCGCGCATGGCGGTTACTGCCAGCCCGTCGATCCGATTTTTATCGCCGCACCCGGTTTGCGGCCAGGCGGCCATCGCCGCCCGTTCCGTCACGCGAAAAAGCGGCCATGCCAGAGACATCATGCCGCAGCCTCCCCAATATCCACACCAAACTGCGCCAGCAGATAGCGTTCTGCTTTTTCATTCCAGATGCCATGCGTCTCTTCCACCAGCCTTGCCAGTTCCCGGAACAGCGGGTCGGTTTTGCCCTTTTCAGCAAAATCGGCAATGGCCGTTAACGGCATGGTGACGCCGTTATAGATAAGCTTTTTGCCACCCGGAATGTCCGGCAGATTGAGCACCGTATGCGGCACAGCATCAAGGCCGCCGATGTGGGTCACCATAAACGACGGCTGAAGCTGGCCCGTCGCGCTCAGCGCAATTACCTCTTTCATGTCCTCCGTCGAGCCGCCGGAGGTGCCTACCACATGCGTACTGTTGTAATGAACATTGTAAAAATTAAACGGCACCTTGAAATTGCTGTCCGTGGGCCCGGCGAAGAAATTCAGACACCCATCTTCGGCGAGCAGGTCGTCCGCCAGCTCTATGACCGCCGGAACCGCGGCATAGACAAACACGTCGTCAAAGCCGACATTGTCCGTCATTGCACGTAACGCAGCGGCAGGCGCCTCCATTTCGGCGGTATTGACATAGATAAGTTCAATGCCCTTTTGTGCCGCCAGCTCAACGGGCAGCAATTTTTTCGCCTGCGCGAGTCGCGCGTTATCAATATCCACCACCACAACGCGCGACGGCTGAATACCGCCGTTAATCGCATAATCAATCGCACCAATCCCCATCGGCCCGGCGCAGGCCAGAAGCGCAATATTCCCCCCCGGCTTCACTCCCATCCGGTGTTCATAAACATATTGCGTCGTATGATAATTGGCGTTATATGCGCCGATAATGCAGCACATGGGTTCCGCCAGCGAAGCCGCCGCAAAATAAGAACCGTGATAAGGCAAAACGCAGCCCAGATTAATCGCAACTTCAGGAATAATCATATACGTCGCATTGCCGCCAAAATATTCATAGCTGTAGCCAGCAGAATAACCACTAGGCAATCCCATTGCCGGTTGTAATACAAAGCGCTGACCTTTTTTATATTTATCGGTTAGATTTTTTCCGACCTCAACAATCACCCCGGCGCATTCGTGTCCAGTAATGACCGGATGGTTTTCCAGATCGCCCGGCACACGTTTATGTTCACTGCCTAATTTCGCCGCCTTCCAGGTGGATAAACAGACGCTGTCGGAAATTACGCTAACCAGGAGTTCATTGTCACTTATTTCGGGCAGTTCAAATTCACGGATACGAACATCCTGCTTGCCATAAATGGCAGCCACTTTCGTTTTCATATTGACTCCAGAAATCAGATAGATTAATTCGTCGTTAAATGCTTAAATAATTCGTCAAGCTGCGGATCGCCAAGATAGTTTTTTATCAACACTAACGGTTTATCACTGACTCGTTTAGCGCGTCCCTCCAGGCTGGCATGGGTAACAACAATGTCCGCGTCGTCAGGCACATTTTCGATGGCGTAATGTTTTACTTCTATATCTCGCCCGGCTTTTTCCAGACGTTTACGGAAAGTCGTTGCGCCCATCGCGCTGGAACCCATTCCGGCATCGCAGACAAAAGCGATACGCTTAATATCCCGATAAGAAAACTTGCCTTCCTGCTTCATGGCTTTTACGGCTTTGGCAGAATCACCGAACGTATCTTCTGTTCCAGCTTCGTTATTCTTATCCATTTTTAGGATAAAAGAGGCGATAGCAAAGGTGACTAGCGTGCCTGCCGTTACGCCAGCGATCGTGGCGAGGAAAGCGCCTTTAGGCGTTAACGCGAGGTAGGCGAAAATCGAGCCCGGACTTGGGCCAGCCACCAACCCACCGCCTAACAGGTTAAATACCCACGTACCACTCATGCCGCCAGCAATCATCGCAATCAGCGTCAACGGTTTCATCAGTACGTAAGGGAAATAGAGCTCATGAATGCCGCCCAGGAAGTGGATGATCATCGCGCCGGGCGCAGACTTCTTCGCCATCCCTTTGCCGAAAAACGCAAAAGCCAGCAACAGGCCCAAACCCGGCCCCGGGTTGGAGGCCACCATAAAGAAGATGGACTTACCCGTCTCGGAAGCCTGCTGCATTCCCAGGGGATAATAAACGCCCTGATCGATGGCGTTATTCAGAAACAGAATTTTTGCCGGCTCGTTAATCAATGACAGCAGCGGCAAATAGCCCGCATGTACCAGTGATTCGATACACCCTTTAATAAAGTTATTCGCAATCGACACCGCAGGGCCTATGACTTCAAACCCCAGCAGGCAGAGGATCATGCCCGCGATGCCCAGCGAGAAGTTATTGATGACCATCTCAAACCCCGCCGGAATGCGCTTATCCAGCAGTCGGTCGATGTGCTTAATCACCAGACCGCCGAGTGGTCCCATGATCATTGAACCGAGGAACATAGGAATATCCGCGCCGATAATCACGCCGATAGTGCCGATCCCCCCCATCACTGCGCCACGTTTGCCACCAACCAGGTGTCCGCCGGTAGATCCAATCATCACCGGCAGTAAGTAAGTGATCATCGGACCGACAATTTTGGCGAAATGCTCATTTGGCATCCATCCGGTTGGAATAAATAATGCGGTAATAAATCCCCAGGCAATAAAAGCACCAATATTCGGGATGACCATCGCAGTCAAAAAGCCCCCAAAAGCCTGGACCTTCGCACGAGCAGACTTGTGTTCCATAATAATGTCCTGTAAAGGAAAGAATAATTATGCGCGAGCGATGATATCCGCCAACTGTTTTTCTGACTTAGCGGTTAACAACGCTGACAACATTTCTTCTTCACATAATAATTCGCTTAATGCCTGAATAGCGCCGATATGTGAATCCGCATCCGCAGCCGATAAACCAATGAGTAATTTTACAGGTTCATCTACTTCGGTAAACTGCACTTCCTGTTTAAGAAGCGTTAATGACATACCTGTTTTTAACGCACCGCACTCCGGACGGGCATGAGGCATTGCCACACCCGGAGCGAGAATATAATAGGGACCATTCGTGACCGTAGAGGTTTTAATCGCCTCAATATAAGCAGCATTAATATAATGATTTTGCAGCAAAGACGACATGGAAAAATCAATGGCTTCCTGCCAGTTCTTTGCTGCCGGTTTTACTGAGATAGAGGATTCAGGGAAATAATCAATCAACCGCATATATAATCCTTATTGTATTTTAAGGGTGCAGCGTATCGCTAAAAATAAAAATACGCCTGCGGTGGAATGAAATCAAACGGGGAGAAAATAGCAACGGTGTTACGCTGCGTTTTATTAAAACGAAGAAAAACAATTCGTTATCGACAGAAAAATAAAAAGCAATCCTATATTTGTGATGTGGCTTGCAAATCACACATTTATCAACATTTCATATTTGTGATAAAAATCACCAAATAACCATTGTTAATTATAAAATAAGTCACAGGAAATAAAACGGGCCGCCTGAGCGACCCGTTTTGCCTCACAGGGAGAATTACAGCAGTTCTTTCGCCTTAGCGACCACGTTCTCAACGGTGAAGCCGAACTCTTCGAACAGCAGTTCTGCCGGAGCAGATTCACCGAAGGTGGTCATACCGACGATAGCGCCGTTCAGGCCCACATATTTGAACCAGTAGTCAGCGATACCCGCTTCCACTGCCACACGCGCGGAAACCGCTTTAGGCAGTACGGATTCACGGTAAGCGGCATCCTGCTTGTCGAACGCGTCGGTAGACGGCATGGAAACCACGCGCGCCTTCACGCCTTCGGCAGTCAGTTTTTCCCATGCAGCAACGGCCAGCTCAACTTCAGAACCGGTAGCGATGAAGATCAGCTCTGGCTGGCCCGCGCAATCTTTCAGCACGTAACCACCGCGAGCGATGTTCGCCAGCTGCTCTGGCGTACGCTCCTGCTGTGCCAGGTTCTGACGGGAGAGGATCAGCGCGGTAGGACCGTCCTGACGCTCAACGCCGTATTTCCACGCTACCGCGGATTCCACCTGGTCACACGGACGCCATGTGCTCATGTTCGGGGTCACGCGCAGGGAAGCCACCTGCTCTACCGGCTGGTGAGTTGGACCGTCTTCGCCCAGACCGATGGAGTCGTGGGTGTAAACCATCACCTGACGCTGTTTCATCAGCGCCGCCATACGCACGGCGTTACGCGCATATTCGACGAACATCAGGAAGGTAGAGGTGTACGGCAGGAAACCACCGTGCAGGGAGATACCGTTAGCAATCGCAGTCATACCGAATTCACGTACACCGTAATGGATGTAGTTACCGGCAGTGTCTTCGTTGATTGGCTTAGAACCGGACCACAGGGTCAGGTTAGATGGCGCCAGGTCAGCGGAGCCGCCGAGGAACTCAGGCAGCAGAGGACCAAACGCTTCAATGGCATTCTGAGACGCTTTACGGCTCGCAATTTTAGACGGGTTCGCCTGCAGCTTAGCGATGAACTCGTTCGCTTTCGCGTCGAAGTCAGACGGCATGTCACCTTTCATACGACGGGTGAATTCAGCCGCTTCCTGCGGGAAGGCTTTCGCGTAAGCCGCGAACTTCTCGTTCCACGCCGCTTCTTTCGCCTGGCCTACTTCTTTTGCATCCCACTGAGCATAGATCTCAGATGGGATTTCGAATGCAGGGTATTTCCAACCCAGCGCTTCGCGGGTCAGTGCAATTTCTGCGTCGCCCAGCGGCGCGCCGTGGGAGTCGTGCGTACCCGCTTTGTTCGGGGAACCGAAGCCGATGATGGTTTTGCACATCAGCAGGGACGGTTTGTCCGTCACAGCGCGCGCTTCTTCTACTGCACGTTTAATCGAGTCAGCATCATGACCATCAACGCCACGCACAACGTGCCAGCCGTAAGCTTCGAAACGTGCAGCGGTGTCGTCAGTGAACCAGCCTTCAACGTGACCGTCGATGGAGATACCGTTGTCGTCATAGAACGCAACCAGTTTACCCAGCTTCAGGGTACCTGCCAGGGAGCACACTTCGTGAGAAATGCCTTCCATCATGCAGCCGTCGCCCATGAACGCGTAGGTGAAGTGGTCAACGATGTCGTGGCCAGGACGGTTGAATTGCGCCGCCAGGGTCTTCTCAGCGATCGCCATACCCACAGCGTTAGCAATACCCTGACCCAGCGGGCCGGTGGTGGTTTCTACGCCAGCGGTGTAGCCCACTTCCGGGTGACCTGGAGTTTTGGAGTGCAGCTGACGGAAGTTTTTCAGCTCTTCGATAGGCAGATCGTAGCCGGTGAGGTGCAGCAGGCTATAGATCAGCATAGAGCCGTGGCCGTTAGACAGTACGAAACGGTCGCGGTCAGCCCATGACGGGTTCTGCGGGTTGTGGTTCAGGAAATCGCGCCACAGGACTTCGGCGATATCAGCCATACCCATAGGGGCCCCTGGGTGGCCGGATTTGGCTTTCTGTACTGCGTCCATGCTCAGCGCACGAATAGCATTAGCAAGCTCTTTACGTGAGGACATTTTAACTCCAGATCGGACTGTTAAAGGCCATGCCCTTGACGACAGCGCGTTTTGGGCTACGCCGGAAAAAAGTGCCAACAATGTAACCCAAGCGGCATGCCATGTACATGGACCATTCTTTTGCAGCTTAAGAAATCTCTGGATCATGCTCGCATGTTGCGCAATCTGCTCGCCCGGCCCTGTAGATATTCCTTATACTTAGCCCGACACCGGCTTCGCTGACGGTGCACTTTTCGGATTTTATTCAGATTAACGAGTACGGAAGCAACCTCATGAAAATGCGTGCAATAGTGCTGGCCCTGGGTACAACGCTCCTGCTGAGCGGCTGTCAGAATATGGATTCTAACGGCCTGATGACCTCAGGCGCAGAGGCCTTTCAGGCCTATTCCCTGAGCGATGCGCAGGTAAAAGCGCTGAGCGACCAGGCCTGTAAAGATATGGACGGAAAAGCCACGCTTGCGCCGGCTAACAGTACCTACACGCAGCGTCTGAATAAGATTGCTTCCGCGCTGGGCGATAACATCAATGGCCAGCCGGTGAACTACAAGGTGTACATGGCGAAAGACGTCAACGCCTTCGCGATGGCAAACGGCTGTATCCGCGTTTACAGCGGGCTGATGGACATGATGACCGACAACGAAGTTGAAGCGGTTATCGGCCATGAAATGGGCCACGTTGCCCTGGGCCACGTGAAGAAAGGGATGCAGGTAGCCCTGGGCACCAATGCCATCCGCGCAGCGGCTGCCTCTGCAGGCGGTATCGTTGGCAGCCTGTCGCAGTCACAGCTGGGCGACGTAGGTGAAAAGCTGGTGAACTCTCAGTTCTCCCAGCGTCAGGAGTCCGAAGCGGATGACTACTCCTATGATCTGTTGCGCAAACGCGGCATTAATCCATCCGGTTTAGCCACCAGCTTCGAAAAACTGGCCAAGCTGGAAGCGGGACGTCAAAGCTCCATGTTTGACGATCACCCTGCCTCAGAAGAACGCGCACAGCATATTCGCGACCGTATGGCCGCAGACGGAATTAAATAATTTCAGAAGGAGGCAGTTTTGCCTCCTTTTTATTTCGCATGAATTGTTAACTTAACAGCACGTATCGATAACACCCCTGAAAGCCCCGCCAAATCTGCCCTGTCACATCGAAACGCCTGGTCACATAATTATTGCAAAGGTCACTTTTTCCGGTAATTATCCCCCCTGCAGTTATTCAATTAATATATCCAGACAGAGACGTTCCCTCCGTGAAAAAAGAATTATCATTAATTGCTTTAAGTTTATTTGCCGCATTACCTGCCGCTGCAAGCCAGCAATCCGACAGCCAGGGTTTTATTGACGACAGCCATCTGGACCTGTTTTTACGCAATGCGTATATTAGCCGTGATTATCATCAGGGCCAGCAGGACAAAGCCGAATGGGGTCAGGGGATCATCGCCACGTTTGCATCCGGCTATACCGAAGGACCGGTTGGCTTTGGTGTGGACGGTATTGCTCAATACGGCGTGCGCCTGGACGGCGGCCGCGGCAAGAGCGGCGCGGGCGGCATCGACTTCTTTAAGCAGGAAGACGACGGCCGGGCAAAATCCGATCTGGCAAAGTTTGGCGCAACCGCCAAAATGCGCATCTCGAATACCGTACTGAGCTACGGGAATCAGCGACCAGAATTGCCTATCGTGAATGCCGACAGCTCCCGCCTGCTGTTTGAAAGCTATACCGGCACCATGCTGACCTCAAAAGAGATCGATGGTCTGGAAATCAACGCCGGTTATTTCACGGACGAGCAGCGTAAAAGTGACGACCGCCACAACAGCGGGCTGAAGAGCCTCTCCTTCGGCGGCGCGAGCTACCAGTTCAACGACCAGTTCAGCGGCGCGCTTTACGCCTCTCACAATGAAGAGGTGATGAACAAGCAATATCTGGGCCTGAACTTCAAACAGCCGTTCAGCACCGGGCAGCAGCTGGTGCTCGACTTCAACGGTTATAACTCCCGTCTGGACCAGAGTTATGCGGACAGCCTCGACACGGGCCGCAGCAACGCTATCTGGAGCCTGGCGGCGAGCTACATCTGGGATATTCACACGTTCAAAGTGGCGTACCAGCAGAGCAGCGGCAGCACCGGCTACAACTACGGCGGCTACCGCGACCAGGGCGGCGTGGGTGATGGCGGTAACACCATCTGGCTGGCAAACTCCTACTGGTCTGATTTTAACGGCGAAGATGAACGTTCCTGGCAGGCATCCTACGGTCTGGACTTTGGTGGCCTTGGCCTGCCGGGTCTGAGCTGGACCACCGCCTACGTGCGCGGGGACAACATCAAAACCGCAGAAACCAGCAACGGCAAAGAGCACGAGTGGTTTAATCAGATCCAGTACCAGGTGCAGGATGGCCCGGCGAAGGATCTGAAACTGAAACTGCGCTATTCCGTACTGCGCGTCTCCAGCAACGCCAGCGATTATAACGTGGGTGGGGACGAGATCCGCGCTTACGTGGAATACCCGTTTAACGTGTTTTAAAGGCAATAAAAAACCTCTCCAGGGAGAGGTTTTTTTTACGCCAGAAGAGGCTTATTCGCCTTTTTTGGCTGCCTGGATGTAGAGCATTTCCAGTGCCAGGGTCGCTGCGGCCAGCGCAGTGATCTCGGACTGGTCATACGCAGGCGCCACTTCCACCACGTCCATCCCGACAATGTTAAGATCCTTCAGGCCGCGCACCAGCTTGATGGCACGGTCTGAGGTCAGGCCGCCGATCACCGGCGTACCGGTACCCGGTGCAAATGCCGGATCCAGGCAGTCGATGTCGAAGGTCAGATACACAGGCATATCACCCACGATCTGCTTCACCTGCGCGAGGATGTCATCAACACCGCGATCGTTAACCTGACCCGCATCCAGCACGGTGAAGCCGTTGTCTTTGTCGAATTCAGTGCGAATACCGATCTGCACGGAGTGGTTCGGGTCGATCAGACCTTCGTTCGGCGCGGTGAAGAACATGGTGCCGTGGTCAAACTCACAGCCGTTGGCGTAGGTGTCGGTGTGGGCATCGAAGTGCACCAGCGCCATTTTACCAAAGTGCTTCGCGTGGGCGCGCAGCAGCGGCAGGGTCACGAAGTGGTCGCCGCCGAAGGAGAGCATGCGCTTACCGGCAGCCAGCAACTTCTCGGCGTGGGCCTGCAGCTTTTCGCTCATCTCACGCGCGTCGCCAAAGGCGTACACCAGGTCACCGCAGTCCACCACGTTCAGACGCTCGCGCATGTCGAAGTTCCACGGGAAGCGGTTGTGCTCCCAGGCCAGGTTAGTGGAAACCTGACGGATCGCCGCCGGGCCATGACGGCCACCCGCACGGCCTGACGTTGCCATGTCGAACGGCACGCCGGTGATCACCCAGTCCGCATCACTGTCGTACGGCTGGAAGTTCATCGGAAGGCGTAAAAAACCAAACGCGTTAGATACCAGAGAGTTATCGTACTGATGACCTAAAGTGCTCATGTCCTGTCCTCGTATCATAGATAGACGATCGTTGCTAAAGGTGAAAAAAAATCCCTTCCGCGTCGTTAAGCCCGACGAGGAAGGGATCGTTTCATATCGTAATGCTGTATGGCGCTAAGAATAGCGCCTGAATCCATTAAATTCAAGCGACTCATAAATACAACATATATAGACAACCCATCCTATTCACCAAATAAAATCATAGCCATAAAAATATTATAATCTTTACAATTCACATATTTTCCAAGTGAATATTCAATTCATCCCACCATCTATTTCGCCCTTGTAATTCAAAGAAAAAAACACCTCATACCATATTCATACATACATAAACAGCATGAGACAGTCTCAATTCGGAATTTATTTAGTTTCATCCTGTGGTTTTCTCTTTTTTTACTCCCTACAATCCCGCCGCTTTATTAAAATTTATGTCTAAATGGAATTATCTATGAACAAATATTTAAAAATTGGTCTTTTTACCATTCTGGCGGGAGCGGGTTCTGCAGCAGCGGCAGAAGATGGCACAATTACCTTTGACGGAACGATCAGTGACGCCACCTGTATTATTACAGGCGGTGACGCACAGGGTGAATCCACCTCTCCTGATTTCACCGTGCATCTGCCAAGCGTCAGCACCACCGCGCTGGCCACTGCGGGTCAGCGCGCGGGAGACACGCCATTCTTCATTAAACTGAGCGGCTCAAATTGCACCAACAACAAAGTCGCCAGCGTCTTCTTCGAACTGGCACAGAGCACCAATATCAACACCGCGACCGGTAACCTGAAAAACACCGTTACCACGGGTGGTGCCGATAAAGTTGAAATCGGTCTGTTAGATTCCAGCAAAGCTGTTTTGGATCTGAATACCGCAAACAATAACCCGAAAACAGCGGTCATTTCGGGTAATACCGCTCGCTTCGACTACTGGGCGCAGTACGTTGCCACCGGCGGTGCGGCAACGGCCGGTAAAGTCACCACTGACGTCGTTTATTCCATTAAGTACCAGTAAGACCTTTGAGCAGTGGGAGTGATCCCACTGCTTTCCCTGCCACATTTAGGAACGTTGAGCCTGATGGTCAGTAATATTCTCAAAGTAATGTTAATGGTGACATTGACGTGGTTCCCCTGCGCCAACGCCACTATACAAATTTTAACAACTCGTGTGGCATTCAATGCAAACGAGAGTGAACAAACCGTTCGCGTAAATAACCTCAGTAAAAACCCGGAGCTGGCGCAGGTCTGGCTTTCCAGCACCGACAAAACCGATGGGACGGAGAAGGAGAATCTTCCGTTCTTTATCAATCCTCCCGCTGCGCGCGTTAACGGTCAGAAAGGGAAAGTTTTCCGTATATTCCAGACAGAGGAAGCCGCAGGAAAATACCCGAAAGATCGCGAAACCCTACTCTGGCTAAACGTGCTGGATATTCCACCTGAACTGCCGGAAGAGGCGGATCGGAATCAGATAAAAATGGCGTTCCGCACGATGATCAAATTTTTCTATCGCCCTGCGGGCCTGAAAGGCAATCCCATGCAGGCGGGCGATGATCTGAAGTGGGAACTGCGTAAAGTGGCAAAGGGCTACGACGTGGTGGGAACCAATAACTCGCCTTTCCACGTGAGCATGACGAGCGTGTGGCTAACGAATGCCGACAATAAAGACATTGAGATCCCCGGTGACATGATTGTCCCTTATGGAACGCTGGTTTATCACTTTCCGCAGGTGAGCGCAGTGAGTGGACGCGGCATATTTAAATACAATTATATCACTGATTTAGGCGCATATATTAAGCGCACCTATAACTTTTAACTTTTTATACGTTCTACCTTTCGGAAGGTCAAATGTCCGCACGCCATAATAAATACAGGCTTCTCAAA
This sequence comes from Enterobacter cloacae complex sp. IR53041, assembly GCF_049238285.1. Lineage (NCBI taxonomy): Bacteria > Pseudomonadati > Pseudomonadota > Gammaproteobacteria > Enterobacterales > Enterobacteriaceae > Enterobacter > Enterobacter cloacae complex sp. IR53041. The sequence goes on along the minus strand of NZ_JBMKHB010000004.1, from coordinate 192,210 downwards.
AAAGCGAAAAGTACCCTTGGCCAGATAATGATTCTGGCATTGTGCATTTCAGGCCAGGTTAACGCAGAAACAGAAAAAAAAGCGGTAAACTTTTCTCGCGGCTTTATGAATTTCTATGACAGTGGATTAGACCTTAGCCAGTTCGACGGGGTAGATAAAATCCAGCCAGGTGATTACAAACTGGAAGTATTTAGCAACTTGCGGAAATTAGGAACCTGGCCCATTTCATTTATTCCGGCAAACAATACGCAGGGCGTAAATGCCTGCATGACGCCGGAAATGATTATCCGCTTTGATGTCGATACCAGCAAACTGCCGGAAAACTGGAAGACGGGCCGCTGCCTGATCCTTGAAACGCTTATCCCCGGCGCCACCGTCACCTACAACCAGGATGATGAGCGCCTGGATGTCACCGTTCCGCAGGCGATGCTGCTCAATACACCAGAGGGTTATATCAGCCCTGAACTATGGGATGACGGTGAACCTACCCTCATGGCCTCCTACGCGCTGAGTGGTTCAAGCACGCGCAACCGTGAGTTAGGTGAAACCAGCAACTATCTCTTTGGTAACCTGCAAACCGCTATGACGCTTGGTGCGTGGCGTTTTGTAACCTATGACACCCTGAACCTCGGTAATGATATTGAGGATGAAGGGGTCGATCATCTGCAGGCATTTGCCAGCCGGGGAATTGCGGCCTGGCAATCTGAAGTGGTGCTGGGCGATCTCAACACCAGCGGGGAGATGTTTGATACAACGGCCATTCGCGGCGTCAGACTCGCCACCGACGATCGCATGCTGCCGGATTCCGTGCGCAGCTATGCGCCTGTCGTTCGTGGTTTTGCCAACAGCAACGCGACGGTCACCATCAAGCAGTCCGGCAGTACCCTCTATGAAAAAGTGGTTCCCCCAGGCGAGTTTGCCATCAGCGATCTCTATGCAACGGGCTACAACGGCGATCTGGAAGTCACCGTCAAAGAGACCGATGGCACCATCAATACCTTTACCGTCCCCTACTCCAGCGTTCCGCAGCTGCTGCGCGAAGGCTATTTTCGCTATTCGGTCTCCTCGGGTGAAATCCGCAACACATTTCTTGCCGATGATCCGTGGATGACGGAAGGCACGCTTCAGTACGGTTTGCTTAATAATCTGACCGGTTACGTAGGCGCTCAAACCGCGTTTGATGGCGATTACAACGCCCTGCTGGGTGGTGTGGCTATCAATACCCCGCTGGGGGCATTAGGCCTGGACGTTACCCGCTCTTATACGAACTTTAACTCCAGCACCGGGAGCGATGACTGCGGCTCACTGTGTGACATGTCCCTGCGTATCAGCCTTGCTAAAAATCTTTCCGAAACCGGGACAAATTTCAGCCTGGTGGGTTACCGCTACTCCAGTAAAAATTACTACTCGCTGTCGGATGCCGTCAGCGTGAAGCAGGCGCTGGAGCATGGTAACGACCGATATTTACCCGAGCGCTATCGTGAACGCCTGGAAGCAAACATCAACCAGATGCTGCCTGCGGGTTGGGGAAGTTTCTACGTCAGTGGTTTCATCGGCAACATCTGGAACGATGAACTGCGCCGCACGGAAAAATCCAACTACGCGCTGGGATACAACAACAGGTTTGGCTCGTCGACCTGGGGCATTTCGCTTGGCCGAACCAACAATGAAGACGGTGGTCACGACGATACGATCTACCTGAGCGTATCTATGCCGCTCGGCCATCGTTATGAAAAACAGGCTCGCCTGGGAGCAAACTTTAGCTACAACAGTGATGAGGCCACCATCCGCACCTCGCTCAGCGGCTCGGCCGGCGAGCGATCGCAGTATGGCTTTAGCGGCTACTTCAGCGAGTCCAGCAGGCCAGAAACCAACTTCGGTACCAACCTGTCTTATGTGGGCGATAGCGCTTCCGGCGGCGTCGCGTTCAGCCAGTCCCTCCATAGCTTCATGGGCGGTCTGAACATGAACGGTGGCGTGGTTGTGCACCGTGGCGGTATCAATTTGACCCCAACGTTAGGCGACACCATTGGCGTGATAGAGGCCAAAGGCGCTGAAGGGGCAAGAGTTTACCCTGATTCAAATGCGGTCATTAAAGATAACGGCTATGGGATTGTCGGCTATCTGACGCCTTACAGATACAACGATGTCTTCATTGATCCAAAAGGTACATCAATGAGTGTCGATGTAGAGGATACGCGTAAGAGCATTGTGCCAACCGCCGGTGCCGCCGTGCATATCAAAATGGAAACACAGCAGAAGCAACAGACCTTTGTGCGCTTCACACATGCCTCCGGGCAAAAGATCCCCTTCGGCGCATCCATTACCGATGGTAGCAATACCACGCTCGGTATGGTCGGACAGGGTGGCCTGGCGATGCTGACCTTACCTGAACCTGGCAAGCCGATCGTTATTAAATGGAATAGTAATAAGGTGATGAACGCGTGCTCAGCAGATGTCAATCACCTTTCTGATAACAGAAAAACCCGCAACATGAATAAAGCCGCCTCCTTTAATGCAATAGATATTATCTGCAAAGGCCTTTAACAGAAAATGAATAAATACATTACTACTCTGCTTTATCTCGTTTTATTATCCGTTTTATGGATGTTTACCCTTGAAGCAAAAGCCTCTGCGTGCAGACTCGAAGGCGTGGAAAAGGTTTTAAATATTACAGACGACATTACGTTAAACCCTGCGGATAAAGGCTCCACTGGAACGGTCTTATGGTCGAAAACGTATACTTCACCTAACATCAAATATATCTGTGATGAATCAACGCAAACGCAGTGGCACACCGCTTACAGCCGAAATTATCTCTCTTCCTCGGTAGATAAAGTCTATACAACCGAAATTCCGGGTATCGGTATTCGGATGAAATGGCCAGCCAACGCAGGGAACACCTGGGTGCCGGGTAACTCCGGCTCTCCGGTGACCTGCAGCCCGAGCTGTTCTATCGACAACAGCACCGTATTGGTAGAGTTCGTGCAGACAGGTAATATTAATCAGGGAGAATCCGAGATCCCTGCCGGCGAAATGGTTAACGTAAAAGTCAAACCTTTGCTCACGCCAGAGGATGCGCTTCGTATTCTTACTATCAATTTCTCAGCGCCAATTAAAGTAAATACGCGTTCATGTTCCATTTATCCCTCGTCGACCAACGTCGATTTGGGGACCTACAGTATTGCCTCATTCCAGAATACGCAAAATTATCAAGGTGATAAAAAGGACTTTTCTATTACCATCACATGCCCGGAACAGGCACAAGTTGGCTTAACTTTCTCTTCCCTGATCAATACCAAATTCGCATCAATGAACGGTCTTTTGGGCGTCGAGACCGGCGAAGGTTACGCGAAAAATTTCGCGATTATGGTTTACGAAAAATCCAGCCCTTATGTCTCATCGGCCCTTGTTCTTGGAAAAGAATACCCTTTCCAGGTTTCATCCCGCTTAACTAAAAACTATCAGGCCCAGATATTCGTTCCTGCCGAGGTTAATCGCGAAAACTCATTAAGTGCTGGCAGGGTGGTCGGCGCAATTCAATACACCATGGCTTTAAGATAATTATCAAGGAGAGATTCGTGCTTCAGCGTTTTTCAAAATATGCACTTTTATTAGTGCCGTTCATTCCTGTGGCTCACGCTACGGCGGCACTCCCTGGTCAGCAAAATAAACAGGAACTGGATCGTCTCGAAAGACAAACCAGCCAGGCATTAATAGAAGAAGCCAAGCGGACCGAGCAGTTAATCCAGCAACAAAAAAAAATGCGCGAAGCCGGAGATGAAACCCTGGCCAGCAGCGACTCGAACTGGAAATTTCAGGTCAATCATATTGTCATCCTTGATGATACGCAGTTTGACAACTCACCGCAGCGTCAGGCGATTATCGATCGCTATGAGGGCAAAATGCTCGGTCGAACAGAAATATTTGAACTGGCCAAAGAACTGACCGATTTTTATATTTCTCGTGGTTATGCCACGACGCTGATTGGTGTTGAGCCCGGTAATATCAAAACGGGCACACTCTCTCTGCGGGTGATGTGGGGAAAAATACACGATCTTAAGGTTAACGGGCAAGCGCCGTCCTTCCGTGAACGCACGCGCATGTTCACTGCCTATCCTTTTGCGAAAGACAAGATTCTGAACATGCAGGATGTCGATCAAATGGTCGAAAACCTGCTGCGCGTTTACCCTAACGACAATATTGAAATTCAACCGTCTGTTATAAACAGCTATTCCGATCTTAATCTGCTGCACGTGCCTGCATTCCCTCTTTCGGTCACCGCGGGTCTTAACAACTCTGGCTTTAAGGCTGACGGCTGGCAGCAGTATTATGGCAGCGTAACCGCTAAAAACATTGCCGGCATCAATGATATTTTCAACGTTTATTATTCATGGAATAACCTGAAGAATAACCAGGATAATCAGGATTCGTGGTCAACGAGTTACAGCATCCCACTGGGTTATTGGTCGTTTGACGCGCTTTATTACAAATCCAGCTACGACAAAACGCTTGCCGGCAATAACGCCAGCTACGCTTCTGACGGAGATTCTGACCGTGCTTCTCTGCGTGTCAGCCGCATGCTCGGCCGTAACGCCACGGGTAAAACCAGCTGGTGGGCAAAAGTTGAAAGACGTAATAGCAACAACAGCATTGAAAACCAGCGTATAGACGTCAGCTCTAAAACCTATACCTCGATTTCGTCGGGCGCTACCTGGGTCGGCGCCCTGATGAACGGCTGGTTCTATGGCGATGTGGGCGTGACGGCAGCGGTTCCCTGGTTTGGTTCCGCCTGGAAAAACGATGCCGACCTTAAAGGGTTTGACCTTGATTACGTCAAGTACAACGGCATTGCCAGCTGGACGCGTCCGCTTTTTCAGTCTGGCCGTTTAGGTGGCGTGTATGAACTCAACGCAGGGTTCCAGTACACCCCGAATGTACTGGTTAGCGATGCAAAATTAACGCTGGGCGATGAATTCACCGTACGCGGCTTCAAGGACGATAGCCTGCTGGTTGATAGCGGCGGCTGGATCGCCAATACCCTGCAGTTTCCATTCGATGTTGGCGTCGGCGGTATCTATCAGCTTATTCCCTATGTAGGTTATGACCTGGGCTTTGCCAAAGATAATTGCCCGAAAGGCGTCAACGTATGTGATAGCCAATTCATGATGGGTGGCTCTGTCGGGATTAAAGCTACCGGTAGCCATTTTTCAACGTATGTCCTCGCGGGCTGGCCTATAAAAAAACCAGATTCACTGGAAGAGAATACCGTCGATAACACGGTCGTTTATTACAAGATGGAAGTAACGTTCTAATTTAAGGAATTTTTATGAGCAACAATAAAACCTCAAAAACGAAGCTAACCGCAGGGAATTTGCATAAACACCTTTGCCCACTTTTTATTTCAATAGCGGGTATTCTCGCAGCTAATGCCGAAGCCGCAACGGTGCCGGATGCCAGCCAGAGTAAAGGGCCAACAATGGGTCAGGCGGCTAACGGCACGCCAGTCGTGAATATCACCGATCCGAATGCGAAAGGCGTCTCGCATAATAAATTCGACCAGTTTAACGTTGATAAAAATGGCCTTATTTTTAACAACAGCATGCAGGATGGTGTGTCTAAGATCGGGGGTTACACGGTTAAAAACGCCCAGCTTGAGCATGAAGCAAAAGCAATTATCAGTGAAGTGACGGGAGCCCAGGCGTCCTATATTAACGGGACGATGGAAGTCTTCGGCAGAAAAGCGGACGTGATCGTTGCTAACCAAAACGGTATTAGCGTTAACGGCGCCACCACCATTAATGCCAACAGCCTGACGCTGAGTACCGGTAAGGTGCAGATGAAAGAGGACGGCAACTATAAACTAGCTGTTGAAAAAGGCACCGTGTCTCTAACAGGGCAAGGCATTTCTACCGAAGGGCTAAGCTACTTCGACATTGTCAGCCGAAGTGCAAAACTGGAAGGTGAAATTGCCGGCCAGGCGGACGTTAAGGTAGTTGCCGGGCAGAACGATTACGATCTCTCCAGCCGCCAGCACACGACTCGCGCCACGGGTGACGGCCATACGCCGGATGTCGCGATTGACGGTCGGGCGATGGGGTCAATGTACGGTGGTAAAATTCAGCTTATCAGCACCGAATCCGGCGCAGGCGTCCGTCATGAGGGCAGTATTATTGCCACGGGTGACATTGAGATCAGTGCGAACGGCGACGTGACGCTGACAGGTTTACGCAGCGATAAAAATGTCACTGTCAGCGGCAACAATATTGCCCTGAACAAAAACAGCAGCGGCACCGGAAGTGCAGAAGCGCAAAATAATATTATCCTGCATGCGCTCTCTGGCATGACGGTGAATAACGACGTTATCTCCCGTAACGGCACAATCCGAATTGATGCCTCAACCCTGCTGCAAAATACGGCTGCTATCATTGCGCAAAACAGTGCCACAACAGCGGTACCCGCCATTCAGATTAATGTTGCCGGGCAGTACACCCTTTCCGGAAAACTAAAAGCGCTGGATGCTAACGGCGCTGTCATTTCCGGTGGCGTCGTGACGTTAAAAAATGGCGATTTTGTCGTCATCCAGAATGGCCAGCAGGTGCCCTTCAGCACCCTCGTCTCCGATGCGGAGATCGTCAGCAACAGTGGTAATGTCAACGTTACCGCGGGCAGCATGACTAACAATGAAGGCGTTATTCTCGCGAAGAAAGGGACGCTGCAGTTCAACCTGACCGGTGCGTTTGAAAACAAGGGTTCCGTCAGCGCCACAGGGGATATCTGGATTGCATCAGGTTCAATGAAGAACAATGGCATCCTGTATGCCAGCAACGCCCAGACGCTGTCTGTCGGCCATCTCGACAACGCAGGCCGCCTCTACGCGGATAAAAACCTGGTTATGACCGCCAGCGCCCTGAACAACAGTGGTCATATTGGCGCTAATAGCGGTGAGATGCGCATTAAGGTCAACGGTGAGGTTTCAAACAGCGGCACCCTGAGCGGTAACGATGCGCTGATCTTCATTGATGCCGACGGTAACATCGTCAACGACGGCACCATTGCCAGCAACAAGCATGACGTGACGGTGGCATCCGGCGGCGACACGCTCAGCAATACCGGACGTATTTCAGGACGTAATGTCTCCACCCAGACCCGTAAAGCCAGTGCAACCGTCAGTAACAGCGGCACCATCAGTGCCAGCGAGAAACTGGCCATCGCAACCGCGAATCTGAAAAACCAGGCCGGCACGCTGAGTGGGACCACTGACATGCAGCTTGATGTCAAAAAAGAGCTACAGAATAGTCAAAAAGGCAGCATTATTGCCGGGAAGAACCTCACCATAAAGGGTGACGGCGCGCTGGCAGTACACAATGACGATGGGCTGATCCAGGGCGATAATATCAATGCCAGCGGAATTACCACCCTCTCTAACACCCATGACGCGCTGATCGCGGCAAGAGAAAACCTCTCCGTTACAGCGACATCGTTGCTTAACGACGCCTCAACCATTCAGGCCGGTAGCCTGACGCTCGATCGCGTCAGCACCGTCGATAACCTTAACGCCGCCACGCTGTATGCCAGCAAGACGCTGCAACTTACCCATCTCAACACGCTGAATAACACCGGCAGTTTTGTGATTTCTGACGGCACGCTGTCACTGTCCGATGTGAACACCCTCAATAACACTGAAGGTGCAACGCTATTCGGTGCTGGAAATACCACGCTGAGAAACGTAGGTACCCTTAATAACAGCGGCGCATCGATGATTAAATCGGATAATGCGCTCTCGATCGCGACGACCACGACGCTTAATAACAGCAGTGATGCAGTGATTGCCTCTGAGGGCAATCTGAATATCAGCGGCGTGAAGACGTTAAACAACCGCTCGGTGATCATCGGCAATGGCAATATCGCGATCGATGCCGTTGAGGAGCTGAAAAACGACGGTGTGGTTCAGGCAGGTCTGGATCTGATTATTCGCAACGTCAAAAACCTGGCCAACACAGGTGAAGGGCATGTTTTAGCTGCACTGCGTAACCTGACGATTGAAGACGTTGAGTCGCTCATCAACAGCGACGGCGCGGTCATCTCCGCCAATATGCAGACGGTGCTGAACGCCATCGGCGTTCTGACCAACCGCACGGCCGGTGTCATTCAGGCTGTAAACGGCCCGCTGGAGATTGTCGCCAACACGTTGAGCAACATTGGCAGCCTCACCGCAGAGGACGGGCAGCAGTCGGTGTCCACTCTCGTGGCGGGCGGCGACATTACGATCAATGCGCAAAACATGCTTAACACCGAACAGGCGGTGATTGTGTCGACGCAGAGCGATCTGTCAGTTAATGTCGCTAATAATCTGATCAACGCCAATGCAGCGGTACTATCGGGTGCCAACAATACGAACCTTAACGTAGCGGGCGGGACGATTAGCAACGAAAAAAATGCCCTGATCGCCGGGAATAACATTACGATTAATGCCTCGCAGCTGAATAATCATGATTCCGGCACGACCTCTGCCAGAAACGACCTCAACATCCATACCGGTTCATTCAATAACATCAATGGCATCCTCGAAGCGGGTCATGATTTATTGCTCAAGGTAAAAGACTCCATCGCGCTGAATGACAATAACCGCAGTATTCGTGCAGGTCATGATATGACGCTCAGCACGGAAGGTACGCTGTTCAACAACACCATGATGGAAGCCATCGGTAACTTGACGCTCCAGGCAGACGGTAAGGTGATCAACAGCAAGTCTGTGGTCACGGGGGGTGATTTACACATCAACGCTAATGAGGTAATGAACAACAGCAACAGCCTGCTCTGGTCGTTAGGGAAGATGGATATTAATGCCCACGACGGTGCCTTTGTTAACGACTATAACGGCAACGTTCTGAGCATGGGTGACATGTCGCTCATCGCGAAAACGATTATCAACTCCGCTGGGATCATTCGCTCCGAACAGAACATCAATATTGATGCGGCCTCTCTGGAAAACCAGAGCACTTATACGGGTGGCACCATTTCGCAAACCCAAACGCAGGATGCCGTGGGTCAATGGGCCGGTATTGATAATGTAATGACGCAGGTCAGGATTACCACGGTTCTGCACATCCCGGTTCTGGCGTCAGATATCGCTATGAGTAAGCTCGGCGAAATCAGCGCCGGGAAAGATATTAATATTAACCAGCGCGGCATTTTCGACGAAAAAGAGGTTAAAAATAACGGCGGCCTGATCCAGGCGGGACGTGATATCACCATCACGGGTAATCTGCTGAACTCGCCAACCTATACCTCCGAATCCATGTATGACTATCTGAATCTCATTCTTGAGCAACCGATAGTACTGACCGACTACTGGAAGGTGGCAGCAGAGCACTACACGACGCTGACCTTCAACTCGCTCTATCAATACCTTGATTTCATCTTTGGTGACGGCGCACCTGCAACCAAAAGCGGTACCCAGGCTCCAAACAGAGAGCGTAGCTATAAATCGCTTCTCGACGCCGCGAATGACTCAACCCAGCTCAACTACGTCATGAGCAAAGTGTTTGGTGAAACGTGGAATTCGCAAGATTACGCGACCCTGAACACGGCATGGCATAACCTGGTAAGCAATGACACCAGCATTACCCCTCTGAAGACGAATATGATCTACTTCGTGCCTTCAGAAAAAGGTGAAATCACGGCGGGTCGTAACTTTACGCACAATGGCGGCACGCTGGATAACGGCCTGGCTAACGCTGGCACAATCAAAGAAAACGCCAAAATTGAGAATATCGACGTGGGTGACTACACCATCGACACCGCCGTCGCGGGCTATGATGTTGCCATCAATACCAAAAAGCTGAATGAACTGGCCATGGGGATCAGCCCACTGCCGACCATCAAGGATTTGGTCTCTCTGCCGGGCATGTTTGAAGTCACTGACGAATTCAAAAAAGCCTCTGAGGCGGCGAAAAACGGTACCGAATACAGCGGCCCGGCCAACCACATCATTCCGATTTTCGAAACGCGCCCGGAAATGATCGATCAGAGCAAGTACAGCGGCTCTGACTACTATTTCGACAAGGTGGATTACACTACCACCGAAACCGTTAACGTCATTGGCGATAACTACTTTATCTCCGAACTGATTCGTCGAGAGATCAGCCGCTCCGTAGGCAGCATGTTTGCGATACGAGACGGTCTTGAAGGCGATGCGCTGGTACAAAACCTGATGGATAACGCCGGTATTGCGGCGAAAAACAGCGATCTAAATCTGGTGGTGGGACAGCCTCTGAGCGAAGAGCAGCGCAATGGGCTGACCCAGGATATCGTCTGGTTCGTGAGCCAGAACATCAAAGGGACGGAAGTGCTGGTGCCGGTGGTCTACCTTTGCCCTGAAACCCTTAGCCAGCTGGCTAACGGTGATATCAGTAAAGGCACAGCGTCCATTGCAGCCGGAAATAGCCTTTCAGTTGATGCCACCGCCATTAACAACGTGAACGGTACCCTCTCCTCTAAGGGTGACGTCACGCTGAAATCCAAAGGGGATATTAACAACATCAGCAATGCGACAGATGCTGGCATCTCGGCGGGCGGTAACGTCTCAATGACGTCGGAAAATGGCAGCATTGCCTCAAACGGCGCGGCAGTGAACGCCGGTGGCGACATTGACATGAAGGCTGAAAAGGGCGACATCACCCTGACCGCATCTGTCGGACACGGCGAAGACGGCAAGCAGAAGATTCATGCGCACGATGATGGCGTCACCGCAGGCGGCAGTATCAACATGCAGGCGAAAACTATCACTTCCAACGCGGCTGATATTACGGCAGGCCAGGACGTGAATATGAAGGCGAGCGAAGGTGACGTCACCTTCAACGACCTGCATCAGATTGATTCTAACCGTACCATCAATACCGAGATCAACGGTCTGTCCAGCTATACCACCACCGACACCAAAACGGTGACCGGCGAAGCTATCGGCGCAACCGTCAAGGCTGGCGGCAATGTGCAGATTGATGCCAGCAAGAATGTGGTCATCGAAGGCGGCAGCATTGACGCGAAAAGCGGCTCCATCAACGCGGCAGAAAACGTTGAGATAAAGACGTCTGAAAACGTGTCCGCTGAGGAACACACCACACAGTCTCGCCAGTTTGTTGCTGAGGCCGGCATCAGCGGCGCCGGTAAATCCGCCTCGGCTTCCTACGGCAAAAACGAGGGCACCACAAAAAATACCACCTCTGGCGACTACACCAGCGCAGGCGGTAATTCTGAAACCTCCGCGATTGGTGCCAAACCGGGCCGCGCACCGATCACCGATACTGCCGGTTTCAGGGTGGGTATGGAAGACACAACCGATACCGTGTCGACCCAGAGCAAGCAGAACACCAACGCGTCCATTAATTTTACCGATTCCGGCTCCGTAAATGCAGGAAAAACGGCGGATATTGGCGGCGCAGACCTTTCCGCCGGAGATAAGCTCAGCATTAACGCGAAGGATGTCGCAAGCACCAAATACGAGGATGAAACCAAAACCACCGTCACACATAAAGACCGCTTTGTCGGTGTTTCAGGTGAGGCCCACAGTGCGGTAGTTGATGCGATCGACAAAACCGGGAATCTCATTGATAAATCGCAGCAAGGCCAGTCGATTAACAGCGGAACCACGACGGCGGAAGTGCTGGGCGATGTGTCCAACATCATGCTAAACGATCTTGCTGGCGGCTCCGTCACTTTCGGCGGGAACACGACAAAAACGAAAGAAACGCGCACCGCAACGGCGGAGAATACCACCAATATTAATGCTAAAAACGTCAGCATTAATTCGACCAACGATACCACGCTCAACGGCGTGAACGTGAACTCGCAGAATACGGAGATCAATGCGGGTGGTAATGTGGACATTAACGCAGCGAAATCAACGACCTCTTACACCAATGAAACCGAAAAACACAAAGGCGGCCTTACCGCAGGCGTGGGAGTGGATATAACCGGCGCAAGCGGCGGTATTTCAGTCGATTACAACGGCAGTACGGAACACGGCTCGGGCAACTCTACGTCGTATAAGAACAGTACTATCAACGGCAACACGGTGACAGTGAACGCTGGCGGTGATATGAACATGAAGGGCGCTAACATCGATGCAGAAAAAGCGGATGTTAACATTGCAGGCGATATGAATATCACCTCCGTGCAGAATACCGAGCACACCGAAAGCAGCCGCGGTAACTGGGGCGCTTCTGTGGGCATCTCCGTCTCGGCAGCGGGCATCATCCCGAACGCGTCCGTCAACGGGGGCGGCGGCTCTGAAAGTTACGATTCGTCTAAAACAGCGAAGCAATCCGGTATCAATACCAGCGGCGAGCTGAATGTGAAAACCGGAGGCGACCTCAATATGACCGGGGCTAATCTGGTATCTCAGGATGGCACCGGGTCGGTGAACGTTGCGGGTGATATCAATGCGAAAACGCTGGAAGACCACGTTGAGCAGGATAGTCTGTACGGCGGTGGCGGCATTGGCCTGAGCAATGGCGTAGTGCCTTCCGGTAACATCTACGTCGACACCGTGGATGAAATTCACTACAACGAAACGCAGAAATCCACTATCGCCGTGGGTGACACCACCAGTGCGGCAGTGAATGGCGATCTCAATACCAATAAAGATGAAATGTCGGTTGTCACGCGTGATGAGAAAGAAGCAGGAAATAACATTTCCTACACGCTTGCCGATCCGGGGATTCGTAAGAAGAAGAAAAGCGGCGCTGACGCAGACAGCGATACTCCAGCGAAGCCGGATGACGGCCATACGGACGATGGCGGCTGCCCTCAGAAGTGTACGCCGACTAAGCCAGGCTCAACGCAGCAGCAGACGACTACCACGACGCGTACAACGTCTGATTCTCAGCATATGACGATTGAGAAAACGACGGCGACAACGACCTCTACGTCCGCCTCTTCGGCGGTCCATAAGGAGGTCGTCGCGTCTGAAACCGCACGCAGTGAAGCCGTGCCAAACGTTGCGCCGTCAACGTCCCAGCCGCTGACGCCAAAAGCGAAACCAGAAGCCACAACAGTTACACCAGTGAAGAAATGGGCCGTACCGGAAACTAACTATCCGGTGCTCTCTCCGGGCTCTGCAACGGGTAAAACCGGTAAAGACATGCCGAAAACGCCGGAACACAAGAAGTGGAATGGCGACATGAGCAAAGGTGCGATGAACGCGCGTCCACAGTGGAAGGCGTTGCAAATCGATCGACCGATTGATATCTATGCTCCGGTAACCATTACCTTCACCGACGAGCAGTACAGCTAAAACAAAAGGGTCTGACTTTCGTCAGACCCTTTTTTAACGCCCCTTTCGAACGTTATTCGTCTTCCAGATACGTATATCCGTACAGACCCGCTTCAAACTCTTCCAGGAACTGCTGCTGCAGCGCATCGTCCAGCCCGGTGTTTTTCACCTGGTCGCGGAACTGCGTGAGCAGGGTTTTCGGATCCAGCTGAACGTATTCCAGCATGTCCGCCACGGTATCCCCTTCGTCAGACAGCTCAACTTCCACGCTGCCGTCAGGGAAGACAAACACGTCAACCGCCTCGGTATCGCCGAACAGGTTGTGCATGTTGCCGAGGATCTCCTGATACGCGCCGACCATAAAGAAGCCCAGCATTGGCGGGTGCTCCGGGTCGTATTCCGGCATTGGCATCGTCGTGGCGATACCGTCGCCGTCCACGTAGTGGTCGATGGCGCCGTCAGAGTCGCAGGTGATGTCCAGCAGTACCGCGCGACGTTCCGGGGCATGATTCAATCCTTCCAGCGGCAGAACCGGGAACAGCTGATCGATACCCCAGGCATCCGGCATCGACTGGAACAGCGAGAAGTTGACGTAAATCTTATCCGCCATACGCTCCTGCAGCTCGTCGATTATCGGACGGTGGGCGCGGTTGCTCGGGTCGAGCTGCTTCTGCACTTCATGGCACATATTCAAATAGAGCTGCTCTGCCCACGCGCGCTCCTGCAGGCTGAAGGTGCCTGAAGAGTAGCCGACGTGAATGTCGTGCAGATCCATCTGGCTGTCGTGCAGCCATTCGCGCAGGGAACGACGCGTGCCCGGCTCGTGCATCTCCTGCCAGGTTTCCCACATGCTTTGCAGGGAACGCGGGGCATCATCTGCCGGCGGCGTCGCTTCGGTGGTTTCGCTGCGCTCAACGCCGATAATGTTAGAGACCAGCACCGTATGGTGCGCGGTCACCGCGCGACCGGATTCGGTAATCACCGTCGGGTGCGGCAGGCCGTTCTCTTCACAGGCGTCGCCGATCGCCCAGATGATGTTGTTCGCGTATTCGTTCAGGCCATAGTTCACGGAACAATCAGATTGTGAGCGGGTCCCTTCATAGTCCACGCCCAGGCCGCCGCCCACGTCGAAGCACTGAATATTCACGCCAAGCTTGTGCAGCTCAACGTAGAAACGCGCCGACTCTCGCACGCCGGTGGCGATATCACGAATGTTGGCCATCTGCGAGCCGAGGTGGAAGTGCAGCAACTGAATGCTGTCCAGACGACCACGCTCGCGCAGAATTTCTACCAGCTGCAGCACCTGGTTGGCCGCCAGGCCGAACTTGGATTTTTCACCGCCGGAGGACTGCCATTTTCCGGAACCCTGCGACGCCAGACGCGCACGCACGCCAAGGCGCGGCACCACGTTCAGACGCTCGGCTTCTTCCAGCACGATGGCGATTTCAGTCATCTTCTCGATAACCAGATAGACCTTGTGGCCCATCTTCTCGCCAATCAGCGCCAGACGAATGTATTCACGGTCTTTATAGCCGTTACAGACGATCACTGAACGGGTCATCCCCGCATGCGCCAGCACGGCCATCAGTTCGGCTTTGGAACCCGCCTCCAGCCCCAGCGGCTCGCCGGAGTGGATCAGCGATTCAATCACGCGGCGGTGCTGGTTTACCTTGATCGGGTAAACCAGGAAGTAGTCGCCTTTATAGCCGTAGGATTCACGCGCGCGTTTGAACGCGGCGTTAATCGAACGCAGGCGATGTTGCAGGATCTGCGGGAAGCAGAACAGTGCAGGCAAACGCTGGCCCTGAGCCTCACGGGCTTTCACCAGTTTGGCGAGATCCACGCGCGCTTCAGGGACGTCGGGATCCGGGCAGACGCTGATGTGGCCCAGTTCGTTGACGTCGTAGTAGTTATTGCCCCACCAGGCAATATTGTAAGTGCGCAGCATCTTGCTGGCTTCCTCGGAGCTCATCGCAACCTCCTGCATAGAACGTAGTACACCCTGTTCGCCCGCTGACGAAGGCGAAAAAGAAGACATGTCGTCAGACATAGCGAACCTCAACTCTTTGTATTAAGTGTAAAACAGTTGACTACTATCGCAGCGTTATACGGCGATAACAACCCATAAACGGCTCCGTTTCCCAGCAGAGTATGCTGAAATCCAGACCGTGCGACCGGTTTCTTATTCATATCATTGTAAAACACGTATCCGAACTCTGTATGACAAGGTTCGGCGAAACCACGAGAAAACTCTTGTATTAACAAGAGCGCCCTTGTTCAGTTTTCACAAAGCGTGACCGGCCCTGGAATCCTGAGAAGCGCCGAGATGGGTATAACATCGGCAGGTTTGCAGACTAGAAATGCGGGTTGCGGGAATCAAATGCGCGCCAGAACGGCTGCGCTGAATTAGCGGAAAACGATGGTTCATTATCTCGTATCACCTCCACGGCCGCCTCTGCTGAAACGGACCCCAAGCCAAAGCTAAAAGTTCACTGCTTTACCCGGCTGGAAGTGGCGACACGATGAGTTCATCGAGCGCTTATTTTATATGAGCCGCGCGCCGCGTTTTATACCGAGAAGGGGGCTAAAAAGCAAAACAAAAATGCGCGTGTTGCCAGCACCGTCAGGAATTTTTGCCAGCAGCAATTTCAACTGAGTGAGAGATGAGTCAAAAAAAACTGGAAATCGGGTGAAGAAGTGACCTAAAATAGCCATCCAGATGTTAATCCATCTATACTGATTAACACTCATACTGCCAGTGTCAAAAACCTGCAGGCCTTGGTAGAATTATCTCCTTTGGCTATTCCACACAGCAGCTTGAGCTAACCAAATTCCTCTTAGGTGAAATAAAACATGGCAAAACACCTGTTTACGTCCGAGTCCGTATCAGAAGGACATCCTGATAAAATTGCTGACCAAATCTCCGATGCGGTGCTGGATGCGATCCTCGCGCAGGATCCAAAAGCACGCGTCGCGTGTGAAACCTATGTCAAAACCGGCATGGTTCTGGTTGGCGGTGAGATCACCACCAGCGCATGGGTTGATATCGAAGAGATCACCCGTAACACGGTGCGTGAGATCGGTTATGTGCATTCTGATATGGGCTTTGATGCCAACTCCTGCGCGGTACTGAGCGCGATTGGCAAACAGTCTCCAGACATCAACCAGGGCGTTGACCGTGCCGATCCGCTGGAACAGGGCGCGGGCGACCAGGGCCTGATGTTCGGCTATGCAACCAACGAAACCGACGTGCTGATGCCAGCGCCAGTCACCTACGCACACCGTCTGGTGCAGCGTCAGGCTGAAGTGCGTAAAAACGGCACCCTGCCGTGGCTGCGCCCGGATGCGAAGAGCCAGGTCACCTTCCAGTACGACGACGGTAAAATTGTCGGTATTGACGCGGTGGTTCTGTCTACCCAGCATGCCGAAGATATCGATCAGAAATCCCTGCAGGAAGCAGTGATGGAAGAGATCATCAAGCCGGTTCTGCCAACCGAATGGCTGAGCAGCGCCACCAAATTCTTTATCAACCCAACCGGACGCTTTGTTATCGGTGGCCCAATGGGTGACTGCGGCCTGACCGGTCGTAAAATCATCGTTGATACCTACGGCGGCATGGCGCGTCACGGTGGCGGTGCATTCTCCGGTAAAGATCCATCAAAAGTGGACCGTTCTGCAGCGTACGCGGCACGTTATGTGGCGAAAAACATCGTGGCTGCCGGCCTGGCTGACCGCTGTGAGATTCAGGTTTCCTACGCCATCGGTGTGGCTGAACCCACCTCCATCATGGTGGAAACCTTTGGTACCGAGAAAGTGCCTTCAGAACAGCTGACCCTGCTGGTGCGCGAGTTCTTCGACCTGCGCCCATACGGACTGATTCAGATGCTGGATCTGCTGCACCCAATCTACAAAGAAACCGCTGCATACGGTCACTTTGGTCGTGAACATTTCCCATGGGAAAAAACCGACAAAGCCGCCCTGCTGCGTGAAGCTGCCGGTCTGAAGTAATCGACTGACATCGCTTTTAAAAGGCCAGCCTTCGGGCTGGCTTTTTTTTTGTCGGGTGGCGGCTACGCCTTACCCGACCTACGGGGTACGGAGGTTTTGTAGGCCGGGTAAGGCGCAGCCGCCACCCGGCTTAAAGGCACACCGTTTGGAACCGATTACACCGTAGCGGATGTCTTCCGCTTTCAGAATATTCTCTTTGCATGATCGCCATTCTTCTGCTGTTACATTCCCTTTCAGTTAAGTCTGAAATATCTCCTTTCGCGATGCGCCTCACTTCATTTACCTCTATATTTTCAAAGCTTTAATTTTATTTACGGTTGCACACGAGTGTAACCGATTACACCTATGTGATTAATCTCACATATTTTTACGGGTCGCTCACCTACCCTTACCATCAATAAAACTGATAACCCAACTGGAGGGCATAATGCCTGACAATAAAAAACAGGGGCGTACGTCCAACAAGGCGATGACATTCTTCGTCTGTTTCCTCGCCGCCCTGGCAGGATTACTTTTTGGCCTGGATATCGGCGTGATTGCCGGTGCATTACCTTTCATCACTGACGAGTTCCAGATTAGCGCTCACACCCAGGAATGGGTGGTCAGCTCCATGATGTTCTGTGCGGCCGTTGGGGCCGTCGGCAGCGGCTGGCTCTCCTTCAAACTCGGACGTAAAAAGAGCCTGATGATTGGCGCGATCCTGTTCGTGGCCGGCTCACTCTTCTCTGCCGCAGCGCCTAACGTTGAGGTTCTGCTGGTTTCCCGCGTGCTGCTCGGTCTGGCCGTGGGCGTGGCGTCCTATACCGCCCCACTGTATCTGTCGGAAATCGCGCCGGAGAAAATCCGCGGTAGTATGATTTCGATGTACCAGCTAATGATCACCATCGGTATCCTGGGCGCGTACCTTTCCGATACGGCGTTTAGCTACAGCGGCGCATGGCGCTGGATGCTCGGCGTGATCATCATACCTGCGGTTCTGCTGCTGATTGGCGTCTTCTTCCTGCCGGACAGCCCGCGCTGGTTTGCTGCAAAACGTCGCTTCCACGATGCCGAACGCGTGCTGATGCGCCTGCGCGATACCAGCGCGGAAGCGAAAAACGAGCTGGAAGAGATCCGCGAAAGCCTGAAGGTCAAACAGTCCGGCTGGGCGCTGTTTAAAGAGAACAGCAACTTCCGCCGGGCGGTGTTCCTCGGCGTGCTGCTCCAGGTGATGCAGCAGTTCACCGGGATGAACGTCATCATGTACTACGCGCCCAAAATCTTTGAGCTGGCGGGTTATACCAACACCACCGAGCAGATGTGGGGGACCGTCATCGTGGGTCTGACCAACGTGCTGGCGACCTTTATCGCCATCGGTCTGGTGGACCGCTGGGGACGTAAGCCAACCCTGACGCTGGGCTTCCTGGTGATGGCGGCCGGTATGGGCGTCCTCGGTACCATGATGCATGTGGGCATTCACTCCCCAACCGCCCAGTACTTTGCGGTAGGCATGCTGCTGATGTTTATCGTCGGGTTTGCGATGAGCGCCGGGCCGCTGATCTGGGTGCTGTGCTCTGAGATCCAGCCGCTGAAAGGACGTGATTTTGGTATCACCTGCTCTACCGCAACGAACTGGATTGCCAACATGATCGTCGGCGCAACGTTCCTGACCATGCTCAACACTCTGGGCAATGCCAATACCTTCTGGGTCTACGCCGGTCTGAACATCTTCTTTATTGTGCTGACTATCTGGCTGGTTCCGGAAACCAAACACGTTTCGCTGGAACATATTGAACGTAACCTGATGAAAGGTCGCCCGCTGCGCGAAATCGGCGCTCACGACTGATCCTCTTGCGGGAGGCGCCTCTTGCGCCTCCCCGCTTCCCGCTTTATGCTCTGCCCCTATGAAAGCTCCCCGTCTCCCCATCGCCATTCAGCAAGCCGTTATGCGCAGCCTGCGGGAAAAACTCGCCCAGGCGAACCTGAAGCTTGGTCGCAATTACCCTGAACCCAAACTCGTCTACCAGCAGCGTGGCACCTCGGCCGGTACCGCCTGGCTGGAATCCTATGAGATCCGCCTGAACCCGGTTCTGATGATGGAAAACCAGCAGGCGTTTATTGATGAGGTGGTGCCGCACGAGCTGGCGCACCTGCTGGTGTGGAAACACTTCGGACGCGTCGCCCCCCACGGCAAGGAGTGGAAGTGGATGATGGAAGCGGTGCTCGGCGTTCCGGCGCGCAGAACCCATCAGTTCGAGCTGGAATCGGTGCGCCGCAATACCTTCCCCTACCGCTGCCAGTGTCAGCAACATCAGCTTACCGTCCGCCGCCATAATCGCGTGGTGCGCGGCGAGGCAACCTACCGCTGCGTGAAATGCGGCGAGCCGCTGGTGGCGGAATAATTATCTGAACGTTCAGGAACTTTCCTGATCTGACTGATTGCATACAGGAACAACATTCGTTACGTTGCGGGCTCGTTTTGACACGGAGTGTAAGATGTCCCGTAATTTTTCTCTCGCGGTCGCCTTTCTGACGACGGCGCTCTCAGGCCACGCCCTGGCCGACGGTATCAACAGTTTCTCTCAGGCCAAAGCGGCCGGTGTAAAGGTCAACGCTGACGTACCGGGTGATTTCTACTGCGGCTGTAAAATTAACTGGCAGGGTAAAAAAGGGGTCGTTGACCTTGAGTCCTGCGGCTACAAGGTGCGTAAAAACGAAAACCGCGCCAGCCGTATTGAATGGGAACATGTCGTTCCGGCATGGCAGTTTGGCCACCAGCGCCAGTGCTGGCAGGATGGTGGACGTAAAAACTGCGCCAAAGATCCGGTTTACCGCCAGATGGAAAGCGACATGCATAACCTGCAGCCCGCGGTGGGCGAAGTGAACGGCGATCGCGGCAACTTCATGTACAGCCAGTGGAACGGTGGCGAAGGTCAGTACGGCCAGTGCGGTATGAAGATTGATTTTAAAGAGAAAGTCGCCGAGCCCCCTGCCCGCGCGCGCGGCAGCATTGCCCGCACCTATTTCTATATGCGCGACCGTTACGATCTCAACCTCTCCCGCCAGCAGACCCAGTTGTTCAACGCCTGGGACAAGCAATACCCGGTGACGGAGTGGGAATGCCAGCGCGACGAGCGTATCGCCAGAGTCCAGGGGAATCACAACCCTTACGTCCAGCGGGCTTGCCAGGCGCAAAAGAGCTAACCTACACTACGGCAATTCGCTTATATCGCATGACACATGGAATTTCTGACTATGCGCATTCCCCGCATTTACCATCCTGAACTGATTACCGCAGGCCGTGAAATCGCCCTGTCTGATGACGCCGCCAACCACGTTGGCCGCGTGCTGCGCATGGGCGCCGGCCAGGCAATACAGCTGTTCGACGGCTCGAACCAGGTTTTCGACGCGGAAATCACGCGGGCGGATAAAAAAAACGTACACGTGAACGTCCTGCGTGGTGAAGTGGATGACCGGGAATCACCGCTGCATATCCATCTGGGCCAGGTGATGTCGCGCGGCGAGAAAATGGAGTTCACGATCCAGAAATCCATTGAACTGGGTGTAAGCCTCATTACGCCACTTTTTTCTGAGCGCTGTGGCGTTAAACTGGATGCGGAACGTCTGAACAAAAAGATCCAGCAGTGGCAGAAAATTGCCATCGCGGCTTGCGAACAGAGTGGCCGCAACCGTATTCCGGAGATCCGCCCGGCGATGGATCTGGAGGAGTGGTGTGCAGAAGAGGACAGTGGGCTGAAGCTCAATCTTCATCCGCGCGCCAGCGCCAGCATCAATACGCTGCCGCTGCCCGTTGAGCGCGTTCGCCTGCTGATTGGCCCTGAAGGCGGCCTGTCGGCGGACGAAATTGCGATGACGGCACGTTACCAGTTTACTGATATTCTGTTGGGACCTCGCGTTCTGCGCACTGAGACAACGGCACTCACGGCCATTACCGCGCTACAGGTACGGTTTGGCGATCTGGGTTGACGCATTATTGGAGAGAAAGATGATCAAGCTCGGCATCGTGATGGACCCCATCGCAAACATCAACATCAAGAAAGATTCCAGCTTTGCCATGCTGCTGGAAGCGCAGCGTCGCGGCTATGAACTCCACTATATGGAGATGAACGATCTTTACCTGATCAACGGTGAAGCCCGCGCGCGCACCCGCATCGTTAACGTCGAGCAGAACTACGACAAATGGTACGAATTCGGTACAGAGCAGGACATTGCCCTGGCCGATCTCAACGTCATTCTGATGCGTAAAGATCCGCCATTCGACACCGAGTATATCTACTGCACCTATATCCTTGAACGTGCAGAAGAGAAGGGAACGCTGATCGTCAACAAGCCGCAGAGCCTGCGCGACTGTAACGAGAAGCTCTATACCGCCTGGTTCTCTGACCTGACGCCGGAAACCCTGGTGACCCGCAGCAAAGCGCAGTTGAAGGCATTCTGGCAGAAGCACGGCGACATCATCATGAAGCCGCTGGACGGGATGGGCGGCGCGTCGATTTTCCGCGTGAAAGAAGGCGACCCGAACATTGGCGTGATTGCCGAAACCCTGACCGAACTGGGCACCCGTTACTGCATGGCACAGAACTATATTCCGGCAATCAAGGACGGCGACAAACGCGTGCTGGTGGTGGATGGCGAACCGGTCCCTTACTGCCTGGCGCGTATCCCGCAGGGTGGCGAAACCCGTGGTAACCTGGCGGCCGGTGGCCGGGGTGAACCGCGTCCGTTGACCGAAAGCGACTGGGAAATTGCCCGCCGCGTAGGCCCGACGCTGAAAGCCAAAGGCCTGATCTTCGTCGGACTGGATATCATCGGCGATCGTCTGACCGAAGTGAACGTCACCAGCCCGACCTGCATTCGTGAAATTGAAGCGGAATTCCCGGTCTCGATCACCGGAATGCTGATGGACGCCATCGAAAAACGCCTGCAGAAATAACCCACCAATGAGTGACAGCGCCCGGGTTTCTCCGCATACTGGTCGCTGTCGCTTTTTAAACCAGGAAACAGTACCTCTGACAATGAATTTACAGCATCACTTTCTTATTGCCATGCCTGCTCTCCAGGACCCGATTTTTCGCCGCGCCGTGGTTTATATTTGTGAATACAATGAAGACGGCGCGATGGGTATTATCATTAATAAACCGCTGGAAAATCTTCAGGTTGAAGGGATTCTGGACAAGCTGAAAATCCCGGCTGAAGCGCGACTGCCGGAGATCCGGCTTGATAAGCCCGTGATGCTGGGTGGACCTCTTGCAGAAGATCGCGGCTTTATCCTGCATACGCCGCCGGTGTTCTCTTCCAGTATCCGCATTTCGGATAACACCGTCATCACCACCTCGCGTGACGTGCTCGAAACGCTGGGCACCGCAGAGCAGCCTTCTGAAGTGCTGGTGGCGCTGGGCTATTCGTCGTGGGAGAAAGGCCAGCTTGAGCAGGAGATCCTCGATAACGCCTGGCTCACCGCCCCTGCGGACATGAATATCCTGTTTAAAACGCCGATTGCCGATCGCTGGCGCGACGCGGCGAAGTTGATTGGCATTGATATCCTGACCATGCCTGGCGTAGCGGGGCACGCCTGATGAGCGGAACGCTTCTGGCCTTCGATTTTGGCACCAAAAGCATTGGCGTCGCCGTGGGGCAGCGCATCACCGGCACCGCGCGTCCGCTTACCGCCCTGAAGGCCAACGACGGTACGCCGGACTGGAACCTCATTGAGCGTCTGCTCAAAGAGTGGCAGCCGGATGACGTGATTGTCGGATTACCGCTCAACATGGACGGTACCGAACAGCCGCTGACTGCCCGGGCGCGTAAGTTCGCCAATAAAATCCATGGCCGCTTTGGCGTCTCCGTGAAGCTGCACGACGAGCGTCTCAGCACCGTCGAAGCGCGTGCGGGTCTGTTTGAGCACGGCGGCTTCCGCGCGCTCAGTAAAGGCAGCGTGGACTCCGCTTCTGCCGTCATCATCCTCGAAAGCTATTTCGAGCAGGGCTTTTAAGCACAGGGGCCTAGAGCCGCCCCTGCGCCCGTCTCTCCGCCAGGCTTTGGTCAAAGTTCTGCATGCCTGCCTGCTGTCCGGTTTGAATCATGCCGGGCAGCTGCCACGTTTTTCCTTCTCGTATCAGATTCGCCGCCGCCGCGGTATTCACCAGCAGCTCATACAGCGCGACGCGCCCGTCCTGTAAGTCAGGAACCAGCTTCTGCGCCAGCACCGCCCGCAGGCTGCCGGCCAGCTGGTTACGCACCGGATCTTTCTCCTGCGCCGGGAACGTATCGACCAGCCGCTCAATCGCCTGCGATGCCCCGCGCGTATGCAGCGTCGCCAGCACCAGGTGCCCGGTCTCCGCTGCCGTTAGCGCCAGGCGGATCGTTTCGCTGTCGCGCAGCTCTCCCAGCAAAATCACGTCCGGATCCTGGCGTAAGGCACTGCGCAGCGCATCGGCAAATGACGGGCTGTGCTGGCCGATCTCCCGCTGCTGGATCAGGCAACGTGCGCTCTGATAGATAAACTCCACCGGATCTTCGAGCGTGAGAATATGGCCGTCAGTATGGTGGTTGAGAAAATCGACCATCGCCGCCAGCGTCGTGGATTTGCCGCTGCCGGTCGCCCCCGTCACCAGAATCAACCCGGACGCATTGGTTAACAGTTCCGGGATAACCCTCGGTGCGCCCAGCGAAGCGAGCTGCGGACAGGTACGCGGCAACAGCCGTAGCGTCACAGAGACTCCGCGCATCTGCTTAAAGGCACTGCCGCGCAGGCGCTGGCCTCCCGCCACCGTAGCGGCAAAATCCACCTGCCCGTTGGCCCACCATATCCCCTGCTGCTCATCGTTGAGCCACGCTTTTAACAACGCCCCGAGGTCCGGAGAAGGAAACGGTGCCGGTTCAAGGCGGCCCGTTCTGCGCCAGAGAGGTGGCGAATCACTGCACAGGTGTAGATCGGAGACGTTATGCTTTACACTAAGGGCCACAATTTCTTCCACATCCATAGACTACTCCTCGGAAAATGAACGACATTGCGCATAACCTGGCACAGGTCCGGGACAAAATCTCAGCCGCCGCAACGCGTTGCGGCCGGGCTTCAGAAGAAATTACGCTGCTTGCAGTCAGCAAAACCAAGCCTGCGAGCGCCATCGCAGAAGCCATTGACGCAGGCCAGCGGGCGTTTGGTGAAAACTACGTCCAGGAAGGCGTGGATAAAATTCGCTACTTCCAGGAACAGGGGAAGACGGATCTGCAGTGGCACTTTATCGGCCCACTGCAGTCGAACAAAAGCCGCCTGGTGGCGGAGCACTTCGACTGGTGCCATACCGTTGACCGTCTGCGCATTGCGACACGCCTGAACGACCAGCGTCCGGCAGAGATGCCAGCGCTTAACGTGCTGATTCAAATCAACATCAGCGATGAAAACAGCAAGTCCGGCATTGCGCTGAGCGAGCTGGATGCGCTGGCAGCCGAGGTGGCCGCCCTGCCGCGCTTAAGCCTGCGTGGTTTGATGGCAATCCCGGCGCCTGAGTCAAGTTATGAAAGGCAGTTTGCCGTGGCACAGCAAATGGCTGTAGCATTTGAGGCGCTTAAAGCGCGCTATAACACGGTAGACACGCTTTCTCTGGGCATGTCGGATGATATGGAAGCCGCCATTGCGGCAGGCAGCACGATGGTGCGCATCGGCACGGCAATTTTCGGTGCGCGCGACTACTCAAAATAATAAGGAAACCTGAGGAACGCCATGAAGACGTTGACTTTCCTGCTCTCAACGGTCATTGAGCTGTACACGATGGCGCTTTTGCTGCGCGTCTGGATGCAGTGGGCCCGCTGTGATTTTTACAATCCGTTCTCGCAGTTTGTCGTGAAAATCACGCAGCCTGTTGTCGGACCGCTGCGCCGTATTATCCCGGCCATGGGGCCCATCGACAGTTCGTCTCTGCTGGTGGCGTTTATTCTGAGCGTTATCAAAGCGATTGTGCTGTTTATGGTCTTCACCTTCCAGCCGATTATCTGGATTGTCGCCGTCCTGATTTTGATCAAAACCATCGGTCTGCTGATCTTCTGGGTGCTGCTGGTCATGGCGATCATGAGCTGGGTGAGCCAGGGCCGTAGCCCGGTGGAGTACGCCTTGATTCAGCTGACCGAGCCGCTGCTGCGCCCGATCCGTAACCTGCTTCCGTCTATGGGCGGCATCGATTTTTCGCCGATGATCCTGGTTCTGCTGCTTTATGTGATCAACATGGGGGTCGCTGAACTGCTGCAGTCCACGGGCGATATGCTGCTGCCGGGGCTGTGGATGGCGCTATGAGTGCCGTAAGCACCTGCGCTGACGGGCTGGTTTTACGGCTGTATATTCAGCCGAAAGCCAGCCGTGACGGTATTGTTGGACTGCATGGCGACGAGTTAAAAGTCGCCATCACCGCCCCGCCGGTTGACGGCCAGGCGAACGCGCATCTGACCAAATATCTGGCAAAACAGTTTCGCGTCGCCAAAAGCCAGGTCATCATTGAAAAAGGCGAACTGGGGCGACATAAACAGGTAAAAATCCTTAATCCGCAATCTATCCCGACGGAAGTCGCGGCTCTGACAGAACAGGACTAAACCATGCAGAAAGTTGTTCTCGCGACCGGCAACGCCGGTAAAGTGCGCGAGCTGGCCTCGCTATTAAATGATTTTGGTCTGGACGTGGTCGCCCAGACCGATCTTGGCGTGGATTCCGCCGAAGAGACGGGGCTGACGTTTATCGAAAACGCGATCATTAAAGCGCGCCACGCTGCGCAGGTAACTGGCCTCCCCGCGATTGCCGACGACTCCGGCCTGGCCGTAGACGCCCTCGGCGGCGCGCCGGGGATCTACTCTGCGCGCTATTCCGGCGTTGACGCTACCGACCAGCAGAATCTGGAAAAGCTGCTTGTCGCCCTGAAAGACGTCCCGGACGAGCAGCGCACCGCGCAGTTCCACTGCGTGCTGGTCTATCTGCGTCACGCGGAAGACCCTACGCCGATCGTCTGCCACGGCAGCTGGCCGGGCATGATTACCCGTGAAGCGGCAGGCAACGGCGGCTTTGGTTACGACCCGATTTTCTTTGTCCCTTCCGAGGGCAAAACCGCTGCGGAACTGACCCGCGAAGAAAAAAGCGCGATATCCCACCGCGGACGCGCGCTGAAACTGTTACTGGAAGCACTGCGTAATGGCTAATTTGCCACCTCTGAGTCTTTATATTCACATCCCGTGGTGCGTGCAAAAATGCCCGTACTGTGATTTCAACTCGCACGCGCTGAAGGGCGAAGTGCCGCACGATGACTACGTTGCGCATCTGCTGGCCGACCTGGATGCCGATGTACCTTACGCACAGGGACGTGAAGTTAAGACCATTTTCATTGGTGGCGGTACGCCGAGCCTGCTGTCAGGCCCGGCGATGCAAACGCTGCTGGACGGCGTGCGTGCGCGCCTGAACCTGGCAGCGGATGCTGAAATTACGATGGAAGCCAACCCCGGCACCGTTGAAGCCGACCGTTTTGTCGACTATCAGCGCGCGGGCGTGAACCGCATCTCCATCGGCGTGCAGAGCTTTAGCGAGCCGAAGCTGAAGCGCCTGGGGCGTATTCACGGCCCGGAAGAGGCGAAGCGCGCGGCAAACCTGGCGACCGGCCTGGCCCTGCGCAGCTTTAACCTCGATCTGATGCACGGCCTGCCGGATCAGTCTCTGGAAGAGGCGCTGGACGATTTGCGCCAGGCCATTGCGCTGAATCCCCCTCATCTGTCGTGGTACCAGCTCACCATCGAGCCCAACACCCTGTTTGGCTCACGTCCGCCGGTGCTGCCGGATGACGACGCGCTGTGGGATATCTTCGAGCAGGGTCACCAGCTGTTAACCGCTGCGGGCTATCAGCAGTACGAAACGTCGGCATATGCAAAGCCGGGCTATCAGTGTCAGCACAACCTGAACTACTGGCGCTTTGGCGACTATCTGGGCATCGGCTGCGGCGCGCACGGCAAGGTGACCTTCCCGGACGGGCGTATTCTGCGTACTGCCAAAACCCGCCACCCTCGCGGGTATATGGAAGGCCGCTACCTGGAGCGTCAGCACGACGTCGAGGCGGCGGATAAGCCGTTTGAGTTCTTTATGAACCGCTTCCGTCTGCTGGAAGCCGCGCCGCGCGCTGAGTTTGCGCTGTACACCGGGCTGCCGGAGTCGGTGATTCGCCCGCAGATCGACGAAGCGCTGGCGCAGGGGTATCTCACGGAATGTGAGGAATACTGGCAGATCACCGAGCACGGCAAACTGTTCCTCAATTCCCTTCTTGAGCTGTTCCTCGCCGAAGAAGCTGAAGGCTGATTCAGGATTTTGCATCCCGTTCTGCCGGCTGAGGGAAAGGCTGGCAGAGTGTGGGGATGATCGACCTGAAGAAACAGTCGATCACCATGGGTAAAGGATGTTAAAAAGCGTTCACCATGTCCCCGAACACCTGTCTACCATGTCCCCGGACCGTACACCCTGAAAGGGAGAGGGTTAGGGGACCTTACTTCAGCGTCCCCACCAGCGCCTTCCGGCTATCTTCCAGCGACACCACGCGCTTACACACGTCTTTGCCGAACTGCTGGAAATCATCTTCCTGGTTTTTCCACTCGTTCTGAATGGAGGTTTGCAGGCCGCCCAGACTGCCCAGCACGCCCTGCAGCGGGTTACCGCCGCCTTTCAGCACCGCTTTGGCGCCCATCTCGTTGATGCTGTCCTGCAGGATGCCGCCCATCGCCTGGTTCACCAGCTGCTGCCCGTCGGCACGGACCTGATCGATCGCCTTGTAGTGGAACGTCAGGCCGTCGGAGCGCGTCTCGATAATGCGGTTCATCTGTTCTTTAAGCTGCTTGTCCAGCTTCGTCAGGCGGGTGCGCATGTTACTGCTCTCACCCACCTCTTTGGTGATGATCTTATCCAGCGCCACGCGGCTCTTTTCGACGCGCGTCAGGGCACCTTCATTAATCCACGGCAGCGCGGTACGCAATTCGGACTGGTAGTCTTTCGCCTGCTCGCGCTGTGCGGCAGTCAGGTTGTACTGTTTGCCGTTATAGGTGACGTTCCCTTCTGGCGTAATTACCAGATTGCCGTTCTCGCCTTTGACCTGCACGGTTTGCGGGCTTAACACCACGTCATCACGCGGGGTGACGCTACATTGATAATCCGCATGGGCGGTGAATCCGGTTGCCATCAAAGCAACAGCCAGCAACGTTTTGCGCATCTTAAACACTCCCTCAGACAAAACGGGCCAGCTAATGCTGGCCCTTGACTGCTTTATTAGTCCCACCAAACGTCGAAAAGTTCGCTGACGCGGACATCTTCGAGCTTGTGGTCTTCAAGCCATTTACGGACCAGGGCCTGATGTTCTTCGGTGCATTTACCCACTTCCTGGGTGCAGATCAGACCTTCCCAGGCCAGATAGCCGCTACCGTCGAAGGCCAGTTTGTTTGGCTCGATCACCTCGTTGATGAACGCATCCACGTCCTGATCGATCTGCTCAACGCTGGTGCCTTCCGGGAAACGCCACGCAACGGAGAAGCCCACTTCCTGGAATTCTTCGATGTGCATCTTTTTACGCAGACGACGGCTACGATTCTTTGCCATTATTTCACCCTCTCGAACATTAAGTCCCATACACCGTGACCAAGACGATGGCCACGCTGTTCAAATTTCGTTACCGGACGCGATTCCGGACGCGGTACATAGTCGTTGCTCGCAGACTGGTTTTTATAACCGTCGAGCGACGACATCACTTCCAGCATATGTTCCGCATACGGTTCCCAGTCGGTCGCCATATGGAAGACACCGCCCAGCTTCAGCTTGCTTTTAACCAGCTCGGCAAACGGCGCCTGAACGATACGGCGTTTATTATGACGCGCTTTATGCCACGGGTCAGGGAAAAAGAGCTGAACCATGGTTAAAGAATTGTCAGGAATCATTTTGTGCAGCACTTCCACCGCGTCGTGACACATCACGCGCAGGTTCTCAACGCCCTCTTCATGGGCCGTTGCCAGACACGCACCGACGCCCGGGGAGTGGACTTCGATACCGAGGAAGTTCTGCTCCGGGCGCGCTTTCGCCATGGTCACCAGCGAGGCGCCCATACCGAAGCCAATTTCCAGCGTGACCGGCGCGTCGCGGCCAAACAGCTCGCTGAAATCCAGAGGCTGCTCGCTGAACTCAACGCCCATCACCGGCCAGTAGTTGTCCAGCGCGTGTTGCTGACCTTTTGTCAGGCGGCCCTGACGACGGACAAAGCTGCGAATACGGCGCAGCGGGCGACCGTTTTCATCAAATTCCGGTGAAATGACGTCGTTTTTCATAAAAGAGTTGTCTGCTTGTGAGAATGTTCGGGAAACGGGCATTATCCAAAGTTAAGGCTTCTATGCAAGCATGGGAAAGATCCGGTTTACAGCAGATTGACGCTGTGCTGCAATCTGCGTCCCTGATTATGCGAATCGATGACCATGCAAGCCTCTCAATTTTCAGCCCAGGTGCTGGACTGGTACGACAAATACGGGCGTAAAACCCTGCCCTGGCAAATTGAAAAAACGCCGTACAAAGTATGGCTCTCCGAGGTGATGTTGCAACAAACGCAGGTCGCCACGGTGATCCCTTACTTCGAGCGTTTTATGGCGCGCTTCCCGACGGTCACCGATCTGGCGAACGCCCCGCTGGACGAGGTGCTGCACCTGTGGACCGGGCTTGGCTATTACGCCCGCGCGCGCAACCTGCACAAGGCCGCTCAGCAGGTCGCGACGCGCCACAACGGTAAATTCCCGGAAACTTTCGACGAGGTGGCGGACTTACCCGGCGTCGGGCGTTCGACCGCAGGCGCTATTCTCTCCCTGTCTTTAGGCAAGCATTTCCCGATCCTCGACGGCAATGTGAAGCGCGTGCTGGCACGCTGCTATGCCGTTGACGGCTGGCCGGGGAAGAAGGATGTTGAAAAACGCCTTTGGGAAATCAGTGAAGCGGTTACCCCAGCCAACGGCGTCGAGCGTTTCAACCAGGCGATGATGGATCTCGGCGCCATGGTCTGCACGCGCTCAAAACCCAAATGCGAACTCTGCCCGGTGAATAACCTCTGCGTGGCGTATGCCAACCATTCCTGGGCGCAGTATCCGGGCAAGAAACCCAAACAGACGCTGCCGGAGCGCACCGGCTATATGCTGCTGATGCAGCACGGCGATGAGGTCTTCCTCGCCCAGCGTCCGCCGAGCGGTCTGTGGGGTGGTCTATACTGCTTCCCACAGTTTGAAGATGAAGACTTGCTGCGTGAATGGCTTAAACAGCGCGGGATTGCTGCCGATAACCTGACACAGCTGACCGCGTTTCGCCACACCTTCAGCCATTTCCATCTGGATATTGTGCCGATGTGGCTTCCCGTGTCCTCCGTCGCCTCGTGCATGGATGAAGGCACCGCTCTCTGGTATAACTTAGCGCAACCGCCATCAGTCGGACTGGCGGCTCCCGTGGAGCGCCTGTTACAGCAATTACGTGCCGGTGCAATGGTTTAGCATCGACAAGAAAAAGAGGAATGAGTATGGCCAGAACGATTTTTTGTACTTTCCTGCAGCGTGACGCTGAGGGCCAGGATTTCCAGCTTTATCCGGGCGAGCTGGGTAAACGCATCTACAATGAAATCTCCAAAGAAGCCTGGGGACAGTGGCAGAAAAAGCAGACCATGCTGATCAACGAGAAGAAACTCAGCATGATGAACCCGGAACACCGCAAGCTGCTGGAGCAGGAGATGGTGAGCTTCCTGTTCGAAGGTAAAGACGTGCACATCGAAGGCTATACGCCACCGGAAAAATAATATCGAGCGGCTGTTGCCGGGTGGCGCTACGCTTACCCGGCCTACAAAACCGTAGGCCCGTGCAAGCAAAGCGCCGCCGGGCAACAGCAACGACCAGGCAAACACAACACGCACTCCCGGAATGATGAAAAAACTTTTAGCGCTAGCCCTTGTTGCGCCGTTGCTGGTCTCGTGTTCGTCAAAAAAAGGCGATGATTACAACGAGGCCTGGATCAAGGACACCAACGGTTTTGACATTTTGATGGGGCAGTTTGCCCATAACATCGAGAATATATGGGGATTTAACGAAGTTCTTATTGCCGGACCTAAGGACTACGTTAAGTACACCGACGCCTATCTGACCCGTAGCCACATCAACTTTGATGAGGGGACGATCACGATTGAGACCATCGCAGGCACGGACCCTGCGGCACGGCTCCGTCAGGCGATTATCAAAACCCTGCTGATGGGTGACGATCCGGGCTCTATCGATCTCTACTCTGATGCCGACGATATTACCATCTCGAAAGAGCCGTTCCTGTACGGTCAGGTCGTCGATCAGACCGGCCAGCCGATCCGCTGGGAAGGTCGCGCCACGAAATTTGCCGACTACCTGCTGCAGACGCGCCTGAAGAGCCGCTCTAACGGTCTGAAGATTATCTACAGCGTCACCATCAACCTCGTCCCGAACCACCTCGACAAGCGTGCGCATAAGTACTTAGGCATGGTGCGTCAGGCCTCACGCAAGTACGGCGTGGATGAGTCGCTGATCCTGGCGATTATGCAGACCGAATCCTCGTTTAACCCGTATGCGGTAAGCCGTTCCGACGCCCTGGGGCTGATGCAGG
Organism: Enterobacter cloacae complex sp. IR53041; assembly: GCF_049238285.1. Taxonomy (NCBI): domain Bacteria; kingdom Pseudomonadati; phylum Pseudomonadota; class Gammaproteobacteria; order Enterobacterales; family Enterobacteriaceae; genus Enterobacter; species Enterobacter cloacae complex sp. IR53041. Next base: position 160,279 of record NZ_JBMKHB010000004.1, on the reverse strand, counting down.
TTGTACAGCACAGCGCCGGTAAAGACGTGTTCCGCGCGCAGGGCAAATCCGGCACGCCGAGCCGCAGCTATCTGTTCGACCCGCAGAGCAACATTGATACCGGCACGGCCTATCTGGCGATGCTGAACAATGTCTACCTCGGCGGCATCGACAACCCGACGTCGCGTCGCTATGCGGTGATCACCGCCTATAACGGCGGCGCGGGCAGCGTGCTGCGCGTCTTCTCAAATGACAAAGTGCAGGCCGCAAACATCATCAACAGCATGGCGCCAGGGGATGTCTACGCCACCCTGACCACCCGCCACCCGTCCGCGGAATCCCGTCGTTATCTGTATAAGGTGAATACGGCGCAGAAGAACTACCGTCGCCGGTGATCCGCACACCTTCTCCTGCAAGGAGAAGGTGTTCTGCTTCCCCCCACCCATACGAAAATGTTATTTGCATCACAATCCAAACTGCAAATTAATGTGGATTGCATTTTTTTGCGGGAGGTAACAAAACATATCGTTGCCAACTGATAGAATTGCATCAAATAACAACCCTGAATGTTTCTATAACAACATATCTCCCGCTCACTTGTGAGGAAAGTAACATGAACCTTAAGCTGCAGCTTAAAATATTGTCGTTTCTGCAGTTCTGCCTGTGGGGTAGCTGGCTGACTACACTCGGCTCCTATATGTTTGTGACGCTCAAGTTCGATGGTGCGTCAATCGGTGCCGTCTACAGCTCGCTCGGTATTGCGGCTGTCTTCATGCCAACGCTGCTGGGGATCGTGGCGGATAAATGGTTAAGCGCCAAATGGCTGTACATGCTTTGCCACCTGGTGGGCGCGGGGACGCTGTTTATGGCAGCCCAGGTGACCACGCCGGGGGCGATGTTCATGGTGATTCTGCTCAACTCGCTGGCCTATATGCCAACGCTTGGGCTGATCAACACCATCTCCTACTACCGCCTGAAGTCCGCGGATATGGATATCGTGACCGATTTCCCGCCAATCCGTATCTGGGGCACCATCGGCTTTATCATGGCGATGTGGGGCGTAAGCTTCGCGGGCTTCGAACTGAGCCATATGCAGCTCTATATCGGTGCGGCGCTCTCCGTATTGCTGGCGATCTTCACCCTGACGCTGCCAACCATTCCGGTGTCTAACCAGCAGAAAAACCAGAGCTGGAGCACCATGCTCGGCCTGGATGCCTTCGCGCTGTTCAAAAACAAACGCATGGCGATCTTCTTCATCTTCTCCATGCTGCTGGGCGCGGAGCTGCAGATCACCAACATGTTCGGCAACACCTTCCTGCACAGCTTCGATAACAACCCGCTGTTCTCCGGCAGCTTTATCGTTGAGCATGCGTCGGTGATGATGTCCATCTCTCAGATCTCTGAGACGCTGTTCATCCTGACCATCCCGTTCTTCCTGAGCCGCTACGGCATCAAGAACGTCATGCTGATCAGTATCGCGGCGTGGATGCTGCGCTTCGGTCTGTTCGCCTACGGCGACCCAAGCCCGTTCGGCACCGTGCTGCTGGTGCTGTCGATGATTGTTTACGGCTGCGCCTTCGACTTCTTCAACATCTCCGGCTCGGTGTTTGTGGAAAAAGAGGTTAAACCTGAAATCCGCGCCAGCGCGCAGGGTATGTTCCTGATGATGACCAACGGCTTCGGCTGTATTCTGGGCGGCGTGGTGAGCGGTAAAGTGGTTGAGATGTACACCACTAACGGCATCACCAACTGGCAGCCGGTGTGGCTGATCTTCGCGGCGTACTCGCTGGTGCTGTTCTTCGCGTTCATCGCGCTGTTCAAGTACAAGCACGTGCGTGAGCCGCACGGTGCGCAGCCAATAGCGCATTGATTGTTGTGCCCGGTGGCGCTGCGCTTACCGGGCCTACAAAACCAGACCGTAGGCCGGGTAAGGCGAAGCCGCCACCCGGCTATTTTATTGCAGAGAGCACCCACCCCACCGACAGCAAATCCGCGCTGCCGCCCGGGCTCAGGTTCCGTTCAATCAGTGCGTTATCCATTCTGCTCAACGCCTCGCGGTCCCAGCCGTTATCCAGCAGTTCCCGCGCGTAGCCCTGAACGTAGCGCAGCCCTTCCATGCCGCCGCGAGAAACCAGATTACTGTCCTGATTGACGGCCATCAGGCGCAACAGCAGGCCGTGAAGCGACAGTCCGTTCCACTGCGCCAGCGCCTTACGCGCCGTCGCAAAGCCGCTCTCCGCCTCACCGCGCGCGCCGGTTAAGCCGTACTGCTTAAACTGCCGCTCGCCCGCCGTCGCCTGTCCGCTGCGTGCGGCCAGCTCCCGCGACACCAGCCCGCGGCAGATGTTACTCACCTCACAGCAGAGGCTCTCTGCGGAGACATTTTTCACACGCCCGGCGGCGAAGCACAGTAACCCCAGGGCAAAAATGCCGCCCTTGTGGGTGTTCACTCCGTTCGTCGCGGCATACATCGCCTGCTCGCAGGCCAGCCCCATCGGGCGGAGAAGTCGTAGCTGTTCCCCAGCCGGTTTATCCGCATGCGCGCTGCCCAGCTCGGCAAAGCGCGAAAACCACGGCGTAATCGCCGCAATGCTGCGGACAAACAGCGCGTGGTCCATATCGCGATGGGAACCGTTGTTCAGCCTGTCCACCAGCCCCGGCTTGGGCGTCAGCTCCAGCTCCTGCCACAGCGCCGCTTCGGCAAGCGCGGGCACGTCAGCCGGGCGCGGTTTAGTCGCGAGCAAACCAGTCATCGATCGTCTTCTCCACGCGGGAAACCACCTGCTCAACGGGGTGATTGCGCGAACGGGAACAGGCATGCGCGGGCGCGTCGCAGATCAGACAGCGTCGGAGATTCGTCCCCAGCGACTGACGCCCGACGTGGCCGTGCTGAGGGCAAATCACGTCCAGATCCCACAGCCTGCCGAGCGGGTGCGTCTGCTCCAGTTCTGCACAGTGCGCCTTAATTTCCACCGCCGGATGGGCCACGCACCACAGGGCTTCGGGCCCGGTCGGGAGCCACAGCACCTGGCGGTCCAGCACCTGCCAGCGGTTTTCCCACAGCAGCTGGTCGCACATCTGCAGCGCCACGCCCATGGTATTGCGGTAGCGCAGGCTGTCCTTGATTTCCCCTGGCGTGACCAGCGTGAGGGAGATCACCGGTTGTTGATAGTGCTCAAGCATGTCAGCCTGGCGCGCTGCGCGGCGCTCTTTCGCCGCCAGCAGTTCGTCAAGGCTGACACCCGCCCGCACGGGTGTCGCTAAAGTCATACATCCTCCTTTACCTGTCGCACGGTGTCGATCACGCTGCCGTCGCGGTAGCGGATCACCCCGACGATTTTGTCGGTGAACTCAATCGGTTTCGGGACGCCGGTCAGGGAGATCGCTCGCTCGTACAGCGCGTTGATATCCACAACCTTCAGCCCGGCTTCCATGAGTCGTTCGCGGATCTCCGGGCGCGCCGGGTTGACCGCGATGCCGTGATCGGTAACCAGGACATCGATGCTCTCCCCCGGCGTAAGGCGCGTGGTAACGCGCTTCACCACCGTCGGAATGCGGCTGCGCAGCAGCGGCGCGACCACAATGGTCAGGTTCGCCGCGGCGGCCACGTCGCAGTGCCCGCCGGACGCGCCGCGCATCACGCCGTCTGAGCCGGTGATGACGTTGACGTTGAACTCGACGTCGATCTCCAGGGCGCTGAGGATCACCACGTCGAGCTGGTCGCAGCTTGCCGCCTTGCTGCCGGGGTTGGCGTAGACGTTGGTGGAGATCTCCACGTGGTTCGGGTTGCGCGCCAGCGAGGCCGCCGCCTGACCGTCAAAGCACTGGGTATCGAGCAGCTTTTCGATGAGCCCCTTCTCGTGCAGATCCACCAGGCTGCCGGTGATGCCGCCGAGCGCAAAGCGCGCCTTCACGCCGCTGCGCTCCATCTTCTCTTCCATAAAACGGGTGCAGGCCGTGGCCGCCGCGCCGGAGCCGGTCTGCATCGAGAAGCCCGGTTTAAAGTAGCCGGAATGCTCGATCACGTCCGCCGCATAGCGGGCAATCATCAGCTCGCGCGGGTTGCTGGTGACGCGCGCTGCGCCGACGCTGATTTTCGCCGGGTCGCCTACGCTCTCCACCTGCACGATGTAGTCCACCTGGTCCTGCACCAGGCTGGCGGGCATATTGGGGAACGGCACCAGCTCTTCGGTCAGCAGCACCACCTTACGGGCAAAGTGCGCGTCCACCATCGCATAGCCCAGGGAACCGCAGCACGATTTACCGTGCGTGCCGTTGGCGTTGCCAAACTCATCGCTGCACGGCACGCCGAGAAACGCCACGTCGATACTCAGCTCGCCGTCCTGGAGCAGCTTCACGCGCCCGCCGTGGGAGTGAATTTGCACCGGCTCGTCCATCAGCCCGTGGGAGATGGCGTCTGCCAGCCTGCCGCGCATGCCCGAGGTGTAAATCCGGGTGATGACGCCGCTTTCGATATGCTCGATCAGGGCGTCGTTACAGGTCATCAGCGAGCTGGAGGCCAGCGTCAGGTTTTTGAAGCCCATCCGCGCCAGCAGCGCCACGACGGTGTTGATCACCCGGTCGCCTTCGCGAAAAGCATGGTGGAAGGAGATGGTCATCCCGTCCTGCAGGCCGCTGCGCTTAACCGCCTCTTCAATGGAGGCGCAAAGCTTGCGGCCGTGCTTCGCGTCGCTGTCCGCCAGCCACGGCGTGGCGCTGTGGGCGGTATCAAACGGTTTTAAGTCCCGCAGATGGGGAAAATTCACGTGAAGAAGTTCAGTCTGATTCATTGTCTTATCCTTACCGACGCACGCCGGAGGCCGCCGCGCGCTCCAGCACCACCTGCGCGTGGTTAATAATCGGTGCATCCACCATTTTGCCGTTGAGCGACACCACGCCCAGGCCGTTACGCTCGCCCTCTTCTGCCGCCTCAATCACCCTTCTGGCGTGATCCACCTCTTCCTGCGTCGGGGCGTAGGCGTTGTGCAACAGGTCAATCTGGCGCGGGTTAATCAGCGATTTGCCGTTGAAGCCCATCTTGCGGATCAGATCGACCTCGCGCAGGAACCCGGCCTCGTCGTTAACGTCTGACCACACCACGTCGAAGGCGTCGATACCCGCCGCGCGGGCGGCGTGCAGCACGGCGCAGCGGGCGTAGAACAGCTCGGTGCCGTCGCCGCGCTCGGTCTGCATATCCATCACGTAGTCAAAGGCGGCCAGCGCAATGCCGATGAGGCGCGGAGAGCTGCGGGCAATCGCCACGGCGTTGATGACGCCAATGGCCGATTCAATCGCCGCCATCACGCGGGTGGAGCCGACCTCGCGGCCGCACGCCTGCTCGATGCGCTCGAGGTGGCCCTCCAGCTCGTAAATGTCGTCCGGGGTATCGGTTTTCGGCAGACGGATCACGTCCACGCCGGCCCGCACGGCGGCTTCCAGATCCAGCAGACCAAACGGCGTGTTCAGCGGGTTAATGCGCACCACGGTTTCGATATCCTGATACATCGGGTGCTGCAGCGCGTGGAACACCAGCATGCGCGCCGTATCCTTCTCGCGCAGGGCAACGGCGTCCTCAAGGTCAAACATGATAGAGTCGGGACGGTAGATAAAGGCGGTAGAGAGCATGGCGGCGTTAGCGCCTGGCAGGAACAGCATACTGCGGCGGAGTTTGCTCATTTCAGCGCCCCCCAGTTGATGGCCTGTTCATCGGCGGCACGCATCAGCGCGCTTTGCAGGCGGGCGCGGATCACACAGTCCAGCGCCCCTTTGTCTTCAATAATGATTAATCCCTGGTGCACGTTCATGGCGCGCAATGTGTCGTTGACCACCTGGCGAATGTGCTCGCCAAACTGCTTAATCACTTCGCTGTGGATGACGATCTCCAGCTCGCCGTGAGCGGGAGCAATTTTCACCATCAGGTCGCTGGACTCCTGCGTTCCGGCCAGCGCCTCCCTTACAATTTTCATGATAAATTCCTGGTAGTTAAGCGACTTCCGCACTCGCACGGTAATGCGTTTCGAGATGCGTGAAGGTGGAGTCCGGGACAATCTCCCGGATCCGGGAAAACTGCTGTGTCTTCAGTAAGCGGCGCACTTCGGACGCCGATATGGCGTTGCCGGTGGCCTTGATGCGCGGCATTTCTACCACCTCGATATGCGAGGCCAGCAGGTCGTGCAGCGTCTGGTTGTACTGGCGGGTGATGTCGCAGAACGGCTCCGAGCCGATGAAGCGGTGCGTGATGCCGAGCGCCGGGGCGATGAAGTCCCGGAAGATCAGCACGTCGATCTCGCTCCACGCCTGCTGCACCTTGCCGGTCTCCTTCAGGAAGTAGGCCGGAAACGTGGCGCGGGAGATGATGTACTGCGAGCCTTCATGCACCACCACGTTCGGCAGATGCGCCACGCCCGCCCGCACCATCTCCAGACGCGCGCTGAACGGGAAGAACGATGCGTCTTCACGCACCACGAACAGATGCAGGGCATCGCACCGCTGCGCCGCCTGCTCCACCAGATGGCGGTGGCCGAGGGTGAACGGATTGGCGTTCATCACGATGGCGCCAATCTTCTCCCCGCACTTGCGCTTCGCGCTCAGGGAACGGCAGTAGCGCGCGATCCCCTGCGGCGTGTTCTCCATCAGCACCGCGTTGTTCCCGCTCTGGGCAATCGGCCAGAATCCGCTGCGGGCAAAGCGCTCCCGGTTGCACGGCCGGGTGCAGAGGAAGAGGTGAAAATGGCCGCGCTCCAGCGCCGCATTTTCCACCTCTGCCAGAAGCCGCGCGCTGAGGTTCTCGCCGCGAAGCTGCTCGTTGACCGCCACGCACTTGATGACGTTGGCGGCAAGCCCTGCGCAACCCACCAGCTGCGGGCCGGACCAGGCTTCGACGAACAGCGTGATGTCGTTGTCCAGGCCAAGGCCGCTGTCTGCCAGCAGGTAGCGGATCTGGCTTAAGCGTTCCGGGTGTTTCGCCACCAGCGTGTGGCGAAAATCGATGGGTTGCGAATGCATGCTGCCGCCTTACCTAATGTGCTGCCGCAAGCCCGACGGCTGGCGCTTCCACGATCACGTTGCTGAGATGACCGATATGCTCGATCTCCACCTCAATGCGATCCCCCTCTTTCATAAACAGCGGCGGGTTACGCTTTTTACCCACCCCACCAGGGGATCCGGTGATGATCACATCGCCAGGACTTAAGCGGGTGAAGGTGCTGATGTACTCGATCAGCTCCGCCACCTTGTGGATCATGCTGCTGGTGTTGTCTTCCTGCACCATGCGGCCGTTCAGCCAGGTGCGGATTGCCAGTTGGTGCGGATCGGGGATCTCGTCCGCCGTCGCCATCCACGGGCCAAACGCGCCGGTTTTGCGCCAGTTTTTACCGGCGGTAAACCAGGTGTGCTGCCAGTCGCGGGCGGAGCCGTCCATGTAGCAGCTGTAGCCGGCCACGTGGCGCAGGGCGTCGTCGCGGCTGATGTTCTCCCCGCCTTTACCGATGATCACCGCCAGCTCGCCTTCGTAGTCGAATTCGCTGGAGTGGCGCGGCTTCAGCACCGGCTCGTTGTGGCCGGTCTGTGAGTCCGGGAAGCGGACAAACAGCGTTGGGGCCGGGTTGTGCTGGTCAAACTCCTTGCGCTTGTCGGCGTAGTTCATGCCCACGCAGAGGATTTTTTCCGGCTGCTCAATCACCGGTAAGAAGGTGATGGCGCTCATCGGCACGTCCACGGCATCGTTCAGGTAGCGGGTGGCCTGCGCCAGCCCGTTGCCCTGCAGCAGCGCCTTAAGGTCGCTGTAGCGGTCGCCCAGACGGCGGCCTAAATCAATCACGCCGTCGGCCTGGACGATGCCGTAGCTGCGTTTTCCCTGGTATAAAAAGCTTGCGAGTTTCATTGTTCTTTCCTGAAAACTTAAACGAGGAAGTTGCCCAGAATCAGCAGTGAGATGGAGACGTTAATCGCCCCGCCGATACGGGTAGCAATCTGGGCGAACGGCATCAGGCTCATGCGGTTGCCTGCGGTCAGGATCGCCACGTCGCCGGTACCGCCCTGGCCGCTCTGGCAGCAGGAGACGATGGCGACATCAATCGGGTGCATGCCAATCTTTTTGCCGACGAAGAACCCGGTCGCCACGAGCGCGGAGACGGTGCTGATAATCACCAGCAGGTTGGTCAGCGTGAAGGCGGCCACCAGTTCATGCCATGGGGTGATGGCCACGCCAACGGCAAAGAGAATCGGGTAGGTCACGGAGGTCTGGAAGAATTTGTACACCACCTGAGAGCCTTCCAGCAGGCGCGGAGAGGCGCCGTTGCAGAGCTTCACCAGCACCGCCATAAACAGCATGCCGACCGGCGCAGGCAGGCCAATCAGCTTGTGGCCGAGCATGCCCAGCATGTAGAGCAGCACCGCCAGCAGCGCGCCGGAGGCGATGGTGGTCACGTCCGCTTTGCCGGAGAACGCCGGTTGAGAAACGGTGGCATCGGCATTGGCGCGGTTAGGCATCAGCTGGCCTTCACCGGTCAGGTGCGGGTAGCGTTTACCCAGCTGGTTCAGGCAGCCGGAGATGATGATGGCAGTCAGACCGCCGAGCATGACCATCGGCAGCACGCGACCGAGCGCCACGCCCTGGTCCATATGCAGCAGGGTGGCATAGCCGATGGAAAGCGGGATTGCCCCTTCCCCGACGCCGCCCGCCATGATCGGCAGGATGATAAAGAAGAAGATCTGGAATGGCTCAAGACCCAGCGCCAGGCCGACGCCCATCCCCACCAGCATGCCGACGATTTCGCCGCACAGCATCGGGAAGAAGATGCGCAGGAAGCCCTGAATCAGCACCGTGCGGTTCATGCTCATGATGCTGCCGACAATAATGCAGCAGATATAGAGGTAGAGAATGTTGGTGGATTTGTAGAACTTGGTGGTGGACTCGACCACCACATCCGGCAGCAGGCCATAATAGACCAGCGCGGAAGGGATAAAGGTGGCGCAAATCGCCGCCGCGCCGAGCTTGCCGACAATCGGCAGGCGTTTGCCAAACTCACCGCAGGCAAAGCCGAAGAAGGCCAGCGTCGCCACCATCACCACGATATCGCTCGGCAGTTTTCCGCCCAGGCAATCAATGGCGATCAGCGCGCCCGCCAGAACGAACAGCGGCAGAGGAATAATCCCGATTTTCCAGGTATCCATAATATGCCACCAGCGCTCTTTTAGTGAAGGCCGCTGAATTTCAATCGGGTCGTGGGTAACAGAGAAAGAATCGTCAGTTGTGCTCATAATAAGCCCCTTGGTTATTTTGTGCGTTCAGCTTAGAGTCACAAAGGCTTACTTTATGTGAGGAATGGCATATTAAAAGCGAAGTTTTAATGGCAGCTATGGTTTTAATGGTTTCTTTTATTTAATGTGATTTACGCCTTATTTATGGCCGTGGTTTTTATGGTTTCTTTTCTGAATTGAACAAACAAATAACATTTATTCGTGCAGCCAGGGGCCACCCGTCTTTGGGATAACGCTTTTACAACGCCCGCTGTGCAAGGGATCACAAGTTTTCGGCAAAGCGGACGTCCGCGCGAAAAAAGATGATATATTGGCGTTCTTTGTCGCTACCTTGCGTGAGAGTTATGAAAGTCTCTTTCCAGATAAAGCTGTTTATTTCGCTGGTTGCCTTTTTCTCAGTGCTTTTTGCGTTACTGGGCGGATATTATTATGCCGATGTCGGGAAACAGCTTTATCAGGAAATGAGTACGCGCGCCAAAATACAGGCTGAAGAGATTGCGCTTATTCCAACATTGCGACATGAAGTTGAACAAAAGAATATCGCCGCCATCCATGATTTTATGCAGAAGATTTCTGCGCACAGTGACGCCAGCTTTATTGTGATTGGTGATAATAAGGGCCAGCATCTTTTTCACTCCGTCTTCGCCGACAGAGTGGGCACCACGCTGGTAGGCGGTGACAACGAAGCCGTATTGCAGGGTAAAAGCACCACCACCATCCGCAAAGGCGGGTTGGGCATTTCGCTGCGCAGTAAGGCCCCCATCTTCAACGCTGCCGGACAGGTGGTCGGCATTGTTTCGGTCGGCTATCTCACCAGCTACCTGGACACCATTACCGTCAGTAAAGTGGTCAATATCCTGATTGCCGCGGTGCTGCTGCTGATTGCTCTCTTTATCTTCTCCTGGTTCTTTACCCGCAGTATTAAGAAGCAGATCTTCTCCCTCGAGCCGCGCGAGATCGGCCTGCTGGTGCGCCAGCAGAAGGCGTTGATGGAGTCTATTTATGAAGGCGTAATTGCCATTGACGATCAAAGGCGGATTGAAGTCATCAACCAGGCGGCGCGCAAGCTGCTGGGGCTGAGCCAGCCGGCCCGTGAGCTTCGCGGGCAGCTGATAAGCCAGGTGATCGATCCGGTCCCGTTCTTCGACACGCAGACGATGCTGGCGAAAGATACCCATGATGAGATTTGCCGTTTTAACGATCTCACGGTGATTGCCAGCCGGGTCCACATCATGCTTGAGGGGTCGCTGCAGGGCTGGGTGATCACCTTCCGCGATCGCAACGAGATCGACTCGCTGAGCGCCCAGCTCAGCCAGGTCAAACGCTACGTCGATAACCTTCGCATCATGCGTCATGAGCAGTTAAACCGGATGACCACCCTCTCCGGTCTGCTGCATATGGGCCGCTATGAGGAGGCGATTGGCTACATTCAGGCTCAGTCTGAACACGCTCAGGAGCTGCTGGACTTTATCTCTTCGCGCTTCAGCTCCCCGACCCTGTGCGGCCTGCTGCTGGGGAAAGCCGCCCGCGCGCGGGAGAAAGGGGTCGAGCTGAGTTTCGACCCGGCCTGTCGGCTGGACAAGCCGTTCCTGCCGCTGGGGGAACAAGAGCTGATTTCGATTATTGGCAACCTGCTGGATAACGCTATCGAAGCGACGCAGCGGTCGCCGCTTCCCCACGCGCCGGTGGAGGTGCTGATAAAGCTCAGCGACCAGGAGCTGATTATTGAAGTGGCCGACCAGGGCGTTGGCATCAAGCCGGAGATCCGTGACCGGATCTTTGAGCGCGGCATCACCACCAAAACGCGCGGCGATCATGGGATTGGTCTGTATCTGATCGAAAGCTACGTCACACAGGCTGGCGGCGCGATAGAAGTTGCCGATAATATCCCGCGCGGCGCCATTTTCTCCCTGTTTATCCCGTCCACGGGAACCGCCCGGCAACTGGAAGACACCGACTATGCAACATGAACTTATCGACGTACTGATTGTTGAAGACGAGAACGAGCTGGCGCAACTGCACGCGGAGCTGATAAGCAAGCATCCGCGTCTGAGGCTGGTGGGCATTGCCTCGTCGCTGGCTGCGGCCCAGGCAGAGCTTGCAAGCAAACAGCCGCAGCTGGTGCTGCTGGATAACTATCTGCCCGACGGCAAAGGGATCTCGCTGATCAATAACCCCATGCTGGCCCGCGCCAACTGCTCGGTCATTTTTATTACTGCCGCCAGCGATATGGACACCTGCAGCCAGGCGATCCGCAACGGCGCGTTCGACTACATCCTCAAACCCGTCTCCTGGAAGCGGCTCAGCCAGTCGCTGGAGCGGTTTGTGCAGTTTGCCGAACAGCAGCGCGTCTGGAAGATTGTCGACCAGCAGAACGTCGATTCGCTCTATCAGCTTCAGGCGAAAAACTACCGCCAGGACAACGGCAGCAAGGGCATTGAGGAAAATACCCTGGCGCGGGTGCAGTCGCTGTTTAACGACAAGGCAACGCACTGCTTTACCGTGGATGAGGTGGTGAGCGAGACGGGACTGAGTAAAACCACCACCCGTCGCTATCTGGAGCACTGCGTGGAGACGGGGTTTCTCAGCGTGGAGATGCTGTACGGCAAGATTGGGCACCCGAGGAGGATGTACCGGCGCGCAGAAGCCTGAAGCGATATTGTAGGCCCGGTAAGCTTGCGCCACCGGGCAAATCGCCGGGTAGCGCTGACGCTTACCCGGCCTACGTTCGGGGAAGAGTCTACTTCAACACATATCCATACAGCCGCTTAATCCCGTCGGCATCCTTCTCGCTGTACACGCCCTGCAGCTCCGGCGAAAAGCCCGGCAGCAGGTTGATGCCCTCCTCCAGCGCCAGGAAGTAACGCTGTACCGCCCCGCCCCAGACTTCACCCGGCACCACGCACAGCACGCCCGGCGGATAGGGCAGCGCCCCTTCGGCAGCAATCCGCCCTTCGGCATCCCGTATGCGAACCAGCTCCACGTTCCCGCGAATATACGCCTGATTGGCATCCTGCGGGTTCATCAGCACCTCAGGCAGGCTCTCCTTGCGGAACATCGCCTTCTGCAAATCCTTCACGTCGAAGCTGACGTAGAGATCGTGCATCTCCTGACACAGCTGGCGAAGGGTATAATCCCGGTAGCGCACCGGGTATTTCTGGAAGATCGTCGGCAGCACGTCGGCCAGCGGGGTGTCGTCTTCAATATGCTGTTCAAACTGCCCCAGCATTGCCACCAGCTGAGCCAGCTTGTCGCTGCTTTCGGCAGGCGTCAGCAGGAACAGGATCGAGTTAAGGTCGCATTTTTCCGGCACAATGCCGTTTTCACGCAGGTAGTGCGCCAGAATCGTCGCCGGGATCCCGAAATCGGTGTACTCCCCGGTTTCGGCATCAATGCCCGGCGTGGTCAGCAGCAGCTTGCACGGGTCAACAAAGTACTGCTCGCTCGCATAGCCCTCAAATCCGTGCCATTTGGCCCCCGGCTCGAAGCTGAAGAAGCGCAGCTCGCTGGCAATGGCGTGCGTCGGATGATCCTGCCACGGCCGCCCCGCCACCACCGGTGGGATAAACGGCTTGATCATATGGCAGTTGGCAATGATGGCCTTGCGCGCCTCAATGCCCAGCTCCACACACTCGGCCCACAGCCTGCGCCCGCTTTCCCCTTCGTGGATTTTCGCATTGACATCCAGCGCCGCGAACAGCGGGTAAAACGGGCTGGTGGAGGCATGCAGCATAAAGGCGTTGTTCAGCCGCTTGTGCGGGCAGAAACGCGCCTGGCCGCGAATGTGGTTATCCTTTTTATGGATCTGCGACGTTTGCGAGAACCCGGCCTGCTGTTTGTGCACCGACTGGGTCACAAAGATGCCCGGATCGTTCTCGTTCAGTTCCAGCAAGAGCGGGGACGTTTCCGCCATCATCGGAATAAACTGCTCGTAGCCTACCCAGGCGGAGTCAAAGAGAATGTAGTCGCACAGATGGCCGATCTTGTCGATCACCTGACGGGCGTTGTAGATCGTCCCGTCGTAGGTGCCAAGCTGAATGATCGCCAGGCGGAAGGGACGCGGCTCGTCGGCTTTCTCCGGCGCCGCCTCGCGGATCAGGTCCCGCAGATACGCGTCGTCAAAGCAGTGGTCGTCAATCCCGCCAATAAAGCCAAACGGGTTACGTGCGGCCTCAAGGTACACCGGCGTGGCGCCCGCCTGGATCAGCGCCCCGTGGTGGTTAGATTTATGGTTGTTGCGGTCAAACAGCACCAGATCGCCGCGGGTGAGCAGCGCGTTAGTTACCACCTTGTTGGCCGCCGACGTCCCGTTCAGCACGAAGTACGTTTTATCCGCGTTGAACACTTTAGCCGCGAATTTTTGCGCATGCTTGGCGGACCCTTCGTGGATCAGCAGATCGCCCAGCTTCACGTCGGCATTGCACATGTCGGCGCGAAATACGTTCTCACCGAAGAAATCATAGAACTGCCGCCCTGCCGGGTGTTTTTTGAAAAAGGCGCCGTGCTGGTGGCCCGGACAGGCGAAAGTGCTGTTGCCCATCTCCACATACTGACTCAGGGTGTCAAAAAAGGGCGGCAGCAGGTTCTCTTCGTAACGGCTGGCAGCAGTTTCCAGCTCCAGGAACTCCTGAGCTTTACCCGAGATGACCGCGGTGGCGCCGTCAGGCACCTCCGTTGGCTCCTGCGAGAAAATAAACACCGGTAAATGAAAGCCCGTGCGTTTCAGCAAGGCAAGGATGCCGCTGCGACTCTCTGTCGTCGTCATGACGACGGCTGCCACATCGGTGAAATCCGTGCTGTCCAGCGTCACCTTTTCGCGATGCGTAGACACCGTTGAGAGCAGCTCGCGGCTGACGGCGATTTTCATGGTTTTCATAAGCGCAATTACCCTCACCGAACGGTGAGACAGGAAGGAGAAAATTCGCGCAATAATGTCACCTTTTATTTTGAGGTGCAAGAAGGAATCAGTATGCACTTATATCACCCAAAGCTAAGGCCCGCGCAGCGCTGACGTGCCATAATAATGCAATATCAATGATTAAATAACAGGAGTTAAGCGTGGTTATCGGGCCATTTATCAACGCAGGAGCCGTATTGCTGGGCGGCGTACTCGGCGCAGTGCTGAGCCAGCGGCTGCCGGAGCGTATCCGCTCATCCATGCCCTCGATATTCGGTCTGGCTTCGTTAGGGATCGGTATTCTGTTAGTGGTCAAATGCGCCAACCTGCCGGTGATGGTGTTGGCCACCCTGCTCGGCGCGCTGATTGGCGAGTTTTGCTATCTGGAAAAAGGCATCAATAATGCGGTAGGCAAAGCCAAAAACCTGATAGCCCGACCGGGCAAGGCGAAGCACGGCACGCACGAGACGTTTATTCAGAACTATGTCGCCATCATTATTCTGTTTTGCGCCAGCGGCACCGGGATTTTCGGTTCGATGCAGGAAGGGATGACGGGCGATCCGAGCATTTTGATTGCAAAAGCGTTTCTGGATTTCTTCACCGCCACTATTTTTGCCACCACGCTCGGCATTGCCGTCGCGGCGATTTGCGTGCCGATGCTGCTTATCCAGCTGGCACTGGCTACCTGCGCCACGTTAATTCTCCCGCTCACTACGCCGGCGATGATGGCAGACTTTACCGCCGTCGGCGGCCTGCTGCTGCTGGCAACAGGGCTGCGCATCTGCGGGATCAAGATGTTTGCCGTGGTGAACATGCTGCCCGCGCTGCTGCTCGCCATGCCGCTCTCCGCGCTTTGGACGCACTTTTTCGCTTAAGGATGCGGCGAAATGGTGAGAGATTGCGCAGTCCGTAACGAAAACAACATTTTTCGTTGACGACACCGGGCAGATCGGGTTTAATGCGCCCCGTTGCCCGGATAGCTCAGTCGGTAGAGCAGGGGATTGAAAATCCCCGTGTCCTTGGTTCGATTCCGAGTCCGGGCACCACTATTTAAAGAACCCGCCCTCGTGGCGGGTTTTTGCTTTCTGAGTCAACAACTTGTTGGTTTATCAGTAGTTACCACTCTTATCTTTCCTCCGGCCCCGCTTCCCGGTGGTACAAAATGGGCATTATGATAAAGCCTACCAAAGACCGAAACGGCACCTACTATACAGTGGACACATGCCGGATTGCCCAGGGCCTCCGAAAACATCCAGTCGTGCTGCACATCCGACCTGATTGATGGTGAAATTCCCGACAAAAACGGCTGGCTTTCCGCTGGTGTTGCCCTTTCCCTACTACAGCGGCCACTCAAGCGAGAACGGGCTTCTCATTGATGCCATTGAGCAAAAATCTGGCCTGATACTTTCGGTGATGCCCGGTGAAAGCCGTCTAGTAGGCCGAGGTGTGTAGCTGCAAAAAGCGACTTCTGCTTCAGACCCCGTAACCACATTGCTACTATATTGTGCATACGTTGGCACGCATGGCAGTCAGAGGGAGCCGTTTATCAGTCTAAACAGACGCCGGTAAAGCAATTGAGAGGAATTACAATGGATGCAGCATTGCTTAACATGATGCAATCAGGTGGAAGAAATAAAGCCTGGGCGGAAACGATGGTGAATATGGAAGCCAGGAAACTGGTAAATACAGCCAACACTCTGTCGGCTTTTCATCTCAGCGATGGTCTGACTCGAATGAAGTTCATTCAGGAAATTCGGGACCTCATAGAACAACAGTTTACGCTAGCTCGTCAGGCTAAATCAGATAAAGAATGCATGGACTGCGTTAAAATACTTCGAGAAGAAAACTATAACCTCCTGGAACAAGCTCGTTTATTACGAACGAAGGCAGCGAAGCTTTACGCGAAAGTCGAGTTCATCCGAGAGAATAACAAAATTGTTGGGTATGTTATCTCGGCAGTTAGTGTTGTCCTGGCCGGTGCTGAAATAGCCGCAGGATTTACACTGATTGGCACGATGACCCCTCTCGGAGTTCTTGCTGGTGCGATTCTGGTTACTGACGGGGCAAACAGCATCAGTAAAGAAGTGGCTCGCTACGCAACGAACAACACTACCAGTGAAGGGCTGGTCGCGAATGCCGCGATGTCTACAGCTGAGTTTATGGGCTTTAGTCGTGAGAATGGTTTAGGTGTCTACAAATCAATCTCACTGGCCGCTAATGCGTATACCATTTTTGGCTTGTTACGGCGACCTGGTACCTGGCGACTGTTTCGTTATCTACCCACAGACTATTACCGAAAGGTGAGCACATTGAGCCGCCCGCAGCTTACAATGAAAATAGCAGGTTACGGCGTGAAAGCTAAGATTATTTTTGATCTGTTGTCCGTCAGCGACCCGTCTCAGAATTAGTCAGCATTTTACGGTAACGCCAGGATTTGTAGCCAAGTTTTGCTGGCGTTATATACCAGATAAAAGGTAGTACAATCAATAACGTGAGCGCAAGTGTCAGACTTGTATCCCTGGATGCAAGTAAAAGAGTTAAAGCCAGTATGATAAAGGCAATAATAGTTATCCACTTCATTGCCTTAAAACGATTGGCCAGATCATGAGTTACGCTATCAAACGAACCACCGTAATTCTCGATATTGTTTTTTAGCTTTTGAAGATCTCGTTTACTAAAACCTGATTTTAAAAGTGCTTCTTCGCTGGTCATTCTACTAACCATCCCATAACTCACTGAAACATGTGACGAAGTTTAACTGAATTTGACGGATAAATCGCTACCTGTCGATATTTGTCAAATTTATATTTATATCAAATAGTTGAAGATATCTTACAGTGGCGGTGACCAGACTCTTCAATCGTGTCCATGACAACGTCCTTGTGTCGTTTTGAGCCAGAGTAAATCCAAACCCAAGGCCAGGAAGTTGTCCTTATCCAGCGTTCTCAAACCTCTGAATACCGCCCGCAATTATGCTTTTGATCTCTCCCCAACCCAGGGATCGTTCCCACCTGCGCCCAGCAGTTTGTTTTTGAAGATAAACAAACACGCCTCGTTGAAGTTCTCCGCCCCCAGCCGTTCCGAGAGCGCCATTCGTTTGCGATAGAGACTTTTCACCGACGTATTCAGCTCGCCTGCAATCTCCTCCATTGACATCCCTGCTCTCAGCAACCGCAACATGATCGTTTCATGCGTGCTCAGCCGTAAATTCAGCAGCCACTTCGTGGTCAGGCGACGGCCCTTCATATTGAGCACCAGGTTAAACAGCGAGGCCATGTCCGGCGCCGTCAGCGACGTGTTCATAAACAGCTTCATACTGAGCAGATTCTCCTCGCGATGGCGCATATCAAGCATAACGCAGCAAATCGTTTTTTTCGTTCTGGCCGGATGGCGTATCAGGTAATCATATAAACGGAGCGGCGCACGACTATCAATCAATACAGAATATTCATCTGCACCGTTATCAAATATGTTTCTGTCAATCGAATCGAGCAGGATAATATCCGGAAAAAATATCCGCATCCCCCTGACAAGGTAGCGATCCTGAGTCACTAACACTATTGAAGTTGCCACTAACCATCCCTTTTAGATTAAAGCAAGAACGATCCTGCGAAAAGAAGACCGCCTTCGTTTTATAGCGCTGTTATATTAACGATAGATGTATTCTGGCTTTGGACATCCCTCAATACACACATTGATGAGTAAGACTTCCTGTAGACTATCATTCAATGTCTGTCTTTAATTATAAATAAAAAACAATCGCAGAAAAGTCACTTCTCTAAACATTAAGAATTTTTGTCATGAAACTTCCCAAACATGCACCAGAAAGTACTTTAATTGAGGCTAACAAGCGTCATTAAAAATATATACAAAACTGTCACAATAAAAATAAAATCATTATATTTCAATGAATTACAATTAATCACTCAATTCAAAATAAACACAAAAAACTGCTCATTACAGAATTATCTCAAAACGACACAGCCGCTTTTCAGCATATTTATCGGGCAACATATCGGGTGTACATTACCTCCCATCCAGTCCACTAAGATGAGGCGCCATAATTACCTTTAAGTAAGTACCCCTTAACGTTACTGCATTCAGATTTAATGTTCTCATTTATGGCCTTTAACGCAGAGTTAAAAGGCAGCCGTGTTATGCAATGGATTCATGATAAACAAATGGCAAATAGATATGGAAAGATCGCTTCGCTTCAGTACATTATTCTTTTATCGCACCCCAACATTATTGTTTCTGTTATTACTCTTTCCTGTTCTGGTTCAGGCGACGGAATCCGTTTATGAGCAACAGATTCAACAGGCGCGTAACGGTAATTACACGTCGTTTCTCGATTATCTTCAGCGTTATCAGCAGCAGCATGCCCTGACGCCTGAGCACGTTGCGGACTGGTTACAGGTGGCTGCCTGGGCAGGTCATGATGACGAGGTTATTCAGGTCTGGCAGCGCTACAGCATTTATATGCCGCTGCCCGCCCGCGGCGTTGCGGCTGTCGCGCAGGCCAGACGAAATCAGAAAGCGTGGGAGCCCGCTCTGGCGCTCTGGAAAGAAGCGCGCAGCCTTGCGCCGGATAACGACGATTATCGTATCGGCTACATCAAAACCCTGGCCGATGCCCGTAAAGATACGCTTGCCCTTCAGGAGGCCCGACGGCTGGTGGCGGAGGCCCCCTCGCAGGCGCATCTTCAGACGCTGGCATACGTCTGGCTACGC
This sequence comes from Enterobacter cloacae complex sp. IR53041, assembly GCF_049238285.1. NCBI lineage: Bacteria > Pseudomonadati > Pseudomonadota > Gammaproteobacteria > Enterobacterales > Enterobacteriaceae > Enterobacter > Enterobacter cloacae complex sp. IR53041. The sequence goes on along the minus strand of NZ_JBMKHB010000004.1, from coordinate 141,411 downwards.
CAGGGAAAAAGCTGGGATCGGCTTTTAGCCGACACGCGCGCGCTGTATATCGCGCCAGAAAATCACGCGCTTCTCCGCGAGCGGGTCGACGCGCTAACGGATAACCGGGTCAATACCCCCGCGCTCCTGCTTTCACAAAAGGTGGCGCTAGCCCCCGCGGAGCGTCGTCGTCTTGAGCTGAATGCCGCCGCCGAAAGCGTTCGCCTTGCAGACGTGCCTGGCAGAACAGAAAAGGAGCGCCTGCAGCTTGCGCAATCCGCGCTGAATCGTTACGACGCGCTGCTGTCTCGCTGGCAGAGCGAGCCGCTGGCCGCGGAAGACGTCGTGCTTGCGCGTATCGACCGGCTCGGCGCGCTGTATGCCCATGCCGATTACCCACAGGTCATCAGCGAATATCAGGATCTGACGGCAGCCCGTCATCCGGTGCCGGGCTGGGCAATCGGCTGGGTGATCTCCGCATATCTGCAGGAGAAAAACGCTGCCGCCGCCTTCGCGCTTCTGCAACGCTATCCGCAGTACGCATCCGATCCGCAGGACGAGGAGCACGCGCTTTTCTACGCCTGGCTGGATACGGGAGAGTATACGTCCGCCCGCCGGTATGCAGAGCGCCACACCCGCAACGTTCCCTGGACCCGTTACGATTTCGGTTCCCCGACCCCTCAGCCGAACGATCGGTGGCTTACCGGTCAGTCGCTCCGTTTTAACTATTTGCTGGCGACGAATGCCCTGCCGGAAGCCGAAAAGCTGGCGCGACGTCTGGCGACAACGGCACCGGGCAATCAGGGTTTGCAGATTGACTACGCTACCCTGCTGCAGGCGCGAGGTCTGCCGCGCGCGGCCGAGCAAACGCTGAAAATGGCGGAGGCGCTGGAGCCCTCGAATCTGGAGCTTGAGCAGCAGCAGGCTTACGTCGCCATGGATCTGCAGGAGTGGCGGCAGATGGATTTACTGGCCGACGACGTCGTTGCCCGCGCGCCGCGCGATCGCAGCGCAAGGCGTCTGGACAGGCTCCGCACCGTCCACCATATGTCCGAGCTGCGCCTCAACGCGAGCAAGGGTTTGCACTCCGATAACCCTGTCAGTGGGACGCACGACCTCAACTGGGACGCCACGCTCTATGGCCCGCCCGTAGCGGATAACTGGCGGCTGTTTGCCGGCACCCGCTATGCAGAGGGCAATTTCGATGAAGGCAAAGGCACCAGCCGTCACCTGTTGGGCGGCATCGAATGGCGGCCACGCGATCTCCAGCTCGAAGCCGAGCTCTCAAGCAACCGCTATCACGGCGCGAACAAGCCGGGCGCTCGCCTCTCAACGACGTACAGCCTCACCGATAGCTGGCAGGTCAGCGGCAGCCTTGAGCGCCTGTCGCGCAACACGCCCCTGCGGGCGTTACGCAACGGGATCAGCGCCAACCGGGGGGAAGGCGGCGTGCGCTGGTATCAAAACGAGCGCCGTGAGTATCAGTTCAGCGCCGCCCTCAGCCGCTTCTCGGACCATAACCGCCGACAGGAATACACCCTCACGGGCAAGGAGCGTCTCTGGCAGACCCCATCCCTGACGCTGGATCTCGAGCCGGGGATCGCTGCCAGCAAAAACAGCCTGCAGGACACCCTCTATTACAACCCGGCGCGGGATCTCTCCGTGACGGCCGCCCTGGCCGTTGACCATGAGATGTATCGCCATTACGACACCCTCTGGAGCCAGCAGTTCGTGGCGGGAGGCGGCCGCTACTGGCAGAAAAATCAGTCTGCTGGTGCCATCGCTCTGCTGGGTTACGGACAACGCGTTCAGTGGAACAACGTCATGGATACCGGCGTGATGCTGAACTGGGACAAGCGCCCTTACGACGGCAAACGCGAGAGCAACCTCTCCGTCACGTTTGATGCGACTTTACGCTTTTAAGGATGATGATAATGAACACACGTTTTTCCGCGAGCCTGATACTCATCGGCTGGCTCTGCCTCAGCGCGAGCGTCTGCGCGCAGGCACTCTCGTTTATTGCGCCCAGCGCACGGCCGCAGCTGGAGGCGAGTAAACCCTGGCCGCAGAACCAGTTTCTGGTGCTGGACTACCACGACGTCGAAGACGATGCCGCCGATCAGCGCTACCTCTCCGTGCGCACCAGCGCGCTAAACGAGCAGATAAGCTGGCTGCTGCACAACGGTTATCACGTCATCAGCGTGCAGGACATTCTGGATGCCCATGACGGAAAAAAAACGCTGCCGCCCAAAGCCGTTCTGCTCAGCTTTGACGACGGCTACAGCAGCTTTTACACCCGCGTCTGGCCACTGCTTCAGGCGTGGAACGTCCCTGCGCTCTGGGCGCCGGTGGGCAGCTGGGTGGATACGCCGGAAAATCAAAAAGTTAACTTCGGCGGCCTGATGACGCCACGCGATCGCTTCGCGACGTGGGACATGGTGCGCGAGCTCAGCCGGTCTCCGCTGATTGAGATCGGATCGCATACCTGGGCCTCGCATTACGGCATTCCGGCTAACCCGCAGGGCAGCCGCGAACCGGCCATCGCCAACCGCTTTTATGATAAAGCGACGGGCCGCTATGAAACCGATCGGCAGTTCAACCAGCGGATCGGCGATGACGTTCGCAAAGTGACTGAAAAAATCACGCAGGTGACGGGCAAGGCGCCGCGCGCCTGGGTCTGGCCCTACGGTGCCGCCAACGGCACGTCGCTCGCCATCGCCAGACAGCAGGGTTATGAGCTGGCCTTTACCCTTGAGGACGGGCTGGGAAACGTGCAGGAGCTGGGCAACATCCCCCGGCTGCTGATCGCCGGCAATCCCTCGCTCAAGGCGTTTGCCAGTACGGTCAGCCAGGTTCAGGAGCACGAACCCGTGCGCGTCATGCACGTCGATCTCGACTACGTTTACGATCCCAATCCAGCCCAGCAGACGCAAAATATCAACAGGCTGATCCAGCGGGTCTACGACATGAAAATCAGCCATGTTTTCCTGCAGGCGTTTGCCGACCCGCAGGGCGACGGCAGGATCAGGGCGCTCTATTTCCCCAACCGCCAGCTGCCGGTCCGGGCCGATCTCTTTAATTTTGTCTCCTGGCAGCTGCAAACCCGCGCGGGCGTGAAAGTCTTCGCGTGGATGCCGGTGCTCTCGTTCGATCTCGATCCTGCCCTGCCGCGCGTGCAGCGTCGGGACCGCTCATCAGGCCAGCTGTGCGAAGCCACCGATCCCTATATCCGGCTCTCCCCGTGGGACCCGCAGGTGCGCCAGCAGGTGACGGACATCTATGAAGATCTGGCCCGCTATGCCAGCTTCAACGGGATCTTATTCCATGACGATGCGGTGCTGACGGACGTGGACGATGGCCCTCAGAGCACAACACGTCAGAAAAGCCAGACGCTTATCGGGTTTACCCACGCCCTGAGCCTCGCGGTGAAGCACATCCGCGGCCCGCAGATAAAAACCGCGCGCAACATGTTCGCCTTGCCCATTCTGCAGCCCGAAAGCGAAGCGTGGTTCGCGCAGAATCTTGACGATTTTCTGGCGGAGTATGACTGGACGGTGCCGATGGCCATGCCGCTGATGGAGTCCGTCCCGGCAGACGAGAGCGATGCCTGGCTGACGCGTCTGGTTAACGCGGTCGCCGCGCGCCCCGGCGCGCTCGATAAAACCATTTTCGAGCTGCAGGCCAGGGACTGGGATCGGAAACCGCAGCGCGCCGTCTCCGACAGCCAGCTGGCACAGTGGATGCGCGTGCTCCAGCTGAACGGCGTCAAAAACTACGGCTACTACCCCGACAACTTCATCAACAACCAACCTGATATCTCACGCATCAGGCCTGTATTTTCTTCGTACTGGTACCCTGACAATGACTGATCGCATTATCGCCTTTTCCATTTTATGTCTGGTATTTGGGTTGCCGTTAGGCGTGGCCGCCCTCTTTACCGGCGAGCTGATTCTGGATTTTGTGTTCTTCTGGCCGCTGTTCATGTCCGTGCTCTGGATAACAGGCGGGCTCTATTTCTGGTTTCAGCTTGAACGCCACTGGTCGTGGGATAAAGAGACGCCCGCCCCGACGCTCGCCGGTGAGCCGCTCATCTCCATTCTTATCCCCTGCTTCAACGAGGGACGAAATGCCCGGGAGACCATCAGCGCCGCGCTGGATCAGCGGTATGAAAATATCGAAGTTATCGCCATCAACGACGGCTCGTCTGACAACACCGCGCAGGTGCTGCAGGCGCTGGCGCAGGAGCAGCCGCGCCTGCGGGTGATTAATCTTGCGGAAAACCAGGGGAAAGCGCTGGCGCTCAAAGCCGGGGCAGCGGCGGCCCGGGGCGATCTGCTGGTCTGCATTGACGGCGACGCCCTGCTCGACCGCGATACGGCAGCGTATCTGGTGGCCCCGCTGATTCAGTATCCCCACGTCGGGGCGGTCACCGGGAATCCGCGTATCCGCACGCGCTCCACGCTGATTGGCCGCATTCAGGTGGGCGAGTTCTCATCGATTATCGGGCTCATCAAGCGGACGCAGCGGATCTATGGCCGGGTCTTTACCGTCTCCGGCGTCATCGCCGCCTTTCGCCGACAGGCGCTGGCGGACGTCGGGTACTGGAGCCCGGACATGATCACCGAAGACATCGACATCAGCTGGAAGCTGCAGCTGCGCCACTGGGATATCTTTTTCGAGCCGCGGGCGCTGTGCTGGATCCTGATGCCGGAGACGCTGAAGGGCCTGTGGAAACAGCGTCTGCGCTGGGCCCAGGGCGGTGCGGAGGTGTTCCTGGTCAACCTTCGCAGGATTGTGCGCTGGGAGCATCACCGCATGTGGCCCCTGTTTCTCGAATACGCCCTGTCAACGCTGTGGGCCTTCGCCTACGCCATGACGGTGCTGTTATTTATCCTCAGCCATATCACGCCGATTCCCGCCAGGCTGACCGTGGAGAGCCTCTTTCCACCGGAGTTTACCGGGCTGCTGCTGGGCGTGATGTGCCTGCTGCAGTTCCTGGTCAGCCTGTTCATCGAGCGGCGCTATGAACGGCAGGTGGCCAGCTCGCTTTTCTGGGTGATCTGGTTCCCGATGGTGTACTGGATGATCGGCCTGTTCACCACCCTCGTCGCGTTTCCAAAAGTCATGCTTAAACGCCAGCGCGCCCGCGCGCGTTGGATCAGTCCGGACCGGGGAAAAGGACGCATTTAATGAACGAAAATACCTTAATTCTGACCGAACATCGGCTGTTGCCACGTCTTTTCGATGCCGCGTTAACGCTGGTGGCGTGGGGAGGCTTTCTGTTTTTCCTGTATGCCCGGCTCTGGATGCAGCTCACCGAGGAGAGCGACCACCGCTGGAGCGTGATTATTGCGTCCTTTAATACGGTGTTGCTCTACCTGCTGTTCGCCGCGCTCAACGGCTGGCTGCTGATTTTGTGGTATCAGTACAATCGCCGTCGGGCCCACGCGAGGCGGCGTCAGCCTGGCTATTTTCACCAGGAGGAGCTGGCCCGCAGCTTTAATGTCTCACCGCAGATCATCTCTGAGATGAGCCAGTACAACCTGCTGACGGTCTATCATGACCAGATTGGCCGCATCATCGATCTGAAGATCAACGGGCAGGAAGAGGAAGAACAGTAACAAAAAGCCCCCGCAGGATACCCTGCGGGGGCTTTTTTATTGCGGGTAAGAGCTACTTATCTTTAACCACGATCAGCGGCTCAATATCGCTCTCTTTCTTCACCACCAGCGAGTCATCGCCGCGCAGGCAGGTCCCACCGTAGTTCCCGCCCACGGTAAAGGTACAGACCTGTATGTACTTGCCGTCGACCTTCGGCAGGCACCAGAGCTGCTGGTAGATGTTTTTGCGGTCAACAAACTTGCCGCTGGATTTATCCAGCAGTTCGTCCTGGGCGCTGATCAGATCGATATTACTGCCGCAGCGTCCGGCAATCGGCTTAACGGCGTATCCGGTCTGCTTCAGCAGATCGTTGACCTCAAAATCGGTGTCGAGCAGATAACGGTGGTTCGGGAACAGTTGCCACAGCACCGGGAGAATCGCCTTGTTGCCGGGAATAACGGTCCACAGGGGTTCAAAGACCAGCACCTCCGGGCGCAGCAGGACGTCAATCAGGCGCACTTCGCCTTCAGGATGTCCGGTGCGGATCGGCACCGCCGCGTATTCGGTTTCGCTGACCTCGCGGATCTGCTCAATCGCCGTCTCCCACGCCCAGGTTTTCCACACGCAGTTGACGTGGCGACCTTCGTCGTCAATCAGCTGTCCGGCGGCATCCCAGCTCAGCGCCCCCAGCCCGTGGAGGATTTTGGTCTCGAACCCGGCCTGCATCAGCGAACGCTGAATAAAGAGCGCGTGATAGTCCTCTTCGACATCGTTGTCCTGCATGATGTGGACGAATGGCCGGGCGTGGCTGTGCTTCCAGGCGCCGGTTAGCTCTTCCAGCAGGCCTTCTGCCGGGTTATGCCCGTTGCCGCGATAGCCATTTTTCACCCACTCTTCGAGAATCAGCCCGCCCTCGGTATGGCAGGAGGCGGAGTCGGCGTTGTACTCGTAGACCTTGATGCCGCGCTCATCCATGCAGAAATCCATACGACCGGTGATCATATGGTGACGGCGCCACTGCCAGGAGAGGCGCAGGCGCGGCCAGAGGATTTTCGGGATGTCGAAAAGCGCCAGCAGGCTGTCGTCTTTCAGCACCTTGTCCGTCGCGTGCAGGTACATCAGGTGCAGCTCGTTGGTGGCTTTGATCAGCTCCTGCTCGGCGCTTTCGGTAATGGTGAAGTACTGGCAGGGATCTTTGTTGATCACGTGACCGTTGGCGCGAATATACGCCTGCTGCAATGCGTCATTTTCGTTGAGCCATTTCCCGTCGAACTGACGTGTGTTTTTCAGCCGCGCGCCGCTGATTTTCAGCAGTTCGCCGTCGATTTCCGGCTGCGGAATGCTGTGTTCTGTGTCGTCGGTCTGGATCATCCAGCCGAGAATTTCCGTGTCGCTGAAGGTGTCGTGGAGGGTGTAACACCCGTTCTCCACGCTCAGGCGCAGCTCGCGCGTCCACTGCTGCCCGAGCGGCAGCGGGGAGTGAATCACGTTCTGCTCGGCGATACGCACCTTATCGTCCAGAAGCTGAGTGATCACCGCCACGTGGCCGGTTTCGTGAAACTCGCCACCTTTTTGCCAGATCAGCAGCGCTCCGGCGCGCGGCGCGCGTTTTGAGCCGTTGGCAAAAGCCTGAAGGGGCAGAATGTTATCGTTCACCACCTGACGCAAAAAGCGCAGGGAGAAAATTTCCCACGCCATACCAACGTCGGTAAACACAAAGCCATAGTTGAGGAACAGGAAACGGCGGGCAAACTCAACGCACTGCCACTTGTGGCCCATGTATTCGTTGCCGATGTAGCTGCGGAAATCCGCATCTTCCGGATAGTTTCGCGGGTCCAGACTGCCGTAATTTGAAGAGTAAATCGCCACGCCACCGGGCGCATAGCCTAACAACGTCCCGAATGGCGCATCACTGCTTAACGTTCCTTTACGCATGTATCCAACCTAAAACAGGCAGGCGGCAATTTTTTATGGGTTGTCGTCGTCTGCACGTTGTAATTAACCTGACAGAGGAGCGTTTATCATACACCTGCGTGGTAAATAATTCGCCTTACCCGGCCGACAAAACGCAAAACCCTGTAGGTCGGGTAAGCGAAGCGCCACCCGACACGTTTAAGGCTCACATCTTAAACAGCCAGCACGCCGCGAAATGCCCTGGCGCGATCTCCTGCATGGCAGGCTCCTGCGTCTGGCAAACCGTCATGGCGTGAGGGCAGCGGCTGCAGAACTTACAGCCCGGCAGCGCGGACGTAGGGCCGGGCATTTCGCCGCGCAAGGTTGCGTCTTCGAGGTTGCGAATCCGCGGGTCGGGCTGGGGAACCGCCGCCAGCAGCGCGCGGGTATAAGGGTGCGCCGGACGCTGATACAGTTCATTCGCCGGGGCCACCTCCACCAGCTTACCAAGATACATCACCCCAATGCGGCTGGAGATATGACGCACCATCGAGAGATCGTGGGCGATGAACAGATAGGTCAGCCCCAGCTCCTGCTGCAGATCCTGCAGAATATTCACCACCTGCGCCTGCACCGAGACGTCCAGCGCCGAGAGCGGCTCATCGCACAGCACAAATTCGGGACGCACGGACAACGCGCGGGCAATACTGATGCGCTGGCGCTGCCCGCCGCTGAACTCATGCGGAAACCGCTCAAGGTGTTCCTGCTTAAGCCCCACTTTGTAGAGCAGCGTTTCCGTTCGTTCGCGCTGTTCTTCACGGCTGTAGCCGTGGATCTGCATCGGCTCGGCCACCAGCTGTCGCACGGTCATACCGGGGTTGAGCGAGGAGTAAGGATCCTGAAAAATCGCCTGCATCCGCTTACGCAGCGGCTTGAGCTCTTTTTCGCGGGCGTGGGCAATCGCCTGTCCGGCAAAGTGGATTTCGCCCGCGGTGATATCGAAAAGGCGCAGGATGGCGCGCCCGAGGGTGGATTTTCCGCAGCCGGACTCGCCCACCAGGCCAAACGTCTCGCCGGACTGGATATCAAAGCTCACGCCATCAACCGCCTTCACCGCCGCGCCTTTACGCAGCAAACCGCCGTTAAGCGCATAGTGTTTGCGCAGATCGCGCACGCTTACTAAAGGGGCCTGTTGTTCACTCATGCCTGAATCTCCTTATCGGCCCATAGCCAGCAGGCGGCGCGATGGCCTTCACCCATGGCGTAAAAAGCGGGCTGCCGTTCACACTGGGGCATGCGTTTCGGGCAGCGTTCGGCGAACGGACAGCCCGGCGGCGGGTTAAGCAGACCAGGCGGCGCGCCCTCAATGGGCGATAAACGTTGGTTGACCTCATCCGGGCGCGGCAGCGAGGCCAGCAGCCCCTGGGTATAAGGATGCGCAGGGCGATAAAAAATGTCTTCCACGCTCCCCTCCTCCATCACCTGCCCGCCGTACATCACCACCACGCGGCTGCAGACCTGCGCCACCACGCCGAGATCGTGGGTGATCAGCAGAATCGCGGTTTGGGTCTGCTGTTGCAGGCTTTTCAGCAGACGCAGGATCTGCGCCTGAATGGTAACGTCCAGCGCGGTGGTCGGCTCATCGGCAATAAGCAGCTTCGGGTTGCAGGAGAGCGCAATGGCGATCATCACCCGCTGGCGCATCCCGCCGCTGAACTCGTGGGGATACTGATCGTATCGGCGTTCCGCCTCGGCAATCCCCACCTGTTCCAGCATGGCGATCGCCGCCGCTTTGGCCGCTCTTTTGGTGAGCCCTTTATTGCGCATCAGGATCTCTGCCATCTGTTTGCCGATGGTCAGCACCGGATTCAGGGCGGTCATTGGATCCTGGAAAATCATCGCGATCTCGTTGCCGCGAATGGCGCGCATCTGCGCGGGCGTTTTCTGCGCCAGATCGTCATTCTGGAAGCGAATGCTGCCGCCGGTTATCCGTCCGTTGCTCCCCAGAAGCTGAATGATGGACTTACAGGTGACGCTTTTCCCGCAGCCCGACTCGCCGACGATGCCGACGAGTTCCCCCGGCTGCACCTGAAAGCTCACGCCGCGCACCGCGTGAACCTCGCCCTCGCGGGTGCGGAAGGTGGTTTGCAGATTCTCCAGCGCTAATAAGCTACTCATCGCGATTCGCTCCTGGCTCAAAGGCGGTACGGAACACATCGCCCAGCACGTTAAAGCTGAACACCGTCAGCAGGATCAGAATGCCGGGGAACATCGCCAGCCACGACGCTTCGCCAATATAAGACTGGGCGTTGTTGAGCATGCTTCCCCACGACGCCGCCGGTGCCTGTACGCCCAGCCCTAAGAAGCTGAGCGTCGACTCCATCAGAATGGCCGAGGCGATATTGAGCGTGGCGGCCACGATAATGGTCGGCAGCACGCCGGGAATAATGTGGCGCACGATAATGCGCAGCGGGTGTTCCCCCGACGCGCGGGCATAAAGCACATACTCGCGCTCTTTCACCGACAGGGTTTCTGCGCGCACCAGCCGCGACATGTTCATCCACGTCAGCAGGCTGATGATCAGAATGATGTTATCCACGCCCGGCTTGAGGTACGCATTCACCACCAGCAGCAGGAAGAAGGCCGGAATGGCCATCAGGATATCCACGGCGCGCATCATCAGGTTGTCCAGCCAGCCGCCAAAGTAGCCGCTCACCGTTCCCACCACCGTGCCGATAAGCGTGGAAAAGAGCATGGCGAGAAAACCGACCATCAGGGAGATCTGCCCGCCATACAGCGCGCGGGTGAAGTAGTCGCGCCCGTACTCGTCGGTGCCGAACCAGTGTGCGGCATCCGGCGGCAGCGTGCGTGCGCCGAGCGCCATCCGATCCGGATCGTACGGACTCAAGCCCGCACAGAGCGCGGCGATAACAAATATAAAAAGCACAAACAGGGAGAACTGCGCCGGACGGTTGCGGCGCAGCTGGTGACGAACCTGCTGCCAGCGTCTGCTCATGCGGGTTACCTCAGCGTACGAATGCGGGGATCGGCGAAGCGATAAAGCAGATCGGCGATCAGGTTACCGACGATCAGCATCATCGACGAGAGCATGATGATCGCCATGATCAGCGGGTAGTCCAGCGAGGCGATCGACTGGATCCCGAGCAGCCCCATCCCCGGCCAGGAGAAGACGCTTTCCGTCACGTAGGCCCCCACAATCAGCTCACCGAACGACAGCCCAAACAGGGTGATCACCGGCAGCAGCACGTTTTTCAGCACGTGGCGGAACAGAATGCTGGAACGCGTGGCGCCGTAAGCCAGCTGGGTCTGCACATAGTCGGCAGAGAGCTGCGAGATGGTGTTGGAGCGGATGTAGCGCACGTAGCTGGAGAGGTTGTAGAACGTGAGGGCAATACACGGCAGCACGCCATGACGCAGCACGTCCAGCACATTATCCTCCATGCCGATGGTGCGCATTCCCATGCTGGGGAACCAGTTAAGCTGCACGGCAAAAACGGTGATGAGCAAAATGCCGAACCAGAAAATCGGCACCGAGATGCCGATATAGGCGAACAGGTTCAGCAGGTGATCCAGCCAGCGGTGCTTAAATGCCCCCGCCAGCAGGCCCAGCGGGATCGCCAGCACGATCGCCAGCAGCAGCGACGCGCCCATCAGCCCCAGCGTGGCCGGAATGCGTTCGCCGATCATCTCCAGCACCGGGCGGTGGTAAATCAGCGAATAGCCGAGATCGCCCCGCAGGACGTTCTTCAGCCACAGAACGTACTGCGTGACCAGCGGCTTATCCAGCCCCAGGCTCTGGCGAATACGTTCGATATCTTCCGGAGCCATGCGCGGCGTGATGTACGCCGCCACCGGATCGCCGGGCGCGAGCTTGACCAGCAAAAACGCCACCAGCGAAATAAAGAACAGCATCGGCAGCAGCTGCAGCAGCCGACGCGTGAGAAGTGTGTTCACGACATGCCCTTACCAAGGCCCCGACCCGATGGCCGGGGCAATCGCTTATTTCTGATAGATTTTTGACAGATCCTGGAACAGATAGACCGGCTTCGGCTCCGCTTCCTCGGTGCCGCCGAAACGCTTGTCCACCGCGACGGTCGCATTGGTATAGGCGATCGGGTAGTACGTCATGTCGTTCGCCACGATCTGCTGAATTTGCTTGTAGATATCGGCACGTTTTGCGGCGTCGGTTTCCACGGCGCCTTTATCCCAGAGGGCATCAAACTGCGGATTTTTGTAGTGCGCGTAGTTATAGGCTTCGTTGCTCATGAACAGCGATTTGTAGCCGTCCGGCTCTGAGCCCATGATGTAGCCGCCCAGGTTCAGCTCCCACGCGGTGTTGTTCATATCGAGGCTGCGCTGGGACATGGCGTTGGAGTCCAGCGGCATCAGCTCCACGTTCACCCCAATGCCCTTCAGCGCCTGCTGAATGTAGAGCGCCATGCTCTCCTGGGTTTTGTTGGTATTCACATACGCCAGGCGCAGCTTGAGGTTGTCCGGCGCGCCGGACGCTTTAAGCCGCTCTTTGGCTTTTTGCAGGTCGAATGTGTATTGCTCGACGTCATCCGTCTTGTAAAGCGTATCGGGCGTCAGGAAGGACGTCGCCGGTTTGGCGTAGTCCAGCGAGGTAAAGGCGGTCTGGGTCAGCTCGTCTTTGTTGATGGCGTACGCAATGGCCTGACGCAGTGCTTTGCTCTTCATTACCGGCACGTTCTGGTTGAACGTCATATAGGCCAGACGGCCTTCCGGATAGACCACGAAGTCAAACTTACCGGTATTTTTCAGGCGGTTCACATCCTGCGGGTCAACCATCTTGAGGTTGATTTCACCGTTTTGCAGCGCAAGGTTGGCGGCGTTACTGTCTTTGGCGAAACGGTAGGTCACTGAATCTAGCTTCGCTTTGCCGTTCCAGTAATCGTCAAAACGGGTCAGGGCGTAATATTGTCCGGCGCGGTACTCTTTAAATTTGAACGGCCCGGAGCCGACCGGTGCATCGTTTTTGCTGCTCTTTTCCAGGTCGCCTTCGCTGGCGAACACGTGCTGCGGGATCGGGTAGATCTGTACCAGCGTGCCGGTAAAGGCCGCGCTGACCTGCGGTAAGGTGAACTTAACGGTGCGGTCGTCAACCTTGCTCACCTGTACCGGCTTATCGCCGTAGGTGAACATGCTGCGGAAGAAGCTGTGCTGTTTGGCATCGAGCAGCTTGTTGAACGTAAAGACCACGTCGTCCGCCGTCAGCGGCTGGCCGTCCTGCCATTTCAGGTTGGGTTTTAACGTCAGGGTGTAGCTCAGGTTGTCGGCGGAGGGCGTCAGGCTTTCCGCCAGGCCCCATTCGATCTTACCGTTGTTGAAGCTATAGAGGGGAGCATACAACGCTTGCATGATCGTCAACGTGGTACGGTCGCTGGCGTAGAGCGGATTTACAGCTAACGGGTCGCCGGAGGTAATACCGATAATCAGCGAACCGCCCGCTTTTGGCGCATCGCTTTTTGCCGCTGAGGGCGTATTTGTCTCTTTATTTTTCGCATCATCACAGCCCGCCAGGCCTAACGCGAGCGAAACAACCACTGCCGATAACAGAAGCTTGCGCATCTCACTAACTCCTTGCCTTATAAAGTGTTTATGACTGCATCTTTTATTTATGTTGAAGCATCATATGCAGCTTTATCCGTTTACGCATTAATTATGAAAATGCGATTTTCGATTAAGCTTATACCTGATTTGATATATATAAGCGCCGGAAGGAATAGCGGCAGATCGATTACGCTCAGTTCGTTAAACGCTTCACAAATCTCCTGCTACACTGCCTCAACACATCACTCAAAAGGCAGGCCAACATGTCAGACAACACGTATCAGCCACCCAAAGTGTGGGAATGGAAAAAGAACAACGGCGGCGCGTTCGCCAACATCAACCGCCCCATTTCCGGCGCGACCCATGAGAAAGATCTTCCTGTCGGTTCGCACCCGCTGCAGCTTTACTCGCTCGGCACACCGAACGGTCAGAAGGTGACGATCATGCTCGAAGAGCTGCTGGCGCTGGGCGTAACGGGCGCGGAGTACGACGCGTGGTTGATCCGCATCGGCGAGGGCGATCAGTTCTCCAGCGGCTTCGTGGAGGTGAACCCGAACTCGAAAATCCCGGCGCTGCGTGACCACTCCACGAACCCGCCAACGCGCGTCTTTGAATCCGGCAATATCCTGCTCTATCTGGCGGAGAAATTCGGCCACTTCCTGCCGAAAGATCCGGCGGGACGCACCGAGACGCTGAACTGGCTGTTCTGGCTGCAGGGCGCGGCGCCGTTCCTCGGCGGCGGCTTTGGCCACTTCTATAACTATGCCCCGGTGAAAATTGAGTACGCGATTGACCGCTTCACCATGGAAGCTAAACGCCTGTTCGACGTGCTGGATAAACAGCTGGCGCGCGGTCGCTACGTGGCGGGTGAGGAGTACACCATTGCGGATATCGCCATCTGGCCATGGTTCGGCTGCGTGGCGCTGGGCAGCGTGTATAACGCCGCTGAGTTCCTCGACGCAGAAAAGTACACCAACGTGCAGCGCTGGGCGAAAGACGTGGCGAACCGCCATGCCGTTAAGCGCGGACGCATCGTTAACCGCACCAGCGGCGAGCTGAACGAGCAGCTTCACGAACGCCACGCGGCGAGCGACTTCGAGACCAATACGGAAGATAAGCGTCAGGCGTAATGTTCTGCCGGGCGGATCGCCGCCCGGCAACCGAGATCCTTTCGCAGGGCATGATTGGCCTAAAGGTTGAGCCGGTATTGCTGGCACTATCTGTGCGTTTTTCTCACCTCAGAGTGAGAAGCGACGTATCAACCGACAGCAGTCACAAAGGATCTGTTATGAAACTGATTAAAACAACGCTGGTTATCAGCGCCCTCATTTTTTCCACCTCGGGAATGGCCATCGATAAAACCGCCGCTGGCGCGGTAGCAGGTGCTGCCATTGGCGCGGCCACGGGCAAAGATCTGAAATCCACCGTTGGCGGTGCCGTTGTTGGCGCAGGCACGGGTGCCATGTTCAAAAACGGCGACAAAGGTAAAGCCGCGCGTAAAGGCGGCGCCGTAGGGGCTGCCGTGGGCGCAGGCGCCGCGGCGGTTACCGGCAAGAGCGTGCTGAAAGGTGCAGCCGTTGGCGCGGGCACGGGCGCGCTGATTGGTGAAGCGACGCACTAATAGTTTTCGCCGGGCGTCGCAGCGCGTGCCCGGCCTCATGGCTGTTCAGTAATAACTCCCTGCACCCAATCACGACTATTTGCCCTCAACTTATGGTCAGAAATGTCACCCGGAATATATCAATGGTGGTCGTCATACTGATGCTCAATCACCATTCCTTCCGCCACGCTCGCCACATGGCGTGCACGCGGATGATAGACCGGTGCAGGTGCGGCATACGTTGTTTGTACAGGTGCAGGCGCAACGCTTACCGCCTCAGGAACCGTAGCTGACTGCGGAACAATCACGACCTTATACCCGGCAGGAACATCGACCGTGACGCTCTGGGCCATCGCTGTATTGACCACGGCAAAACCTGCCAGGGCAGCAAATAAAATAATACGTTTTTTCATAAATTGAATTATTTCCTGTATCAAGAAGATAATTCATTATGTCGACTGAATCTTAAGACAATATTAATTTTCATGTTCTGGAATGTGCAGAAAATGCCAAATATATTGTTACAAGCGAATATTTTAATATTTGAAATATATTGACTTACGCTTTTTAAAAAGGCGGCAAGAAACATGCTCGCATGCCGCCTCGCCTGTTATGTTAATACTTTATATCCCGCGCTTTTTGCCGCCCGGCCTGTTTCATCTGACGTTTATCCTGGCGGCAGTCGTGATTACTCTGGTTATTGTTCGCCACGCAGGTCTGCTTCACCTGCCGTGACGCGTCGCGGGTTTCCTGCCTGACATCACGCGCCACGCGCCGCTCCTGCGCCTGCTGGGTCGCACTGGTGGAAACCGAGAAAAGCGTCAGAAAAATGAGAGAAAAGACAGGGATAAAAGATAACGATCTGTTCATAGCAACACCTCGTAGAAGAGAGTCCAGAACGTCAGGGGTTAGCAAAAGAATAGCAGTTTCAGAGCACGCGGAATGGGGAAGGCGTTAATAATGTAAGGCCGCTCAAGGCGGCCTTACAACGTTGCGTTATGCCGTCAGGCGGAACTTCTGCACCGAGCGCTGAAGATCTTCGGTCTGACGCTCCAGCGCCGAAGCCGCCGCGGAAACCTCCTCCACCAGCGAGGCGTTTTGCTGGGTGACGCCGTCCATCTGGGTAATGGCGATACCGACCTGCGAAATGCCCTTACTCTGCTCCTCAGAGGCAGAGGCGATTTGCTTCATAATGGTCGTCACTTCCGTCACGTCCCGCAAAATCGCATCCATGGTCGTACCCGTGTCGCTTACCAGCTTTGCACCCTGCTCGACGCGGGAAACGGAATCGGTAATCAGCCCCTCAATCTCTTTCGCCGCGTTGGCGCTGCGGCTTGCCAGGTTGCGGACTTCGCCCGCGACGACGGCGAAGCCGCGCCCCTGTTCGCCCGCGCGTGCTGCTTCAACCGCCGCGTTAAGAGCCAGAATATTGGTCTGGAAGGCAATGCTGTTAATGACGTTGGTGATTTCAGCAATTTTCTTCGAGCTTTCCGAAATACCGCTCATGGTGCTTACCACCTCTTCCACCAGCGAACCGCCGCGGCTGGCGGTGGTTGAGGCCACATCGGCCAGCTGGCTTGCCTGGCGGGCGCTCTCCGCGTTCAGTTTCACCGTAGCGGTCAGCTGTTCCATGCTGGCTGCCGTCTCTTCCAGTGCCGCCGCCTGCTCCTCGGTACGGGAGGAGAGATCGTTGTTACCGCTGGAAATCTCCGTCGCCCCGCGCCAGATATTTTCACTGCCGGAGCGGATCGTGCTGACCGCCTCGCGCAGGCTGTCCTGCATGGCGCTCAGCAGCGGCACCAGCTGTCCCACGCAGTTGCGGCCGAACGGCTCAATGGGCTGGCTGAGATCGCCCTGAGCAATCTGGCGGAACTGCTGGCGAATGCGGTCCAGCGGTTTGACCAGCATCGCGACCAGGTAACGGTCGGTGAAGAGCAGGATCAGCAGACCGACGATCGTGGCGACGATAATCACCGTACGGGTCATGCTGGTCAGGCCGTCCACCACCACGCGGGTGCTGTCGAGCGACTTCGCTGCAGCATTGTTGAACTCTTCAGCCGCCGCGCCGAACGCGCGGCTCAGCGTTGGCGTGACGTTATTGGCCTGCTGACGATAGCCGTCCAGCGCGCCCAGTTTCGCCTGCTGCATTTGCGGCGTCACGCCCTGTTCGAGCAGCGCCTGCCAGGCACCGATCACCCGGGAAGAGACCTGGGGAGATCGCTTTCATCTCGGCCAGCTTCTTGCCCATGTTATCCAGCGCCTGCTGGGCAGAGGCCAGATCCGGCGTGCCGCCTGCGGCTTTGACTTCCATTGCGCGGCTCAGACGGGTCACAAAGCGGAAATACTGATCGTTGCCCTGGCTGAGCACCGTCATCTGCTTGACCAGCTGGCGATCCACCTCGTTGCCATCAGAAACGCGAGACAGAGACCAGGTGCTGTACAGCCCAACACCCGCCCACATTAAACAAAAGATCCCGAGAATCGCCAGCATGACGAAACGGATCGTGAAATTACGGAGCATATTCATAAGTCTTCCTTGCCGTGAGGGTGAATTCGCCCAGAGGCGAGTCTTACCCTCGTTATCGGCAGAAACTGACGAAGTTATACTATTTCGCGCGTAATTTTATAAAAATCTTCGCTACCCTGTCGTTCGCCGGAAAAGGATAATCACTGCGGGGAAAATCTTACTGCTCAATACATGTTTTCATATTTCAGCAGCCGTCGAAATGTAAAACAGACAAACAGTTAATTAACCTCACAACCCGAAAGGATGAATACCCTGATGAATGAGACGGTCAAAGAACCGCACGACCGGTCAAGAAACCCTTTAATTTGTATGCAAATCATTCCAAAGCATTTAGCTCATGAATTAAATTAAATTTATTAATCAGATTTAATTATTTAAACGCTAATTATTGTGCAGGATATTTTTTTAGATTTCATTACATCCTTACCTGCTGAGGAAGTTCTTATTTTAAATAAATTCATTTAAAAAGAGCCGGACAATTTTCGACTCATCCAGAGAACTTCAAATGCGCAAATTAATGAATCGTACATTGCTTTCGCAATGTGTATTAGTGGCTTTAACGTCATTTGGCGCCCAGGCTAACGTAACACCCGCTACGCCCTGCCAGCCGGGCGTGACATCGCAGACCTGCGGCTTAACGAAATATGTAGATAATAGTTTCTATGAAGATCCCGGCGTGACTAATGCCATTATGGCCGACACCACCGCAAATAATATCTTTATGGATGGAAGCCGTGAATCAGGGGATACCCAGTCATTAACCGTTTCTGGTACCGACATGTCCGGCCATTATATTCAGGGCAGCAACGGGGGGACGGCTAATATTACGGTGAATAACGGCGCCACCGTCGATATGATCGAAGTGGGCAATACCGGTGCAACCACCAATACGACGGTGACCATCGATGACGCCACGCTGAATGGCGAAAATGACGCCGGAAGCTACGAGGGCAAGAAAGCCTATATGATGGGTTCCGCCATTTATCTCGACCCCATGGATAAAGGTTACCACACCGTCAATGTTGAGGACGGCAGCATGCTGCACGGCAGTATTCT
The DNA here is from genome assembly GCF_049238285.1 of Enterobacter cloacae complex sp. IR53041. NCBI lineage: Bacteria > Pseudomonadati > Pseudomonadota > Gammaproteobacteria > Enterobacterales > Enterobacteriaceae > Enterobacter > Enterobacter cloacae complex sp. IR53041. The sequence goes on along the minus strand of NZ_JBMKHB010000004.1, from coordinate 123,163 downwards.
CAGTGCGGGAGCCGGTGCACAAAATATTGCCATCAGCAACAGCACGATGGATAAAGGCGGTATTTACGCGGGTAGCGATAAATCTGATACCAATATTACGCTGACTAACGCTTCCGTGGATGCCTCGCAGAGCGAAATCACGCAGAACATCGACACGCTGGCGGTAAAACTGAGCGGATACAAGCCATTCAGCGACATCAACCTGGATGCCTTTGGCGATGTCGCCATCGCGATGTACGGAACGAAGGCTGATTCGCTGGCGCTGGATAACAGTACGGTCACCGGCGACATTGGGGCCTTTAACGAAAACGGCACCACGCTGATTTCATTGACCAATAACAGCGTGGTAAATGGCAATGTGACCGTCGATGGTAACGCCACAAATTCCGTTCTGGTGGATAACAGCACCGTGAATGGCGAGATAAATACCAGCCAGAGTACGGGCAATAGCACAATTACGCTGCAGAACAACGCGACCGTCAACGGTGATATTACAACGGGTGCAGGTGATGATACGGTCGTGCTGACCAATGATTCACATGTCAATGGCAATGTTAACGGTGGTGACGGCAGCGATACCCTGTCAATGGATGCGGGCAGTTCTATATCCGGACAAATAAGCCAGTTTGAAACGGTAAATACCACCAGCGATAACAGCATTGCCATTGATAAAATTAACGATGCAACCAGCTGGAGTTTGCAAAACGGTTCAACCCTGATCGCCAACACCACCGGCAGCAATGCGCTGGTTACCATGAGCACCGACAGCTACGTGAATTTCGGTAATATTACCGGCGCCAATAACGCCGTGGTGGTGAACAGCATTACGCCGTCAGCGCAAAATCAGCAGGGAATAGTCTTGGGGACCTTCACCACGTCGGGCAGCAGTGCGCCGCAGAATTATGCAGCAGCCACGTTTACCAACGGCGACCAGACCGTGGAGAACCGTAGCGGCGCCTATAACTACAACAACAGTCTGAATATTGTTGCGGCCGACAGCGCGCCTCAGGCTCAGCTGACTGCAGATAATAGCCAGAGCTGGAATATTGAATTTAACAGCCAGAAGGGCAACCTTGCGAGCGACGTTCAGGGGCTGGTAGCCGGCCTGGATGCAGCGGAACAGGCCGGGCATCAGGTAGCGGATGACATCAGCAACCACATGAACCAGGTGCATCTGGCAAACCTGCTGGGAGAACAGCAGGACGGTGCGCAGGTCTGGGGCGATTTCCTTTATCAGAACGGTAATTTCAGCAACGACGTCGACTATAAAAGCATCACTCAGGGTGCGCAGGGCGGCGTAGACTGGACGGCGCATCTGGACAACGGCGACAGCGTCACCGGCGGTATCGCGCTGGCGTGGACGCGCAGCCGCGTGCAGGACACCAGCGACGGCGCGGATAGCTTCAAAGACAGCGTTTACGGTAACTACTACAGCCTTTATGGCGGCTGGCAGCAGGCGCTGAACGGCCGAACCTGGGGTCTATTTGCTGACGGCAGCTTCAGCTACGGCGATATGCGTTACTCGCTGTCTGCCAACAACGTGACGGGCGATACCAGCGGCATGACGGAAGCGCTGCACGGCTCCACCGATGGCAGTCTGTATCTGGCGCAGGCCCGCACCGGGGTGAACGTGTTGCTGCCAGGCGAAACGCTGCTGCAACCCTACGCCACTCTTGGCTGGGATCAGACCAAAGCGAACGGCTTCTCTGACAGCGAAGTCACCTTTGCCGACAGCCAGGTCTCTTCCTGGAACGGCGGCGCGGGCGTGAGGCTCACCACCACCCTTCGCGATTTGAACAAGAACGTGAAGGTGATTCCGTGGATCGACGCGCGCTTCCAGAAAGAGTTCAGCGATAACACCGACATTCAGGCGGCGGATTATCACAACACCTCCGGTCACAACAACACCATGGGCATCTTTGGGGCAGGTATCAACGCCACCATCGCCCATAACTTCACCCTGACTACCGGCGTCTTTGTCGGTACTGGCGATGTGGATAACGATGCCAGCGTACAGGCGGGGATGAGCTACAGCTTCTGATTGTCGTCTGATTGCCCGGTGACCTGCGTGTACCGGGCAGTGCGGGACTCAACGTCTGACGCATCCCGGGGAAAATTGCTGGCAGGGAGTTCTGCCATCGCTTCTCCCCGGGATTTGTGTTTTGATAAGGACAGAATGAAAACGCCGTTTCAAAAATTCATCGATAAGAAAAGGAGACATCATGTCCTGGTACCCTGCCCCTGACCGCTACGAGAACATGCAGTACCGCCACTGTGGCAAGAGCGGCCTGCGCCTGCCCGCGCTGTCGCTTGGCCTGTGGCATAGCTTCGGCCATATTCAGCCTCTTGATGCCCAGCGGGCGCTGCTGCGTAAAGCCTTTGACCTCGGCATTACCCATTTCGACCTTGCCAACAACTACGGCCCGCCAGCAGGCAGCGCGGAAGAGAATTTTGGCCGTCTGCTGCGGGAGGACTTTGCCGCGTATCGCGACGAGCTAGTTATCTCCACCAAGGCGGGTTACGACATGTGGGCCGGGCCATACGGCTCAGGCGGATCGCGCAAATATCTGCTCGCCAGCCTCGATCAGAGCCTGAAACGCCTGGGCGTCGACTACGTGGATATTTTCTATTCCCACCGCGTGGATGAAACCACGCCGATGGAAGAGACGGCCTCTGCGCTGGCGCAGGCTGTTCAGAGCGGCAAGGCGCTGTACGTGGGCATTTCCTCCTACTCAACCGAGCGCACGCAAAAAATGGCCGAGCTGCTGCGCGAGTGGAAGATCCCCCTGCTGATCCACCAGCCGTCCTATAACCTGCTCAACCGCTGGGTCGATAAGACCGGTTTGCTGGATGCGCTGGCGGCAAACGGTACCGGGTGCATCGCCTTTACCCCCCTGGCGCAGGGGCTGCTGACCGGAAAATACCTGAACGGTATTCCTGAAGATTCACGCATGCAGCGTGAAGGCAAGAAAGTCCGCGGTCTGAACGAAAAAATGCTGACCGAAGCCAACCTGAACAGCCTGCGTTTGCTGAGTGAAATGGCGCAGGCGCGGGGTCAGACTATGGCGCAGATGGCGTTGAGCTGGCTGCTGAAAGACGCGCGCGTGACGTCAGTGCTGATTGGCGCAAGCCGCCCGGAACAGATTGAGGAGAACGTTCGGGCGCTGGATAACGTGTACTTCAGTGAGGACGAACTCAAGCGGATTGACCAGCATGTTGCGGATGGGGAGTTGAACCTGTGGCAGGCGTCGTCTGATAAATAAGGCCGCACCGAGCAGTCCCCTCTCCCCTTTGGGGAGAGGGTTAGGGTGAGGGGTAAGGCGTACTTTACTTCTTACTGATCTTATCCAAATACCCCATCACAAACGCAGACAGCACAAACGTCAGATGGATAATGACGTACCACATCAGTTTGTTATCCGGCACGTTCTTCGCGTCCATAAACACGCGTAGCAGGTGGATAGAAGAGATCGCCACAATCGACGCGGCCACTTTATTCTTCAGCGACGAGGCATCCATTTTGCCCAACCAGCTGAGCTTCTCTTTGCGCTCGTCGATATCCAGCTGAGAGACGAAATTCTCGTAGCCGGAGAACATCACCATTACCAGCAGCCCGCCCACCAGGGTCATATCCACCAGCGACAGCAGAACCAGAATCAAATCCGCCTCGGCAATGGAAAAGATATTCGGCAGAACGTGCAGGATTTCCTGAAAGAACTTAATCGTCAGCGCGATAAGCGCCAGCGAAAGGCCAAAATAGACGGGAGCCAGTATCCAGCGAGAGGCGTACATGGCGTTTTCAAAAAAGCGTTCCATAAAGTCCTGTTTGCAAAAGAAACCAGCGCCCAGTATATCCCAATGGCGCTGACTGTTTGCAATAGCTCACCAGTATGGTCACTCAGACGTTGTCGGGGTTAACCTCGGGACGGGCGTATTCCGGCCAGACCAGCACCACCAGCTCCGGGTAGGCTTCAAGGCTGAACTCACGAAAACACTGACGCAAATTTAATACGTCCAGATCGGAATAAGAGACCTTCTCGCCGTTAAGGCAGCGTTTTTTGATATTGTCATAATATCTATACACGGCTGAATTGAGATCGCTACAGCGTCGCTGTGCTTCAAACAGTCCGGGCGTGTCATTAATTTCCGACATTTTCATGCGTTTAATTGTCGCGTGTAAAAAGTCGATATATTCATGGTTCACCCGCCAGTACCAGACAGGCGTAACGGAGTTCATCAATACAGAGAAATGGTCTTCCCCTTCCTCTTTTGTCATGAGTTCCGGTTGCGGCGGTTCACTGGTGTCTTTCGACACTTTCGTTTTATTGAACTCCTGCATCAATAAAAGCACACCAGCGGTCAGTAATAGTAATGTGATGACCGTAAAAAAGATGCTGTTCATGGGTAGGCTCCATTTTTTTTGATTTTAAATTTGCCTCATGATATTGTCAACGAATCTCACGCCTTTACCAACCCCACCCTGTTGAAATTAAAGGAAATTAAAAATGCTGCCCGACTATCTCGTCCCGGCTAAGTACCACATTACGCCTGTGGAACAGCAACCGACGGAAGCAGAAAAAGAGGTCAGTTTCACTCAGGGGAAAAGAAAGCTCTCTGATTTCGAGCCTGATATATTAATTGGTGTTTCCCGTACCGGCAAATCCCGTAATATGTTGCTGGAAGAGCACGATCGTCATATAAAAGACCGCTTATTTCGCGCCATAAAAATTGAAGCCTTTGTCCACCTGCTGAATGATCTGCAGGCCGAAGGTGAAATAGATGCCCAGAAACTAAGTCAAATATTGGCCGAAAAAACCAAAGAAATTAACGAAGCGGGCAATGAAATTTGGCTTAACTTAATTACGCGCGAAAAAAACAACCCAATTTTTTATAGCCTGGGGGAGGATTAACGTGAAGGAAGTTAAAAATAACGACGTTTATTTGACTTTGGATGATAAAAAAAGTGATGAATTTATCTTAAAGCAAAATCTCGACGCGCTGCGAAACACAAAAAATGACGAGATGACGCGCATTACACAAGACCTGGTATCGATCCCGGCGACGCTGGTGCGGCTGAAATGGCAGAATCGCAGTGAGATTTATCCGCTGCAGGTCAAAGAAGAAATTTACGGTGCCGTGATGAACGCCATCATGGAACAGCGGCCAGAGCTAAAAGAGAAGCTTCTGGGACGCCTTGAGGCCAACTACCAGTATCTGCTTGCCAGAGAGATCGCCACCCTGCGTCTGACGCGCAAACTGTCAGACGGCGAGTACCGTACCTCAAACGTCACCTGCGTTGCGCTTGATGAGGACGCGCTGGCAACCCCCTCTATCGCACCGACGGAAAATAAAAACGCATAAACCCAACAGGCATAAAAAAAGCCGGCTTTCGCCAGCTTCTTTATCACTTCGCGGCCGCTTTCTCTTCGCCGACCAGCCCAATCTTCAGATAACCCGCCTGATGCAGCGTGTCCATTACCTTCATCATGGTTTCATAATCAACGGTTTTATCCGCACGGAAGAAGACCGTGGTGTCTTTTTTACCGCCGGTAAGCTGATCCAGCGCCGGGATAACAGAGTCGGCCGTTACCGGGTCGTTCCCGAGGAACATCGATTTATCGGCCTTCACGGACAGATAGACAGGCTTTTCCGGGCGCGGCTGCGGCTGGCTCGACGAGGCTGGCAGATTCACCTTCACGTCCACCGTCGCCAGCGGCGCGGCCACCATGAAGATGATCAGCAGAACCAGCATGACGTCGATAAACGGCGTCACGTTGATCTCATGCATTTCGCCGTTATCGTCGAGATTTTCGTTTAGACGCATCGCCATAATATCAACCCACGCGCAGTTTGGACGCCGCGTGCACCGGCTTAACGGCGCTGGCATTCAGGTCGAGATCGCGGCTTTGCAGCAGCAGAACCTGCGCGGCAACGTCACCGAGGGTGGCTTTGTAGCTGCCAATCATGCGCGCGAAGATGTTGTAGATAACCACCGCCGGAATCGCCGCGACCAGACCAATCGCCGTCGCCAGCAGCGCTTCTGTGATACCCGGCGCAACGACCGCCAGATTGGTGGTTTGGGTCTGCGCGATACCGATAAAGCTGTTCATGATGCCCCAGACCGTACCGAAAAGACCGATGAACGGCGAAATCGCGCCGATGGTGGCCAGATAACCATTGCCGCGCCCCATGTGTCGGCCAACCGCCGCCACGCGACGTTCCAGACGGAAACCGGTACGCTCCTTGATGCCTTCGTTATCTTCACTGCCCGCGGAGAGTTCCAGCTCGTTCTGTGCTTCATTCACGAGCAGGGTAGTCAGGCTTTTCGCGTGGAAGGATGAGGTCATATCTGAGGCCTGATCCAGAGAGCGGGCTTCTGCCAACTGCTGCTGTTCCCGCTTGAGGCGACGCTTCTGCGAAAGCAGCTCGGCGCTCTTGCTGAAGAAGATAGCCCAGGTGACAACGGACGCCAGAATCAGGCCGATCATCACAATCTTAACCACGATGTCAGCATGCTGATACATGCCCCAAACGGAGAGATCCGCCTGCATCAAATTATTACCCACTCTGTATCTCCAGGACGCAAATCACAAAATCTGAACGTAATAATATCAAAACATCGTCGAATTGATAGTAGTTCTCATTAGTATTTGCATAGTGCCGCAATTTTCGTTCACTTTCCTTGCGCTTACGCAGTAAAAATTTCTTATGCGCTTTTTTGCTAATATTTTCTGCTTATTCGATAAGCCTGCGGGTGCAGTTTTTTCCAATCGTGGTAGTCTGGACGTCCAGACGTATAAAAACAGGGTTAGCGAACATGACAACGAAGCATCTTGATACCACGCTGGTACAGGCAGGACGCAGCAAAAAATATACTCAGGGATCGGTCAACAGCGTGATTCAACGCGCCTCCTCGCTGGTGTTTGACACCGTTGAGGAGAAAAAAAACGCCACGCGCAACCGCGCAAAAGGCGGGCTGTTTTATGGCCGTCGCGGCACGCTAACCCACTTTTCTTTACAGGAAGCGATGTGCGAGCTGGAAGGCGGCGCAGGCTGCGCGCTGTTCCCGTGCGGCGCGGCGGCGGTCGCCAACACCATTCTGGCGTTTGTGGAACAGGGCGACCATATCCTGATGACCAACACCGCCTATGAACCCAGCCAGGACTTCTGTACCAAAATCCTCAGCAAGCTCGGCGTGACGACCGGCTGGTTCGACCCGCTGATTGGTGAAGGTATTGCCGAACTTATTCAGCCAAACACGCGCATTGTGTTCCTGGAATCGCCGGGGTCGCTCACCATGGAAGTTCACGACGTGCCGGCTATCGTCAAGGCCGTGCGCAGCAAAGCGCCAGAGGCGATCATTATGATCGACAACACCTGGGCGGCAGGCGTGCTGTTCAAAGCGCTGGAATTCGACATTGATATTTCCATCCAGGCGGCGACGAAATACCTGATTGGCCACTCTGACGGCATGATTGGTACTGCGGTTTCCAACGCGCGCTGCTGGGATCAGCTGCGTGAAAATGCCTATCTGATGGGCCAGATGGTGGATGCCGACACGGCGTACATGACCAGTCGCGGAATCCGCACGCTGGGCGTTCGCCTGCGTCAGCACCACGAAAGCAGCCTGAAGGTGGCCGAATGGCTGGCGCAGCATCCTCAGGTTGAGCGCGTAAACCATCCGGCGCTGCCGGGCAGTAAGGGGCATGAATTCTGGCAACGTGACTTTACGGGCAGCAGCGGTTTGTTCTCGTTTGTGCTGAAAAAACGGCTGAATAATGACGAGCTGGCAAGCTATCTGGATAATTTTAGCCTCTTCAGCATGGCCTACTCCTGGGGCGGTTTTGAATCCCTGATCCTGGCTAACCAGCCGGAGCAGATCGCGGCCCTGCGCCCCGGCGGTGAAGTGGACTTCAGCGGTACCCTGATTCGACTGCATATCGGTTTAGAAAATGTTGACGATCTGATTGCGGATTTAGCAGCAGGGTTCGAGCGTATCGTGTAGAGTGCTGGCTGAAAATGTACTCTCTGGACGCTTTTGTGGACACCGCAAGCAGAAAAGTCTGCATGAGTTGCGCCCGGGATCAAACCCGACGGGCGAATTAGGGAGTACAATAGCGCTATATCTGCTGTTCCACAGGAAAGTCCATGGCTGTTATTCAAGATATTATCGCGGCGCTCTGGCAACATGATTTTGCCGCCCTGGCGGATCCTCACGTCATAGGCGTCGTCTATTTCGTGATGTTCGCAACGCTGTTTCTGGAAAATGGATTACTGCCAGCTTCGTTTTTACCCGGTGACAGTCTGCTTTTGCTTGCCGGGGCGTTGATCGGCAAAGGCGTCATGGACTTTACGCCCACGATGGTTATCCTCACTTCCGCAGCCAGCCTGGGCTGCTGGCTGAGCTATCTGCAGGGCCGCTGGCTCGGCAACACGCGCGTGGTCAAAAGCTGGCTGGCGCAGTTACCCCATAAATACCATCAGCGTGCAACCTGCATGTTTGACCGACACGGCCTGCTTGCGCTGCTGGCCGGACGTTTTCTGGCGTTCGTTCGCACCCTTCTGCCGACGATGGCGGGCATTTCCGGTTTGTCGAACCGCCGCTTCCAGTTCTTCAACTGGCTGAGCGCCCTGCTGTGGGTTGGCGTGGTGACGACATTCGGCTACGCGCTGAATATGATCCCCTTCGTGAAACACCACGAAGATCAGGTGATGACCTTCCTGATGGTGCTGCCGATGTTCCTGCTGGTGGCGGGTCTGGTGGGAACCATCGCGGTAGTGATTAAGAAAAAGTACTGCAGCGCGTGATAAAAAATTGCCGGGTGGCGGCTACGCCTTACCCGGCCTACGTTTTTCGTCAGGCTCCCTGCATCGTTCTTATACGTGACGCATCCTCTCCCGGCGTGACGCCGAAATAGCGCTTAAATTCCCGACTGAACTGCGACGCACTTTCGTAGCCCACCCGCATCGCCGCCGCGCTGGCCTTCATGCCGTCGTGGATCATCAGCATCCGCGCCTTATGCAGCCGGTAGGTTTTGAGGTACTGGAGCGGCGAAGTGCTGGTCACCGATTTAAAGTTATGGTGAAACGCCGAGACGCTCATATTGGCTTCCGCCGCCAGCTGGTCGACGCTGAGGTTTTCGGTGTACTGGCTTTCGATACGCTTGAGCACGCGGCTTATCAGGCTGAAGTGGGTCTGTCGGCTCACCAGGGCAAGTAACGCGCCGCCGCCCGGGCCCAGCAGCACGTGGTACAGAATTTCTCGGATAATCTGCTTGCCCAGTATGCGCGCGTCCAGCGGCCTCTCCATGACGTCCAGCAGACGCTCAATGGCGCAGAGGATCTCTTCCGACAGCGTTGCCGAGTTGATCCCGCTTGAGGCCATCGAAGGCTGGAAGAGTTCGTCTTCGCCAATCTCCATCAGCAGCTCCTGCAGCTGGAGGATATCAACATTGACGCGGATCCCCGCCAGCGGAACCGCCTCTGTCGCGAAGGTTTCACATTCGAAGGGTAAAGGTACTGTCAGCAGCAGATATTCATTGGTGTCGTAGCGGAATACGCGCTCGTTGATATAGCCAATTTTATGGCCTGAAAAGAGAAAAACGATGCCCGGCTGGTACATGACCGGCGTGCGCGTTCCGGGCTGCGTGCCGTAGAGCAGGCGAATGTCCGGCAGCAGATCGCTGGCACGGTTTTCATTATCTATCAATCTCTTAATCTGCGCAGTGAGCTGCTGGCAGATAGCCTCACGGTTCATCTTGCGTTACTCCGGGTGCGGTTTTCGACGTTGACAGTGTGCGTTGTTTTCCGCGCTTTCTCCAGCGCTCTGTAGAAATGGGCAAGACATCGGCAGGAATGTGCATTGAGGGCGTAGCCCCGGACAGCCACAATGTGCAGCATCAGGTCGCCCTCTGCGCACCACGGTTTTTCACCCACTAAAGGGAACGAGCAATGAACAACTTTAATCTTCACACCCCAACCCGCATTCTGTTTGGTAAAGACGCTATCGCTGACCTGCGCGCACAGATCCCTGCTGACGCCCGCGTGCTGATCACCTACGGTGGCGGCAGCGTGAAAAAAACCGGCGTGCTGGATCAGGTTTACAGCGCGCTGGACGGTCTGGACGTGCGTGAGTTCGGCGGCATTGAGCCAAACCCGTCCTACGAAACGCTGATGAACGCGGTGAAAATCGCCCGCGAAGAAAACATCACCTTCCTGCTGGCGGTCGGCGGCGGCTCCGTGCTGGACGGCACCAAATTCATCGCGGCGGCAGCGCACTATGCTGACGGCATCGATCCGTGGCACATTCTGGAAACCCGCGGGAGCGACATCAAAAGCGCTATCCCGATGGGCTCCGTGCTGACCCTCCCGGCCACCGGTTCTGAATCCAACAAGGGCGCGGTGATCTCCCGCAAAACCACCGGCGACAAGCAGGCCTTCATGAACGAACACGTTCAGCCTGTCTTCGCCATTCTGGACCCGGTTTACACCTACACCCTGCCTGCGCGTCAGGTCGCGAACGGCGTGGTCGATGCCTTTGTTCATACCGTTGAGCAGTACGTCACGTATCCGGTGAATGCCAAAATCCAGGATCGTTTTGCGGAAGGCATTCTGCTAACGCTGATTGAAGAAGGTCCGAAAGCGCTGAAAGAGCCGGAAAACTATGACGTTCGCGCCAACGTGATGTGGGCCGCCACCCAGGCGCTGAATGGCCTGATCGGTGCTGGCGTGCCGCAGGACTGGGCGACCCACATGCTGGGCCACGAGCTGACGGCGATGCACGGTCTGGATCATGCGCAGACGCTGGCCGTTGTGCTGCCTGCGCTGTGGAATGAAAAACGTGATACCAAACGCGCCAAACTGCTGCAGTACGCTGAGCGCGTGTGGAACATCACCGAGGGTTCTGACGATGCGCGTATTGATGCCGCCATCGAAGCGACCCGCAGTTTCTTTGAAGGTCTGGGCGTGCCAACGCGTCTGTCTGGCTACGGTCTGGACGGCAGCTCTATCCCTGCCCTGCTGGCGAAACTCGAAGAGCATGGCATGACCCATCTGGGCGAGCACGGCGACATCACCCTGGACGTCAGCCGCCGTATTTACGAGGCGGCACGCTAAGCGTTTTTGTCCCCCCGACTTTCGTTTTTTGACATTTCGTCCAGACTTAATGCACACCCCATCGCCGGAGTCTCCCTCCGGCGATGCGCACCTGAAGGAGGAAAAATGGCAAACCAAACCGTAATCAAGCTGCAGGACGGCAACGTGATGCCCCAGCTGGGGCTAGGTGTATGGAAAGCCGGTAACGACGAGGTCGTCTCCGCCATTCATAAAGCCCTGGAAGTCGGCTACCGGTCGATTGACACCGCCGCCGCGTACAAAAACGAGGACGGCGTGGGGACCGCACTGGCCAGCGCCGGTGTCCCCCGCGATGAGTTATTCATCACCACGAAACTGTGGAATGACGATCAAAAACGTCCCCGCGAAGCCCTGCAGGAGAGTCTGGAGAAGCTCCAGCTCGATTTCGTCGACCTGTATCTCATGCACTGGCCGGTTCCGGCCATCGACCATTACGTTGATGCCTGGAAAGGGATGATTGAACTGCAAAAAGAGGGGCTGGTGAAAAGCATCGGCGTCTGTAACTTCCAGGTTCATCACCTGCAGCGGCTGATTGACGAGACGGGCGTCGCGCCTGTGATTAACCAGATCGAACTGCACCCGCTGTTGCAGCAGCGCCAGCTTCACGCCTGGAACGCCACGCATAAGATTCAGACCGAATCCTGGAGCCCGCTGGCTCAGGGTGGTGAAGGGGTATTCGATCAGAAAATTATCCGCGACCTGGCGGATAAATACGGCAAAACCCCGGCGCAGATCGTCATTCGCTGGCATCTGGACAACGGCCTGGTGGTGATCCCGAAATCGGTCACGCCATCGCGCATCGCCGAGAACTTCGACGTCTGGGATTTCCGTCTGGACAAAGATGAGCTGGGGGAAATTGCGAAGCTGGATAAGGGCAAGCGGCTTGGGCCAGACCCGGATCAGTTTGGCGGATAATCGCGTAAAAAAGCCGGGTGGCGGCTTCACCTTACCCGGCCTACGCGCTGACCAGTAGGCCCGGTAAGCGCTAGCGCCACCGGGCTTTGTTACAGGTTTAACCGATCTTACGTTTTACGGTCTTCTTCGTTCCCGCTCCACCGTTCGAACGCTGATGCACAATCGGCGTGTGCTTGGTCAGCGCCGGGCGCGTATTGCGATTCTGGCGACGCGCTTCGCGCATCTCCTCCAGCGTCGGGGCCGGTACCAGACAGTCGCGGCGCGAGCCGATCAGGTGCTTTTTGCCCATCTCTTCCAGCGCCTGGCGGATCAGCGGCCAGTTGGCCGGATCGTGGTAGCGCAGCAGCGCTTTGTGCAGACGACGCTGTTTATCTCCTTTCGGCACCACCACGTCTTCACTCTTATAACCAATCTTACTCAGCGGGTTCTTGCCGGTGTAGTACATGGTCGTCGAGTTGGCGAGCGGTGACGGATAGAAGTTCTGCACCTGATCCAGGCGGAAGCGGCGCTGCTTCAGCCACAGCGCCAGGTTCACCATGTCCTCATCACGCGTGCCCGGGTGGGCGGAGATGAAGTACGGGATCAGATACTGCTCTTTGCCCGCCTGCTTCGAGTAGGTGTCGAACAGCTGTTTAAAACGATCGTAGCTGCCCATGCCCGGCTTCATCATCTTCGACAGCGGGCCTTCTTCGGTGTGCTCCGGCGCAATCTTGAGATAGCCACCCACGTGGTGCGTCGCCAGCTCTTTGATGTAGCGCGGATCTTCCACGGCGATGTCATAACGCACCCCGGACGCGATGAGGATCTTCTTGATGCCTTTCAGATCGCGCGCGCGGCGGTAGAGGTTGATCGTCGGCTCGTGGTTGGTGTCCATGTGCTCACAAATGCTCGGATAGACGCAGGAGAGGCGACGACAGGTCTGCTCCGCGCGCGGTGATTTGCAGCGCAGCATATACATGTTGGCGGTTGGGCCGCCAAGATCGGAAATCACGCCGGTAAAGCCCGGCACGGAATCGCGAATGGCTTCGATCTCATTGATGATCGAATCTTCAGAGCGGCTCTGAATAATGCGCCCTTCGTGCTCGGTAATGGAGCAGAAGGAACAGCCACCGAAGCAGCCGCGCATAATGTTGATCGAGAAGCGGATCATCTCATACGCCGGGATGCGGGCGTTGCCGTACGCCGGGTGCGGCACGCGCTTGTACGGCAGCGCAAAGACGCTGTCCATCTCTTCGGTGGAGAGCGGGATCGCCGGCGGGTTGATCCAGATAAAGCGCTCGCCGTGCTTCTGCATCAGCGCGCGGGCGCAGCCCGGGTTGGTTTCATGGTGCAGAATACGGGACGCGTGCGCGTAGAGCACCTTGTCGGCTTTCACCTTCTCGTAGGACGGTAGCAGTACGTAGGTCTTTTCCCACGGCTTCGGGCGCGGCGGCTGCACGACGATCGCCTTCGCTTCCGCCTTCTTTGGCTCTACCGGTTTGTTATCGGCACACGGCAGATCGTCGCCGTACGGATGTGGGATCGGGTCGATTTTGCCCGGCATATCGATGATGCGGGAATCTACCCCGCGCCAGCCCGGCAGCGCCTCTTTCACCATAATGGCGGTATTGCGCACGTCGCGGATGCTGCTCACCGGCTCGCCCTGCGACAGGCGGTGCGCCACTTCCACCAGCGGACGCTCGCCGTTTCCGTAAATCAGCATGTCGGCCTTGGAATCCACCAGCACCGAGCGGCGCACGGTATCTGACCAGTAGTCGTAGTGTGCGGTACGGCGCAGGCTCGCCTCGATGCCGCCCAGGATCACCGGCACGTCTTTCCAGGCTTCTTTGCAGCGCTGGGTGTAGACGAGGGTTGCGCGGTCCGGACGTTTGCCCGCCACGTTATCCGGCGTGTAGGCGTCGTCATGGCGCAGCTTACGGTCGGCGGTATAGCGGTTGATCATCGAGTCCATGTTGCCTGCGGTCACGCCGAAGAACAGGTTCGGTTTACCCAGACGCATAAAGTCGTCTTTGCTGTTCCAGTCGGGCTGGGAGATGATCCCCACGCGGAAGCCCTGCGCTTCGAGCATACGGCCACAGATGGCCATGCCGAAGCTCGGGTGGTCAACGTAGGCATCGCCCGTGACCAGAATGATATCGCAGCTGTCCCAGCCCAGTTGGTCCATCTCTTCCCGGGACATTGGCAGGAACGGCGCCGGTCCAAAGCAGGCCGCCCAGTACTGGGGCCAGGAGAAGAGGTCACGATCCGGCTGGATCAGGGAAATTGCGCTCATAATGCTTCCGAAGAAAAAATAAACAAAAGGAGCGGGATTATACGCTGTTCATCTGCCAGATTTGAAGAAAAGGATGCAGGAAGCAGGCAGATATTCACGGAAGTCGTTAAAATACGCCGCCCTGATAATTTTGGATCATAATATTCACTCTATTTTCCGGTGATTTGCCCCGGAATGCGTGTTTGTGCGGAGCTCAGTTGTGAAGCCCAACGATTCGTTACATGTCTCCCAGCTGCGGGTTGTCCTGCACCTCTGCGGTTTCCTTGTGCTGCTGTACAGCCTTTCCATGCTGCCGCCGATGGTTATCGCCCTGCTGAACAAAGAGCGGACCTACTTTGCCTTCCTGACCACTTTTTTAACCTTTTTTAGTCTCGGAGGCTTAACCTGGCGGGCAACCCGCCACGCCGGCATCCAGCTGCGCACCCGCGACGGTTTCGTGATTATCGTGCTGTTCTGGCTGCTTTTTTCATTGATTAGCGCCATGCCGCTCTGGATGGATGACGGGCTTCAGCTCTCCTTTGCTGACGCGCTCTTTGAGGGGGTTTCCGGGATCACCACTACCGGAGCGACGGTGATCGGGGACGTCAGCGCCCTGCCTAAGTCGTACCTGTATTACCGCGCTCAGCTGAATTTCATTGGCGGGTTAGGCGTCATCGTGCTGGCCGTCGCGGTCCTGCCGCTGCTGGGCATTGGCGGCATGAAGCTTTATCAGTCAGAGATGCCGGGGCCGTTCAAGGAGGAGCGTCTGACGCCCCGCCTTGCCGATACCGCGCGCACGCTGTGGGTGACCTACTTCGCGCTGGGCGTGGCCTGCACTCTGGCCTACTGGCTGGCGGGAATGTCCTTTTTTGACGCCGTCTGTCACGGGCTTTCGACCGTGTCACTGGGCGGCTTCTCCACCCGCAGCGAGAGCATTGGTTTTTATGACAGCCACGCAATCGAGCTGGTTGCCGGGGCGTTTTCGCTGCTCTCCGCGTTTAACTTCACCCTCTGGTACGTCGCCATTGTCCGACGCACCCTGAAGCCGATTCGTCGCAGCCCGGAGGTTAAATTCTTCCTGAGCGCCGCTGCGGCGATTATCCTCATCACCGCCTGGCAGGTCTGGCATGCAGGCATGTACAGCCCCACGGATAGCCTGGTGCACGCCTTCTTCCTTGCCAGTTCGATGATGACCGATAACGGCCTGTCGACCGCCGACTACGCCCAATGGCCCACGCACACCATCTTCCTGTTGTTGAGCGCCAGCTTTTTTGGCGGCTGCGTAGGCTCGACCTGCGGCGGGATCAAAGCCCTGCGTTTTTTGATTATGTTCAAGCAGAGTATTCAGGAGATGAACCAGCTGGCGCATCCGCGCGCGCTGCTGAGCATTAAGGTGGGCAAAAGCGTGGTGAATGAACGCGTCCTGCGCTCGGTCTGGAGCTTCTTCTTTCTCTACGTGATGATCACGGGCTTTTTTGTCTGGGCGCTTAATCTGATGGGCTACGATCTGTTTACGTCATTCGCGACGGTCGCCGCCTGTATCAACAACATGGGGCTGGGATTTGGCGAGACGGCGTCGACGTTCGGCACGTTAACAGAAGGGGCTAAGCTGTTGATGTGCGCGGCGATGATCTTAGGGCGTCTGGAAATTTACCCGGTGCTGATTCTGTTCTCGCGCTTTTTCTGGCGGGCATAAACCATTCCCGGCGAACCGGGAATGTCAGAGATTATGGCGCGGGGTTGATCAGCATTTGCCCTACGGACCCCCTGTCCATCATCTCCAGCGTCTGGCTGTGGAACAGGAACGGGAAGTGCGGCCACGAAGGCTGGCCGTAGTAGACGAGCAGTTCAACCTGACCGTCCACCCAGACGGTGTCTTTCCAGCCGCGATCTTCCGGGAACGGCATCGCGCCGTTAACGTTGCGGATCAGGAAGCTTACCCCTTCAATATGGAAGGACTGCGGCATATCTGAACGCACCGTCCAGCGCTCCCAGGTGCCCTGCTGCGCGGTAATGTCGATGCGGTTGACGTCCCACAGCGCACCGTTGATGCCCGGATCGTCGCCAAGGCTGATATCACGGCTGCGCACCGGCGAGCCGCTCATGATCTCCTGCGGCAGCAGGCGCATGGGCAGGCTATCGGTCACCAGCGGCAGCAGGCCGGTTGGACGCAGGGTCAGCACCAGGGTCGAGACAAGAATGCTCGACGGTTCAAAGAACCCGCGAATACGGTCAACAATGCTTGCCGCTTCGCCGCAGGTCACAGAGACTTCATCCCCGTTGGTCATATCAATAAGAATTTCCCGACGCTCACCCGGCGCGAGCGCCAGCTGTTTGACGGACACCGGTGCCGGTAAAAAACCCTGATCGCCGGAGATCACGTGCAGCGGACGGCCATCGCTCATTTGCAGCTGATAGCGGCGCGAGTTAGACGCGTTGAGCAGGCGCAGGCGCACCCAGCCACGGGACACTTCGACATACGGGCTCTGCGCGCCGTTCACCAGCAGCGTATCGCCAACGAAGCCACCGCTCCCCGGTTCGCTGTATTCCGGCGTACCGAAATTATCCAGACGTTTGTCCTGGATGATAATCGGGAAGTCATCCACGCCGTAATGGTTCGGGATCGGCAGGGATTTGCTGACTTCATCTTCCACCAGCCACATGCCGGCCAGGCCGTTATAGACCTGCTGCGCCGTGCGGTTAGGGGTGTTGGCGTGATACCACAGGGTTGCCGCGCTCTGGCGAATCGGCAGAACGGGCGCCCAGTCGGCGCTGGGCGACATCATGCGCGCCGCGCCGCCAATCAGCGGGCCAGGCACCTGCAGGCCGCTGATGGTCATGGCGACATTTTCAGGGGTACGGTTACTGTAGATGAGCTTTACGTCATCGCCATTCCACACGCGTATGGTCGGCCCAAGGTAACGTCCGTTAATGCCCCAGACCGGCGCACGCGTCCCCTGGGTAAAGGACCAGTGGCTGCGCTGCAGCGTCAGGAAAAGCGGCTGGCCGCGACGGGATTCAATGAGTGGCGGAATAGGCAGCGGCTGTTGCTGCCCGGCGGCGCTGGCTGTCAGCGGCATCGCACCCGCACAAAGGGCGATCCCCGAAGCCTGAATAAACTGACGCCGACTGAGTGACATATAAGCTCCATCTGAAACGACTAACAACGCGGGAATTCGTTTTCCCTTCAACGCCGGGTTAGATCTTACCGGCGGCTTCTCTCTCTGCGACTTCTTTGTCGAGCAGCGCAATATGCTCAGCCATCAGATCACGGCAGTGCGCTGCCAGCTCGCGCACCTGATCTTTACCGTATTTGCTGGTATCGACGGGTGGCAGCATTTCGACAATCACCAGCCCGTTATTCAGGCGGTTAAGATTAATCTTATTCGAAGTATTGGAAACGCACACAGGAATAATTGGAACACCTGCCGCAATTGCGGCATGAAACGCACCGGTTTTAAACGGCAGCAGGCCGCGGCCGCGGCTGCGCGTCCCTTCCGGGAACATCCAGATTGAGATCCTGCGCTTTTTAAAATGATTCACCACTTCTGCAATGGTGCCGTGCGCTTTTGCACGGTTATTACGGTCAATCAGCAGGTTACCGGTAAGCCAGTACAGCTGACCAAAAAACGGGATCCACAGCAGGCTTTTTTTGCCCACCGTCACGGTCGGTGGAAGCACGATATTGGAGGCCGTCACCATATCGTAGTTGTTCTGATGGTTGGCGATATAGATGGCGTTACCGAAATTCTCCGCTCCTTCCGGCAGGCGTTTTTCAACTTTCAGACCAAACAGCGGCGCAAGACGCCCGAACATATGGCCAAAGGTGGCGACATGCTTCGGATTACGCGGGCTGAACAGGCAATAAATAGAGCCGAAAATACAGACCAGAATACAGTAGATAACGGTAAGAATAAGACGAACAATATATAGCATAGCGACCTCTGAAGCCCTGACAGCTGACAATTATACTTCACCTGTGGCCAGGTAAGGACTTTATTACGAGCGCGTATTGTTAATCGCAACGCACGAATTAACAACGATTTTACGGGAAATTTTATTGAAATTCCCCCTCCGGACAGAGGGGGATATCACGACATTACTCTTCGCTGTCACCCGCCGCGCTGCGTGCAGGAGAGTCAATCTCCACGCGGTCGATACGCTGCAGGCCGCGCATCAGCGAGCCGCGGCGACCGCGCTCGCCCACCACCTTCTGCAGCTCTTCCGGACGAAGCTTGATTTTGCGCTTGCCGACGTGAATGGTCAGCGTGCTCTGCGGCGGCAGCAGGAAGAGGTGCGCCAGGCCATCTTCGCCTTTCGCGGCCTCCGCCGACGGAATGTTGATGATCTTGTTGCCCTTGCCTTTTGACAGCTCCGGCAGATCGCTGACCGGGAACATCAGCATACGCCCGGCGGTGGTGATCGCCAGCAGCATGTCGCTTTCGTTCTCGATCACCAGCGGTGCCATTACGTGAGCGTTGTCCGGCAGGCTGATCAGCGCCTTACCGGCACGGTTGCGGGAAACCAGATCGTTGAAGGTACAGATAAAACCGTAGCCCGCGTCAGACGCCAGCAGCAGCTTCTGGTCATCGGCTTCCATCAGCATATGGTCAACCGTCGCGCCCGGCGGCAGCGTCAGCTTGCCGGTCAGCGGTTCACCCTGCCCGCGCGCGGAAGGCAGCGTGATAGGGTCAATGGCATAGCTGCGACCGGTGGAGTCGATAAACGCCACCGGCTGGTTGCTCTTGCCTTTCACCGCCGCTTTAAAGCTGTCGCCCGCTTTGTAGCTGAGCCCCGGCGCGTCGATATCGTGGCCTTTGGCGCTGCGCACCCAGCCGCTCTGCGACAGAACAATGGTCACCGGCTCGGACGGCTGCATGTCGTGCTCGTTCATCGCCTTCGCTTCTTCGCGCTCGTGCAGCGGAGAACGACGGTCGTCACCAAACGCGTCGGCATCAGCCTGCAGCTCTTTCTTCAGCAGGGTGTTCATCTTGCGTTCGGACGCGAGGATCGCCTGCAGCTGATCGCGCTCTTTTTCCAGCTCGTTCTGCTCGCCGCGGATCTTCATCTCTTCCAGTCTGGCGAGATGGCGCAGCTTCAGCTCGAGGATCGCTTCGGCCTGGGTTTCGCTGATGCCAAAGCGCGACATCAGGGCGGGCTTCGGCTCGTCCTCGGTACGGATGATCTCAATCACCTCGTCGATATTGAGGAACGCCACCAGCAAACCTTCGAGGATATGCAGGCGCTTAAGCACTTTCTCCAGACGATGGTTCAGACGACGGCGTACCGTATCGCGGCGGAACGTCAGCCATTCGGTGAGGATCTCCAGCAGGTTTTTCACCGCCGGGCGTCCGTCGAGGCCGATCATGTTCAGGTTAATGCGGTAGCTTTTTTCCAGATCCGTGGTGGCGAACAGGTGGTTCATCACC
Organism: Enterobacter cloacae complex sp. IR53041; assembly: GCF_049238285.1. Lineage (NCBI taxonomy): Bacteria > Pseudomonadati > Pseudomonadota > Gammaproteobacteria > Enterobacterales > Enterobacteriaceae > Enterobacter > Enterobacter cloacae complex sp. IR53041. Next base: position 103,435 of record NZ_JBMKHB010000004.1, on the reverse strand, counting down.
TGCTCCATGTCCACGCGGTTAGAACGCGGCACGATCACCAGACGGGTCGGGTTCTCGTGGTCAGATTCGTCACGCAGGTCGTCCACCATCGGCAGCTTTTTATTGCGCATCTGGGAGGCGATCTGCTCCAGCACTTTGGCACCGGAAACCTGATGCGGCAGCGCGGTGATCACCACGGCGCCGTCTTCTTTATTCCACACCGCGCGCATGCGCACGGAGCCGCGACCGTTCTGGTAGATTTTGCGGATTTCCGCACGCGAGGTAATGATTTCGGCTTCGGTCGGGAAGTCCGGGCCCTGCACGATATCCAGCAGATCGTCGAGCGAGGTTTTCGGCTGCTCAATCAGGGTGATGGCGGCTTTCGCCACTTCACGCAGGTTGTGCGGCGGAATGTCCGTCGCCATACCGACCGCAATCCCGGTGGTGCCGTTCAGCAGGATGTTCGGCAGACGCGCGGGCAGCATCTTCGGCTCCTGCAGCGTACCGTCGAAGTTCGGTACCCAGTCAACGGTCCCCTGCCCCAGCTCGCCCAGCAGCACTTCGGCATATTTAGAGAGGCGGGATTCGGTATAACGCATCGCCGCGAAGGATTTCGGATCGTCCGGCGCCCCCCAGTTCCCCTGACCATCCACCAGCGGGTAGCGGTAAGAGAACGGCTGCGCCATCAGCACCATTGCTTCATAGCAGGCGCTGTCGCCGTGCGGATGGTATTTACCCAGTACGTCACCGACGGTACGGGCGGATTTCTTGAACTTGGCGGTGGCATTCAGCCCCAGTTCGGACATCGCATACACGATGCGGCGCTGAACGGGCTTCAGGCCATCCCCGATAAACGGCAACGCCCTGTCCATGATGACGTACATGGAGTAGTTCAGATAGGCGTTTTCCGTGAATTCATGTAGCGCGAGGCGCTCTGCCATATCGCTCATTACGTGTGATTCCTCAACTCAGAAACCGAAGGGTTTCAGGCAATATTGCCGCAGATACTACCCTATCTGACGAGTTGAGTCACAAAGAAAAAGGGCCGCTTATGCGGCCCTTTTCGGGTTATTTGTTCAGCTTGATGACCTGCTTCACGTCGATTTCAAAATCGTTCCACTCTTTATCGACCTTGCCCTGGATTTCCACTTTATCCTGCGGGGTGACGGTCACGCCGTTCCAGCGCTTGTGGTCAATTTCCACGTTCACCGTGCCGGTCTCATCGCGGAAGGTGTAGCGGTCATCGGACAGGCGCTGGGTGATGTTCCCGCGCAGCTTCACCCAGCTGTCGTCCTTCATCTCTTTCACCTTCACCGCGGTGGTGAGGTTGGCGTCGTTATCGACAAAACCGCCTGCCTGCGTCTGGGTCTGGGTTTGCGTGGCGGACGGGCCGTTAAATCCGCCCTGCGCGGCAAAAACGGGGGCAGTGGTCATCATCATGATGGCGGCAATGGCAGCGAATTTTTTCATATTAACTCTCCCTTTAATCTGGTTTCGCAGTCCATTAAACAGGGTAATCCTTAACAACTTCTTAAGGGAAAAATTTATTTATTATTGCTGTACAGCAGGCGCTTACAGAGGGTTTACTGACGGCATCAAGGAGGGAACATGCGCATTTTACTGGTAGAAGACGACACGTTAATCGGCGACGGTATCAGGGCGGGTTTAAGCAAAATGGGCTTTAGCGTGGACTGGTTTACCGACGGCAAAACAGGTCAGGCCGCGCTCGCTTCTGCGCCCTATGATGCCGTGGTGCTGGATCTGACGCTGCCGGAAATCGACGGTCTGGACATCCTGCGCGCGTGGCGCGAAAGCGGACGCAGCGAGCCGGTATTGATCCTGACCGCGCGGGATGCGCTTAACCAGCGCGTGGAAGGGCTGCGTCTTGGCGCGGATGATTATCTCTGCAAGCCGTTCGCGCTGATTGAAGTGGGTGCCCGCCTCGAGGCGCTGGTCCGCCGCAGCCACGGCCAGACGCATAGCGAGCTACGCCACGGCAAGGTCACGCTCGATCCGACCCGTCTCGTCGCCACGCAGGACGGTGAACCGCTGACGCTGAAGCCGAAAGAGTTCGCGCTGCTGGAACTGCTGATGCGCAATGCAGGCCGCGTGCTCCCTCGCAAAACGATTGAGGAAAAACTGTATACCTGGGACGACGACGTCTCCAGCAACGCGGTAGAAGTCCACGTTCATCATCTGCGCCGCAAGCTTGGCAGCGAGTTTATCCGCACCGTGCACGGCATCGGCTACACCCTGGGTGACGCATGAAGCTGACGCAACGCCTGAGCCTGAAGCTGCGCCTGACGCTCCTCTTTTTAGCGCTCTCCCTGACGGCATGGTTTGCCGCCAGCCTGGTGGCCTGGCAGCAGACCACCCACAAGCTGGATAAGCTCTTCGACACGCAGCAGATGCTGTTTGCCAAACGGCTGCTGACGATGGATCTGGACGAGATCCGCGCCCCCGAGCGGATGCGCGAGATCCCAAAAAAAGTGAAGCATGGCCGTCTCGATGACGACGCGCTGGCTTTCGCCATTTACAGCGTCGACGGCAAAATGCTGCTGAACGACGGCGAGAACGGGCGCGATATTCCGTACCACTATCGCCGCGACGGGTTTGCTAACGGGCAGCTCCAGGACGACAACGACGAATGGCGTTTCCTGTGGCTGACCTCACCCGACGGGAAGTACCGCGTGGTGGTCGGTCAGGAGTGGGAGTACCGCCAGGATATGGCGCTGGACGTGGTCAGCTCGCAGCTCACGCCCTGGCTGGTGGCGCTGCCGGTGATGCTGCTTTTGCTGGTTCTCCTCCTGAGCCGGGAGCTGAGGCCGCTCAAAAAGCTGGCGCAGACCCTGCACTCCCGCTCGCCGGATGCGACCGATGCGCTTGTGCTTCAGGGTGTGCCCACGGAAGTGCGCCCCCTGCTCGACGCGCTGAATCACCTCTTCGCACGTACCCAGGAGATGATGACCCGCGAGCGCCGCTTTACGTCCGATGCCGCCCACGAGCTGCGCAGCCCGCTGGCGGCCCTGAAGGTGCAAACTGACGTGGCGCAGCTCTCGCAGGACGATCCGCAGGCGCGGGAAAAAGCGCTGGCACAGCTGCATGCGGGAATCGACCGCGCTTCGCGGCTGGTGGATCAGCTCCTCACCCTGTCGCGTCTGGACTCGCTGGATAACCTTGACGATGTCGAACCGATAACGCTTGCCGATTTACTGCAGTCGGCGGTGCTGGATATCTGGCATCCGGCGCAGCAGGCAGGGATTGATATTCGCCTCATCAACCATGCCCCGCAGGTCAAACGTCAAGGGCAGCCCCTGCTGCTCAGCCTGCTGGTGCGCAATCTGCTGGACAACGCCATCCGCTACAGTCCGCGCGGCAGCGTGGTGGACGTGACGCTGGACGCGCGTAGCTTTAGCGTGCGCGACAACGGTCCCGGCGTTGACCCCGAGGTGCTGGCGCGCATCGGCGAGCGTTTTTATCGTCCACCGGGCCAGAACGCCACGGGCAGCGGGCTGGGGCTCTCTATCGTCAGGCGCATTGCCGCGCTGCACGGGATGCGCGTCTCGCTGAGCAATGCGGCGGAAGGCGGCTTTGAGGTGAAGGTCAGCTGGTAGCGGATTATTGCATCTCCAGCAAAAGACTTTGCACATTTTGCTCATTTTTCCGCTCCGTCCTCGCGCGTAGAATACCCGGCATACTCTCATCGTCGAGGACAAATAATGAGCAACATCCTGATTATCAACGGTGCAAAAGAATTTGCGCACTCTAAAGGCCAGCTGAATGACACCCTGACCGAGGTCGCGGACGGTTTCCTGCGCGACGCCGGGCATGATGTTAAGGTCGTGCGTGCAGACAGCCACTACGACGTGAAAGCCGAAGTGCAGAACTTCCTGTGGGCTGACGTGGTGATCTGGCAGATGCCAGGCTGGTGGATGGGCGCGCCGTGGACCGTGAAAAAATACATGGACGACGTGTTCACCGAAGGTCATGGATCGCTGTATGCCAACGATGGCCGCACCCGCTCTGACGCGTCCAAAAAATACGGTTCAGGCGGCCTGATTCAGGGCAAAAAATATATGCTATCACTGACCTGGAACGCCCCGCTGGAAGCCTTCACCGAGAAAGATCAGTTCTTCGAGGGCGTGGGCGTGGACGGCGCGTACCTGCCGTTCCACAAGGCGAATCAGTTCCTGGGCATGGATCCGCTGCCGACCTTTATCGTCAACGACGTGATTAAAATGCCTGATGTCCCGCGCTATATCGCAGAATATCGCAAGCATCTCGCGGAAATTTTTGCTTAACTGGTAGCCTGGAATTAAAGGAGTAGTAAACATGCTTACCGTTATCGCAGAAATCCGTACTCGCCCAGGTCAACATCACCGCCAGGCGGTGCTGGATCAGTTCGCGAAAATCATCCCGACCGTACTGAAAGAAGAAGGCTGCCACGGCTACGCGCCGATGGTGGATGCCGCCACTGATGCCAGCTTCCAGGCGACCGCGCCGGACTCGATCATCATGGTTGAGCAGTGGGAAACCGTTGCGCATCTTGAAGCGCATCTGCAGACCGCGCACATGAAAGCGTGGAGCGACGCGGTGAAGGGCGACGTGCTGGAAACCCACATCCGCATCCTGGAGCAAGGGGTTTAAGTTCGTGGAATTTGCCGGGTGACACTGCGTTTACCCGGCCTACAAAACCTGAACCGTAGGCCCGGTAAGCGCTAGCGCCACCGGGCTTTGTTGTTTTTAGCTGCTCTTCTTCCCCGGCTTTAACCCGCGATGGAGCTCGTTGATGCGCTTCATCGACTTGATGGCGCGCTGCGGTTCGGTGGCGGCGACGGACAAAATGATCATCTCCAGACAGAGCAGCACCGTGCCGTGGAGCGGGATTTTACCCTTTTCACCGCCGCGCGGAACGTGGATCACCACGCTCGCCTCCTTACTGAAACGCGAATCGAGGGCGTTGGTCAGCAGGATGGTGGGAATGCTCAGACGTTTTGCTTCACGCAGGGTGGTTTGCCCCTCCCGGTGCGCGGATTTCTGCGCCATCATCACCAGCACGTCACCGCGCTGAAGCGCAATCAACTGCTCGGCAAGCCCTATCCCGGTACGGTTGAGCGGCGTGGCGGGTAACCCCATACGGCTGAACAGCCTGGCGGTGTACTCGGCCAGAATACCGGAGGCGCCAATGCCAAATATGGCGACCTGCCTTGCCTGCGCCAGCAGTGAGACCGCCTGCGCCATCGCGTAGCGGTTGTGGGGCTCGGATAACACCTCGCAGGTGTGCTGATGTCCCTCCAGCACGAAATCAATGCTCGCGTTGACGTCGCTGGCGAGCGTGTTCACCGTGGTGGACATCTTTTCGCTGGAGGTGACCACCGGGCCAAACCACTGCTCCAGCGTCTGCTTGAGATCGCGCAGCCCGGCGAACCCCAGCGCCTGTATGGCGCGGACCACCGTGGCATCCGAGGTTTTCAGTACGGCGGCAATCTCCATGGCGGTCTGCTCCATCACCGCCTCGCGGTTGTCATGGATATAGCGTGCGACCTGCAGCAGACGCGGCGTCAGCTGATGCGCCCGCGCGCGAAAGCGGTCGCCATAGACATCCACGCGCCCCTTCTCTTTGCGGATCACCGTGAGGCCTCCGGCAGCGGACGCCCGGCAATCTGCGACTGCACCTGCGCGGCCATCAGCCCTAAAGACGCGAACGAATTCGAGATCGCCTCTTCACGCGAGATCAGCACGTAATGCCCGCTCCGGCAGGCAGTCAGGAACTGACACCAGCCCGGCATCACCGCCTCCATCGCCGCCAGCTCGTCCTGCGGTTTACCGCCCGTATCCCCGCGCCAGGTAGCAAAGACGAAATCGGCATCCAGCTCCGGCAGGCGCTCGGCGCTGACGTCGATGCGCCCCCCTTCCGGGATGGACTCAATCAGCGGCGGGAATTTGAATCCGGCGTCGCGCAGAACGCGGCCCAGCGAGTGGTAGCTGTGCATGGCGTTGATTTTCCCCTGATTGGCCTGAATCACCGATACGGTGATTTTGCGCGTGTCGATGGTCGCCTTCAGCGCCTTGATTTGCTCCTGATATCGCCGCTCCAGAACCTTAAGCCGCGCCTGCGTTCCTGTCAGCTGAGCCAGCTTGCGGTAGATTTCCGGCGCGCCGCCGTCGAGATGATCGATGCTCACCGTCGGGGCAATTTTCGCTAATTGTTCCACCGGCGTGTTGCGGGTCGGCTCGGTAACGATCAGGTCAGGTTTGGCGGCGGCGATGGCTTCAATGTCGATATCGGCCGTGCCGATAAATTTGATATCGGAATTATCGAAGTCGACGCCGGTCAACATGCCGCTGGATCGCAGAAAATGGCTGCCGTCCGGCCGCGTGCGGCCATGGCTCGCCACCGGCGGCACGCCAAGCTCAATCAGCGGAATGGTGATGTCCAGATCGTGTAAGGAGACAATCCGTTTCGGGTGCACCGGCACCACCACCTTTCGGTTCAGATCGTCAGTAAAGGTCTGCGTCGGCTCCGCCGCGCTCACCGCGAACCCCACCAGCAACAGCATCGAAAACAGTACGCGCATCATAATCCCCTAAAATCTGTCCCGACGCTGCCAGAGCAGCAGCAGGAAAAACGGTCCGCCAATCAATGAAATGACAATTCCCGCCGGCAGCTGCAGCGGGAGGAATGCCAGACGTCCGACGTTATCCGCCAGCAGCACCAGCAGCGCGCCCAGCACGGCGCTTCCCGTCAGGAGCGCGGTCTGACCACCGCGCAGCAGCAGGCGCGCCATATGCGGGGCAATCAGCCCCACAAAGCCAATGCTGCCCACGCAGGAGACGCAGGCCGCCGTCAGCACTACCGGGGCGAGAACCCGCAGCAGCGCCAGCCGGGTTGTGCGCACGCCAAGGCCCGCGGCGGCCTGATTGCCGAGCAGCGCCACGTCCGCTGCCCGCGCGGTAAAGAGCAGCAGCGCAAACGCGGGGGCAGCCCAGAGCGCGGCCAGCCCTACCAGCGTCCAGTTTGCCGCGTGCAGGCTGCCCGCCAGCCACAGCATCGCCGTCTGCACGTCGCGCACGTCGGCGGTGGTCGTAAAGACGCCCATTGCCGCGGCAAACGCCCACGACACGCCGATGCCGATCAAAATAAACCGCGGGCGCGAGATATCGCGCGCCAGAGCTATCACCAGCAGCGCGGTGAGCAGCCCGCCGGTCATGCCAATCAGCGGACGCCAGGCCAGGCTCAGCGCCGGGAACTGAAAAATCAGCAGCAGTACCGCCGCGCTACAGCCCTCCTTCACGCCGATAAGCCCCGGGTCAGCCAGACCGTTGCGGGTGATGGACTGCATCGCCGCCCCCGCCATGCCGAGCATCGCGCCGCACAGCACCGCCATCAGCAGGCGCGGCAGGCGGATATCCATCACGACGTAGCGCGTCTCCGCCGTCAGACTTTCAGGCGAAAACAGCGCGCGCCCGATGGCAGAGGCGGGGATGGGCAGAGAACCGTGCGTCAGGCCAAAGCCCAGCAGGCCTAGCGCCATCAACGCGAAAAGCGACAGGCACGCCAGCGCCTTCGGGCGAACCAGCGCCGACAGGCGACCAACACGGATCGCGCGGAGTCCGGCCCGGTTCATTTGAACATCCTCGACGCCATAAGGATGAACACGGGCGCGCCGACAAGGGCCGTCATGATGCCGGTTGCCAGCTCCCAGGGGGTAAACAGCGTGCGGGCAGCGATATCCGCCAGCAGCAACACCAGCGCACCGCAGAGGGCCGACAGCGGCACCATCACGCGCAAATCGACCGACACCAGACGGCGAATGAGCTGCGGTACCACAAGGCCGATAAAGCCAATCGGTCCGGCGAGGGAGACGGCCGCGCCGCAGAGCAATGCAATGGCCAGCAGGGCAAGGAGGCGGGTTTTCAGCAGCGACACGCCTAGCCCCTGCGCCATTCTGTCGCCCAGCGCCAGCATGTTGAGCGAGGGCGACAACCCGATAGCAAGAATAAAACCGGCTGCTGCAGCCCACAGGGCACTCTGGAGCATCTGCGCGTTGACTCCGGCGATATCACCTGCAAGCCAGGTGCGCAGAGAGAGCAGCGTCTGTTCATCCAGGATTAACACCGCGGCGGTAATCGACGAGGCAAACGCCGACATCGCCACGCCACACAGGGTGACCTTCATCGGCGTGAGACCGATGCGACCGGTCGAGGAGAACATCAGCACCAGCAGAAACAGCGCGGCGGCACCGACGGCGGCAATCAGCGGGCGACCAAACGGCAGCGAAAGCCCAAGCGCGCTGGCGATCACCACCGCCAGCGCTGCCCCGGCGTTGAGCCCCAGAATATGCGGCTCGCCGAGCGGGTTGCGGATCACGGACTGCAGCAGCACGCCCGCCACGCCGAGCGCGGCGCCTGTCACCATTGCGGCGCAGAGGCGCAGCAGCCGTAGTCTGATGATGATGTTATGGTCGAAATTGCGCGGATCGAAGTGAACGAATGCCTCGACTACCGTTCGGGGAGAGATAAACCGCGCCCCGATGCCAAGATGCACAATCGCGCCCAGCGCCAGCAGTAATGTAAAAATCAGGAAGGCGAGAGAAGCGCGCATCATGGCTGTTCAAGACTCTGGCGAAACGGCATAAAGAACGGTTTGCCGGTCAAGGGGTTGATGGACATATGCACGTCCACATCAAACACCGCTTTGATCAACTCCGGCGTGCAGGCGTCGCCTTCATGTAACACCCCCTCGACTTTTCCCTGGCGTAAAAAGACCAGTGAATCACCGTAGTTCACGGCAAAGTTGAGATCGTGCAGCACCACCACCACGGTACGCCCGTGCTCACGCGTCAGCGTATGCAGGAGCTCGAGGATCTCCACCTGATAGCGAAGATCGAGGTACGTCGTCGGCTCGTCAAGCAGGATATACGGCGTTTGCTGCGCCAGCGCCATGGCGATCCAGCAGCGCTGACGCTGGCCGCCGGATAAGCTTTCCACTGGCATATGGGCAAACTCTGCCGTGCCGGTCAGTCGAAGGGCCTCTTCCACCGCCCGCTCGTCCTCGTCGCTCCACTGACGCATAACGTTTTGCCAGGGAAAACGCCCGCGCGAGACCAGTTCAAAAACGGTTAACCCTTCCGGCAGCAGCGGCGACTGCGGGAGAATGCCAAGCTGACGGGCGACCGCTTTGGTGGGCTGCTCATGAATGGCTTTACCGTCCAGCAGCGCGGTTCCCCCAAGCGGCTGCAGCAGCCGCGCGATAGTGCTCAACAGCGTGGATTTTCCACAGCCGTTCGCCCCGACCAGCACCGTCATTTTCTGCTGAGGGATCGCAAGGGAGATATCATCAACGATGATTTTTTTCTGATAGCCCGCAGAGAGGTTCTCCAGAACCAGACCCGGTTTGTGTGTGTTGTGAGCCACGTGAACGCCAACGTAATGAAAAACCAACAAATAAAAATAAAACTCATTCTCTTTTGAGAGTTTGACTCCGCGCCATGTAGTAGTCAAGCGAAGAAACACCCTGAAAAAACCAGGGGTAAACCAGAGAAAAAATGAGTCCATCAAGGCTTTTAAAAACATTTATTTCAATGAGTTAAATATCAAACCGCTGCGTTTACGTACGCGGTTAACTGCTGTAGTCGATTTTTTCTTTTTTCCATTTACTACTACATTCCCGCATGATTGAATGATTCTCAATTACATGTCCGATGCCACTTCCGGCTAACGGACAGACCGTAAAGGGCAATGACTCACACAGTTTGCCGCGAACGCATTCGCGGGATATTTCGGGATAACAGATGTAATGGCTACGTTCACACCTTCACTCTCAGGGATAAAAGGGCGCGCGCTCTTTTCACTGCTGTTTATGGCGCCGCTGGCGCAGGCAACAGACACCACCGCAGCTAAAGACGGCGAAACGCTTACCGTCACCGCCGATCCAAATACTTCGGCGGAAGCCACCAACGGCTACCAGCCGCTGAACACCTCCACCGCAACGCTGACCAACATGCCGATGCTGGATATCCCGCAGGTGGTCAATACCGTCAGCGATAACGTGCTGGAGGATCAGCACGCCACCACGCTGGATGAGGCGCTCTATAACGTCAGCAACGTAGTGCAGACCAATACCCTGGGCGGTACGCAGGATGCCTTTGTGCGCCGCGGGTTTGGCGCGAACCGCGACGGGTCAATCATGACCAACGGCCTGCGCACCGTCCTGCCGCGCAGCTTTAACGCCGCCACCGAGCGCGTGGAGGTGCTGAAAGGCCCGGCCTCCACGCTGTACGGCATTCTCGATCCGGGTGGCCTGATTAACGTCGTCACCAAACGCCCGGAGAAGACCTTCGGTGGTTCAATTTCTGCCACCTCTTCCAGCTTTGGCGGCGGCACCGGACAGGTCGATGTGACCGGCCCAATTGACGGCACGCGCCTGGCGTATCGCCTCACGGGTGAGTATCAGGACGAAGATTACTGGCGTAATTTTGGCAACGAACGCAGCACCTTTATCGCCCCGTCGCTCACCTGGTTCGGCGACGATGCCACCGTGACCGTGCTCTATTCGCATCGTGACTATAAAACGCCGTTCGATCGCGGTACGATCTTCGATCTCAACACTAAAAAAGCCGTTGATGTCGATCGCAAAACCCGCTTTGACGAGCCGTTTAACGTGACCGATGGTCAGTCCGATCTGGCGCAGCTGAACGCGGAATACCGTCTCAACAGCCAGTGGACTGCGAAGTTCGACTACAGCTACAGCCAGGACAAATACAGCGATAACCAGGCCCGCGTGATGGCCTACGATGCAAAAACCGGCAACCTGACCCGCCGCGTGGATGCGACCCAGGGCTCGACCCAGCGCATGCACAGCACCCGCGCGGATCTGCAGGGGAATGTCGATATTGCAGGCTTTTACAATGAGATCCTGACCGGCGTGTCGTATGAGAATTACGATTTGCTGCGTACGGACATGATGCGCTGTAAGAACGTCAAAGGTTTCAACATCTACCATCCGGTTTACGGCAAACTCAACAAGTGTACAACCGTCTCCACCGCAGACAGCGACCAGACGCTTAAGCAGGAGAGTTATTCGGCCTACGCGCAGGATGCCCTGTACCTGACGGATAAGTGGATCGCCGTCGCCGGGATGCGCTACCAGTATTACACCCAGTACGCGGGTAAAGGTCGTCCGTTCAACGTCAACACCGACAGCCGCGATGAACAGTGGACGCCAAAGCTGGGGCTGGTTTACAAGCTCACGCCATCCGTCTCGCTGTTTGCCAACTACTCGCAGACGTTTATGCCGCAGTCGTCCATTGCAAGTGACATTGGCGACCTGCCGCCGGAAACCTCAAACGCCTACGAAGTGGGCGCGAAGTTCGACCTGTTCGACGGCGTTACCGCCAATATCGCGCTGTTTGATATCCACAAACGCAACGTGCTGTACAACGAAAGCGTGGGAGGTGAAACCATTGCCAAAACGGCGGGCCGCGTGCGATCCCAGGGCGTGGAGGTGGATCTTGCCGGATCGCTGACCGAGAACACCAATATTATCGCCAGCTACGGCTACACCGACGCGAAGGTGCTGGAAGACCCGGACTACGCGGGCAAACCGCTGCCGAACGTGCCGCGCCACACCGGCTCCCTGTTCCTGACGTACGATATTCACAATGCGTTTGCCGGGAATACCCTGACGCTGGGCGGTGGCGGACACGGCGTGAGCCGTCGTTCAGCGACCAACGGCGCGGATTATTATCTGCCGGGCTATTTTGTGGCGGATGCCTTTGCGGCCTATAAGATGAAGCTGCAGTATCCGGTGACGCTGCAGGTGAACGTGAAGAACCTGTTTGATAAGACCTACTACACCTCGTCCATTGCGACCAACAACCTGGGCAACCAGATTGGCGACCCTCGCGAAGTGCAGTTTACGGTGAAGATGGAGTTTTGATGTAAAAAAGCCCGGTGGCGCTAATGCTTACCGGGCCTGCGATCCATTCCCTCTCCCTGCGGGAGAGGGTTAGGGTGAGGGCATCAAGCCTCAATATCCGCCATATCGCCTTTCTCCTGCAGCCAGTTACGACGGTCTTCCGAACGTTTCTTGGCAAGGAGCATATCCATCATGGCGTTGGTCTGCTGTTCGTCTTCATCGCTGATCGTCAGCTGCACCAGACGGCGCGTGTTCGGATCCAGCGTCGTTTCGCGCAGCTGCATCGGGTTCATCTCGCCCAGCCCTTTAAAGCGCTGCACGTTCGGTTTGCCCTTCTTGCGCTTCAGCTGTTCCAGCACGCCCGCTTTCTCTTCTTCCGTCAGTGCGTAGTAAACCTCTTTGCCGAGGTCGATACGGTACAGCGGCGGCAGCGCCACATAGACGTGACCGTTTTTCACCAGCGTGCGGAAGTGCTTCACAAACAGCGCGCACAGCAGCGTGGCGATGTGCAGACCATCGGAGTCCGCATCCGCGAGGATACAGATCTTGCCGTAGCGCAGCTGGCTCAGATCGTCGCTGTCCGGATCGATACCGATCGCAACCGAGATATCGTGGACTTCCTGCGAGGCCAGCACTTCGTCTGAAGACACTTCCCAGGTGTTCAGGATCTTACCCTTGAGCGGCATGATCGCCTGATATTCACGATCGCGCGCCTGCTTGGCCGACCCGCCCGCCGAGTCCCCTTCCACGAGGAACAGTTCGGTACGGTTGAGATCCTGCGCGGTACAGTCTGCCAGCTTGCCCGGCAGCGCAGGGCCGCTGGTCAACTTTTTACGCACCACTTTTTTCGCCGCACGCAGACGACGCTGGGCGCTGGAGATCGCCATTTCGGCCAGCATCTCCGCCGCCTGAACGTTCTGGTTCAGCCACAGGGTAAAGGCATCTTTCACCACGCCGGAAACGAACGCCGCGCACTGGCGTGACGACAGGCGTTCTTTAGTCTGACCGGCAAACTGCGGATCCTGCATCTTCACGGAGAGCACATAGGCGCAGCGGTCCCAGATATCTTCCGCCGACAGCTTCACGCCTCGCGGCAGGATATTACGGTATTCGCAGAATTCGCGCATCGCGTCCAGCAGCCCCTGACGCAGGCCGTTGACGTGGGTCCCGCCGAGCATAGTGGGGATCAGGTTAACGTAGCTTTCGGTCAGCAGCTCGCCGCCTTCCGGCAGCCACAGCAGCGCCCAGTCCACCGCTTCGGTGTCGCCGGTAAAATTGCCGACGAACGGTTTTTCCGGCAGCGTCGGCAGGCCGTTTACCGCTTCGCACAGATAGTCATTAAGGCCATCTTCGTAGCGCCAGGTCTGCTCGGTGTTGTTGACGTTATCTTTAAAGGTAATTTCTACGCCCGGGCACAGCACCGCTTTGGCTTTCAGCAGGTGCGTCAGGCGGGAAACGGAAAAGCGCGGGCTGTCGAAGAAACTTTCGTCAGGCCAGAAGTGGACGCTGGTGCCGGTGTTGCGTTTGCCGCACGTGCCGACAACCTGCAGATCCTGCACCTTCTCGCCGTTTTCAAACGCGATGTTGTAGACCTGACCATCGCGACGGACGTTCACTTCCACGCGTTTGGACAGGGCGTTGACGACGGAAATCCCCACGCCGTGCAGGCCACCGGAGAACTGGTAGTTTTTGTTGGAGAACTTACCGCCCGCATGCAGACGACAGAGGATCAGCTCAACGGCCGGGACGCCCTCTTCCGGGTGGATATCCACCGGCATGCCGCGCCCGTCGTCAATAACTTCCAGCGACTGATCGGCATGCAGGATGACGTCAACGCGTTTGGCATGGCCCGCCAGCGCTTCGTCCACACTGTTATCAATAACTTCCTGGCCCAGATGGTTTGGGCGCGTCGTATCGGTGTACATCCCCGGGCGGCGGCGAACCGGCTCTAGCCCGGTGAGGACCTCAATGGCATCAGCGTTATAGGTTTGCGTCATGATTTAAACTAGCAATTCGCATTGATTGTCAGTGGCTGTGCAGTCCAAGAAAATCGACAATCTGGGTGAAATGATTCTCAAAGCCCGTGAAAGCATGGTTTCCGCCCTCTTCTATAGTCTGGCGGCAGGAGGCGTAATACGCCACTGCCTGGCGGTAATCCAGCACTTCATCACCCGTCTGCTGCAGCAGCCAGATGAGATCCGGCGCCTCGAGCGGGTCGACCTGCATAACTTTGAGATCGTAAATATGGCGTGACTCTAGCACATATTGCTGGCCGGTGTAGGGGTTCTCGTTTTCGCCAAGAAAGTCCCGCAGCAGCTCAAATGGCCGTACCGCCGGATTAACCACCACGGCGGGCAGCATAAAGCATTGCGAGAGCCAGGTGGCGTAATATCCCCCCAGCGATGAACCGACCACACCAAAGGTTTCGCCGCCGTGCGCAAGCACGATGGATTCCAGCATTTCCGCGGCTTCTGCCGGGTAAGGCGGCAGCTGTGGGATAATCATCTCAACGTCAGGGTGATGCTCGCTCAGCCACTGGCGAAACTGTGTCGCTTTTGCGGAGCGCGGCGAACTGTTGAATCCGTGCAGATAAAGGAGCGTAGACATCAATAGCCTTCTGAAGCGGTGTCCGGGCGGAACTGTGCGCCGGTCAAACGGCAGACTTCCGTGGTCAGCGTGCCATCGGGATGCAGTTCCAGCCAGCGCCAGCCTGGCGCGATGGTATCCAGCGTAAAGTTGGCGCAGTGCGGCTTAAACTGAACGCAGGTCGACGGCGTCGCCAGCATGCGGCGTCCGTTCCAGTCGAGATCCTGTTCCTGGTGAATATGCCCACACAGCAGATTTTTCACCCGCGGGAACTTCGCCAGCACGCGATCCAGCGCCGCGGAGTTGCGCAGGCTGTGCTGATCGAGCCAGCTGCAGCCCGCTGGCAGAGGATGATGATGAAGCAACAGCAGCGTATGACGTTCAGGTTCAGCCGCCAGTTTGGTCTCCAGCCAGTCGAGCTGAAACTCACTGAGTTCACCGTGCGGGACGCCGAACACCTGGCTGTCCAGCAGGAGGATCTGCCACTGTTCACCCGCAAAAACACATTTCGCCGGAGAAATCCCCGCATCCTGGAGAGAACTGTACATGGCGGGCTGAAAATCGTGGTTACCCGGCAGCCAGACGCAGGGCGCGCTAAAGCTCGCGATGCCTTCAGCAAAATGCTGGTAGGCCGCGGAAGATTGGTCCTGCGCCAGATCGCCCGTTGCGACAATCAGATCGCATGCACGGTTTTCAGCGTGAATGGCGCTCAGTACCGCCTGATAACTCTCCCAGGTATTCACTCCCAGCAGCGTTTCATGCTTTTCGGCAAAAAGGTGGGTATCGGTGATTTGTAATATCCTGACTGGCGCCCCACCAGCAACAGTCAGGTTCAACAGGCTTTCCAAATGGTGTCCTTAGGTAGGTTTATGACGCTAACAAACCGGAATCGCCATTGCTCCATGTGCTAAACAATACCTTAGCCAGTCGGCTAAAAACTGGTTAATTTGATGCTTTTCGTCGCGTTGATGCAACTTTTTATTCGGGTAATCATACCGCGCCTTGAAGCGAAAGATCTGCTGGCTTGAACACACTTCAGCGACCATCGCGTCGTGATAGAGGCGTACCGTCATCGACGGCAGGCTCCAGTAGCTAATGCTGGGTGCCGTTTGCTCAATCTCCACCAGCGTAGTGTAGCGCGTTGATTCTGTTATCGTTAATCGATACTGCGCGTTGCTCACCTGATAGCTTACCGTTTCGCCGGGTGCGTCGTTTCTCGGCAGCAGGCGGCGCAATTGTGCAAAATTGGTTTCGCACAGGCGCATCATTTCTGGGAAGTCAGGCGTATAGCGCTTCATTTTTTCCACTCGTTTCGTAATGTCTGATAATGCAGCTGCAGCCATTGCAGGGCGATGACAGACGCTGCGTTGTCGATTTTCCCCTCTTCTACCCACTGATAAGCCTGTTCCCGGCTCACCACATGAACCCGAATATCTTCGTTTTCATCAGCCAGACCGTGAATGCCTTCTGCGGTCGTGGCGTCCACTTCGCCCACCATAATGGATAAGCGTTCGCTGGTGCCACCCGGACTCGCCAGATAGCTCAACACCGGTTTGGTGCGGCCCACCACCAGCCCCGCCTCTTCCAGCGCCTCGCGCCGGGCGACGTCTTCAACCGTCTCGCCTTCTTCGATCATCCCGGCCACCATCTCCAGCAGCCACGGGCTCTCACTGACGTCATAAGCGGCGATGCGGATCTGCTCCACCAGCACGACTTCGTCACGCACTGGGTCAAAGGGTAGCAAGACTGCCGCATGCCCGCGCTCAAAAATTTCGCGTCTGATTTCGCCGCTCATTTCACCGTTAAACAGGCGATGCCTGAAACGGTAAAGATCCATTGAAAAAAAACCGCTATAAAGCGTTTCTCGTGCAATAATTTCTACATCGTTTTTGGCGAATGTCACGGGCAACTTTTCTGGTTTTTGCATGAGTCGAGTCCTGGTAGCAATGGTGATGAAATTGTGAATTTCAAGGCTGTTTGGCTGCCGTTTGTAAGGCTATATGATAGATTGGTGCAAATTACCGCCAGATGGCACGTAACGCCAACCTTTTGGTGTGGATGATTCTGTTAGAATCGGCAATTATTTTTTAATTAGATCAGCGCTAATACTGCTTCACAACAAGGAATGCAAATGAAGAAATTGCTCCCCATCCTTATCGGCCTGAGCCTGACGGGCTTCAGTGCAATGAGCCAGGCGGAAAACCTGTTACAGGTCTACCAGCAGGCACGTCTGGGCAACCCTGATTTACGTAAATCAGCGGCCGATCGTGATGCTGCGTTTGAAAAGATTAACGAAGCGCGTAGCCCCTTGCTGCCACAGTTAGGGTTAGGTGCAGATTATACCTACAGCAACGGTTTCCGCGACGCTAACGGCGTAAACTCCAATGCTACCAGTGCCTCACTGCAATTAACACAGACGCTGTTTGATATGTCCAAATGGCGTGCCCTGACCCTGCAGGAAAAGAGCGCGGGCATCCAGGATGTGACTTATCAGACCGACCAGCAGACGCTGATCCTGAACACAGCTACGGCGTACTTCAACGTGCTGAGCGCCATTGACGCGCTCTCCTACACCGAAGCGCAGAAACAGGCCATTTACCGTCAGTTAGATCAAACCACCCAGCGCTTCAACGTGGGTCTGGTGGCGATCACCGACGTGCAGAACGCCCGTTCACAGTACGACACCGTGCTGGCCAACGAAGTGACCGCGCGTAACAACCTCGACAACGCGCTGGAATCCCTGCGCCAGGTGACCGGGAACTACTATCCTGAGCTGGCCTCCCTGAACGTCGAGAGCTTCAAAACGGATAAGCCGCAGGCCGTTAACGCCCTGCTGAAAGAGGCGGAAAACCGCAACCTGACGTTGCTGCAGGCGCGTCTGAACCAGGACCTGGCCCGCGAGCAAATTCGTCAGGCGCAGGACGGCCATCTGCCAACCCTGAGCCTGAGCGCCTCTACCGGCGTTTCTGACACCACCTACAGTGGCTCTAAAACCAATTCTGCCCAGTATGACGACAGCAATATGGGTCAGAACAAAGTGGGCCTGAGCTTCTCCCTGCCGCTGTATCAGGGCGGTCAGGTTAACTCCCAGGTGAAACAGGCGCAGTACAACTTTGTTGGCGCGAGCGAGCAGCTGGAAAGCGCCCATCGTAACGTGGTGCAGACCGTACGTTCATCCTTCAACAACGTGAACGCCTCAATCAGCAGCATCAACGCCTATAAACAGGCCGTTGTGTCTGCACAGAGCTCCCTGGACGCGATGGAAGCGGGTTACTCGGTCGGTACACGTACTATCGTTGACGTGCTCGACGCGACCACCACGCTGTACAACGCGAAGCAGCAGCTCTCCAGCGCGCGTTATCAGTACCTGATTAACCAGCTGAACATTAAGCAGGCTCTGGGTACGCTGAACGAGCAAGACCTGCAGATGCTGAACAGCGCACTGGGCAAGCCGGTCTCCACCTCTCCGGACAGCGTTGCGCCGGAGAACCCGGAGCAGGTTGCCGCGGTTGATAACTTCAACGCTAACGGCACTACCCCTGCTGCACAGCCTGCTGCCGCGCGCACCACAGCGCCTGCCAGCAAGGGCAACAATCCGTTCCGTAACTAAGCATTGCCCGATGGCGCTTCGCTTATCGGGCCTACTGAATCGTAGGCCGGGTAAGCGCAGCGCCACCCGGCGTAAAATCCCCCTCGAACGTAAGCCAACGTAAAGATCCCCCTGATTCCGCCCCTCTTCGCTTCATTTTCAACCACTCATCCTCTATCCTGAGCGTTATTACCACTGGGTCCTGGAAGACAAATATGAAACGGACAAAAACGATCAATCATGCGTCGTTCCGCAAGAGCTGGAACGCACGTCACCTCACCCCTGTTGCGCTGGCGGTTACCGCTGTCTTTATGCTGGCAGGCTGTGAGAAAAACGATGAAACGGTTTCGCTGTATCAAAACGCAGACGACTGCTCTGCCGCCACCGGTAAAGCGGCCGAATGTAAAACGGCCTACACCAACGCGCTGAAAGAAGCGGAACGCACCGCGCCGAAATATGCCTCACGCGAAGACTGCGTAGCGGAATTTGGTGAAGGTCAGTGCCAGCAGGCACCGGCTCAGGCAGGCACGGCACCTGAAAATCAGGCACAGGCGCAGTCCAGCGGCAGCTTCTGGATGCCGCTGATGGCAGGCTACATGATGGGCCGTCTGATGGGCGGCGGTGCAGGCTACCAGCAGCAGCCGCTATTTAGCTCGAAAAACCCGGCCAGCCCGGCTTACGGTCAATATACCGATGCCAGCGGTAAAGGCTACGGTGCAGCGACTCCGGGCCGCACCGTAACCGTACCGAAAACCGCGATGGCGCCGAAGCCTGCGACCACCAGCACCATCACCCGCGGCGGGTTCGGTGAGTCTGTGGCGAAACAGACCAGCATGCAGCGCAGTGCATCAGGCACCTCTACTCGCTCAATGGGCGGCTGATCATGGAACGAGTCAGTATTACCGAGCGCCCGGACTGGCGCGAAAAAGCCACCGAGTACGGCTTTAACTTCCACACCATGTACGGCGAGCCGTACTGGTGTGAAGACGCTTACTACAAGCTCACCCTGGCCCAGGTTGAGAAGCTGGAAGAGGTCACGGCTGAGCTGCACCAGATGTGCCTCAAGGTGGTGGAAAAAGTCATCGACAGCGACGAGCTGATGGCCAAGTTCCGCATTCCAAAGCACACCTGGAGCTTTGTCCGCCAGTCGTGGAAAACGAATCAGCCTTCGCTTTACTCTCGCCTGGATCTGGCGTGGGACGGCGTGGGTGAACCGAAGCTTTTAGAAAACAACGCCGATACGCCAACCTCCCTCTATGAAGCGGCATTCTTCCAGTGGATCTGGCTGGAAGATCAAATGAACGCCGGAAACCTGCCGGAAGGCAGCGACCAGTTCAACAGCCTGCAGGAGAAGCTGATTGAGCGCTTTGCCGAGCTGCGCGAGCAGTTTGGCTTCAACCTGCTGCATCTCGCCTGCTGCCGCGACACGGAAGAAGATCGTGGCACGGTTCAGTATCTGCAGGATTGCGCCGCCGAAGCGGAAGTGGCGACCGAGTTCCTCTATATCGAGGATATCGGCCTGGGTGAAAAAGGTCAGTTTACGGACATGCAGGATCAGGTCATCAGCAACCTGTTCAAGCTCTACCCGTGGGAGTACATGCTGCGCGAGATGTTCTCCACCAAGCTGGAAGATGCGGGCGTGCGCTGGCTGGAACCGGCCTGGAAGAGCATTATCTCCAACAAGGCCCTGCTGCCGATGCTGTGGGAGATGTTCCCGAATCACCCTAACCTACTGCCAGCGTACTTTGCGGAAGATGATTACCCGCAGATGGAGAAATACGTCGTTAAGCCGATCTTCTCCCGCGAAGGCGCGAACGTGTCGATCATCGAAAACGGTAAAACGCTGGAAGCGGTTGAAGGGCCTTACGGCGAGGAAGGGATGATCGTCCAGGCGTTCTATCAACTGCCGAAATTTGGCGACAGCTATACGCTAATTGGCAGCTGGCTCATTAACGATCAACCTGCCGGAATTGGCATTCGCGAAGATCGCGCGCTGATCACGCAGGATCTGTCGCGGTTCTACCCGCATATTTTTGTGGAGTAAGACTTGCCCGGTGGCGCTACGCTTACCGGGCCTACGCTCGACCTGTAGGCCGGGTAAGGCGAAGCCGCCACCCGGCATGTTTTCACCCTACCTGCACCGACAGCATACTCAGACTTCCCATCTCTAATCCATCGACCGGGATCGTAACCGGCTCCTCACCGTCCCACGCGCCAAGCACGTACAGCAGCGGCAGGAAATGCTCCGGCGTCGGGTTAGAGAGCGAACCGCCCTCGTGCTCCAGATAGTTCACCAGCGGATGCGCCTCAGCCGGGCCTTGCCAGGTCAGGTTCGCTTTAACGTAGTCGTTAAAAGCGGTCGCCCACGGATATGGCGTGTTTTCGCCATGCCAGCGCGCCGTACGCAGGTTGTGCACCACGTTGCCGCTTGCCACCAGCATGATGCCTTCATCACGAAGCGTCGCCAGCTTGCGCCCCATCTCCAGATGCCAGGCAGCCGGTTTGGTGCTGTCGATGCTCAGCTGCACCATCGGGATATCCGCATCAGGATACATTTTGATCAGCACGCCCCATGAGCCATGGTCAAAGCCCCAGGCTTCTTTATCCAGCGCAACCGGAACAGGCGCCAGCAGTTCCACCAGCCTTTGTGCCAGCTCAGGCGAGCCGGGGGCCGGATAATGCGTGTCATACAGCGCCTGCGGGAAGCCGCCAAAATCGTGAATGGTCTTTGGCGCTTCCATGGCGGTCACGCCCGTGCCGCGGGTGAACCAGTGCGCAGATACCACCACAATCGCTTTTGGACGCGGCAGCGTCTCGCCCAGATGACGCCATGCGCGGGTATAGACGTTATCTTCCAGAACGTTCATTGGGCTGCCGTGGCCTAAAAACAGAGCTGGCATACGGGAAGAAGTCATGATGATATCCTTACAGAAGGTGTCAATTTAATGGTGCTACATTACGCGCAATCGGACAAAGATGAACGCTGATAAGCGTGAAGATCATCATCAGGAATTTTGAATGTAAGGAATGTGTAAAACCGGGGGTCGCCCCTCGCTTTGCCAGAAATGAATCATTTATATTAATGATAATCATTATCATAAGGAGCAATCCATGTCAGTCCCTCTGATCCTGACCATACTGGCGGGCGCCGCGACCTTTATCGGCGCAATCCTCGGCGTGCTTGGTCAGAAGCCGTCAAACCGCGCGCTGGCCTTCTCGCTGGGCTTTGCTGCCGGGATCATGCTGCTTATCTCCCTGATGGAGATGCTCCCTGCTGCGCTGGGCACCGACGGGATGTCTCCCCTGCTGGGCTACGGCATGTTTGTCGTTGGCCTGCTGGGTTACTTTGCCCTCGACCGGATGCTACCCCACGCGCATCCCCAGGATTTAATGCAGAAAAACGTAACGCCTGTGCCGCGGAATATTAAGCGAACGGCGGTTCTGCTCACGCTGGGGATTAGCCTGCATAACTTCCCGGAAGGGGTCGCGACCTACGTGACGGCCAGCAGCAATCTGGAAATGGGCTTTGGCATCGCGCTGGCGGTGGCCTTACACAATATTCCTGAAGGACTGGCGGTCGCCGGACCGGTGTATGCCGCCACGGGCTCGAAACGTACCGCGGTATTCTGGGCAGGAATTTCCGGGATGGCTGAAATCCTCGGCGGTGTCCTGGCCTGGTTGATTCTTGGAAGCCTGGTCTCCCCTGTCGTGATGGCCGCCATTATGGCCGCTGTTGCCGGGATTATGGTGGCGCTTTCCGTCGATGAATTAATGCCGCTGGCGAAAGAGATCGATCCCAATAACAACCCCAGCTATGGCGTGCTGTGCGGAATGTCGGTCATGGGCTTAAGCCTGGTGTTATTGCAATCTGCAGGTATCGGTTAGGATTAGTCTGCCTCCGTATAATACGGAGGCAGACTTTCGAAACGTTAAGATATAGATAGAAATGATACGTTATTTTGTTACCTACAAAGCCCTTGCAAAATATATATCTCATAGAAATAGAATGATGAAACTTTATCAGTCCATTATCTGTGTTACTGCATATATTATGAATGTTAGCCGATACTTACAATCAACATTAATTATATATTAACATAATCTTAAAATAGCTTTAAGATGCAGTAATCGCATCTCCCCTTCGTCCTCCCATATACTCCATTTGCGTTTTGAAACTTATATTCAGAGTATGAATTCGTTTGAAAAAGGATATTTTCATGTATATGGGTAAAAAAATTCTATTAGCTGTAACTATCGCTGCCGCAGTATCGGGTTCCGCCTTTGCTGCCGAGCAGGGGTCGGGAAAAATCAAATTCAAAGGCGTTGTTATTGATGCGCCTTGCAGCATTGCACCAGACAGCGTTGATAAAGAAGTCGATCTCGGTGAAGTGACCACAGCCGTGATCAATGCCAACAAGAAGTCTTCCGCAGTTCCGGTTGATATCAATCTGGAAAACTGCCAGCTTGACGATCCGGCCGACGAGACTGACACACCAGTGACCAAAGTCGATGTCACGTTTACCAGCTCAGCGACAGACGCGACCGACACCAGTCTGATGACCAATACCTATGCAAGTGGTGCACAGAACGTGGGCGTTCGTCTTCTGAATAACGCCGAAGCCAACATCACGCTGGGTGCTGCTAATGAGGTTGCTCTGCTGGCAGGCTCAACGACTCAAACGCTGCACTTCAAAGCATTAATGGAAGTGGTAACGGGTAAAACGGCGACTGCTGGCCAGGTGGAAGCTACAGCCAACTATATTCTGGCGTATAAATAACTACGCCATGTTTCAAATTAAACCGGCTGGCATTTAATGTCAGCCGGCGTTGAATGTATTTATTTGAGTAACAGGGCGATGACATATAAATTACAATGCATAATTATTATGACGTCCCTGTTTATGGTGGAACTTGCCTCCGCCACCGAATTTAACATCAATGCCATCGATAAAGATCAGCGTGGCAGCGTTGATTTATCTCTTTTTAAAGATCAAATATCGATCACACCAGGCGACTATTTTGTTACCGTTTCAATTAATGATATCCCGCTGGCAAATGGCTGGCAGCTCCGCTGGCAGGAGATAGACAAGAGCGTACAAGTCTGTATTCCACCTGAACTGGCCGATACATTTGCTCTGCAGGACAATATCCGTAGCGCATTGGCGGAAAAAGACGGGTGCGTCGACTTTGCATCAAAACCGGATATTAAATTTAATTTTGAGCAATCCAGCCAGACGCTGAAGGTCACGATACCTCAGGCCTGGTTACAGTACCGTGCCGCAGACTGGATGCCCCCTTCAACCTGGGACAACGGCGTGCCGGGCGTACTACTGGATTACAATCTTTTTGCCAGTCATTACCAGCCGAACGATGGCAGCAGCACGGATAACGTCAACACTTATGGCACTGCCGGCGCGAATATGGGCGCGTGGCGACTGCGCGGTGATTATCAGTATACACAAACCCATACCGACGCAGGTTCAGAGAATGACGGGCGCTTTTCACGCCTCTATATGTTCCGTCCTCTCCCCTCGCTCGGAGCCAAACTCACACTGGGTGAAACGGATTTCCAGTCCGCTATTTTTGATGCCTTCACCTATACCGGTGCCTCCCTGATTAGCGATGAGCGCATGCTGCCATGGTCGCTGCGCGGCTACGCGCCACAAATTACCGGCCTCGCGCAAACTAACGCCACGGTAACGGTTAGCCTGGCTGACCGTGTCATTTACCAAAGCAACGTTCCGCCAGGGCCGTTTGTTATTCAGGATCTAAACCAGTCTGTACAGGGTACGCTGGACGTCAAAGTGACAGAAGAAGATGGGCGCGTAAGCACCTTCCAGGTTTCTGCGGAATCGATGCCTTTTTTAACCCGCAAAGGTCAGGTTCGCTATAAGCTGGCGGCAGGAAAAGCGCGCAAAGACGCCTCGCATGACGTTGAAGATAACGCGTTTATGAGCGGCGAATTCTCCTGGGGGATGCTGTCACAAACCTCCCTCTATGGCGGTACGCTCGCCGATGGCGATCGCTACCGGTCCGTTGCCGCCGGAATAGGTCAAAACATGGAGTACCTGGGCGCGCTCTCTTTTGACGTGACGCAGGCAACCAGCCAGTTGCCCAATCAGAATAGCCAGACAGGTTACAGCTACCGTTTCAACTACAGTAAGCGTTTCGATACCACCGGCAGCCAGCTTACGCTCGCCAGTTATCGCTATTCCGACCCGCAGTTTCTCAGCTACGCCCGTTTTCTGGATGATGACAATAACGATCGGCAGTCAGAAAAACAGACGCTCAGCGTGACGGCAAGCCAGTACATTTCGGCGCTATCGCTCAACCTCTATGTGAACATGCTGCGTCAAACCTGGTGGAACGATTCCTCCTCCACGACGGGCAGCGTGACCGCAGGCTATAACTTTGATATCGGTCGCTGGAAAAATCTGGGCGTCACCGTGTCGTGGAGTAAAACCCACTATGAAGACGAAGACGACGATACGCAGTTCTATCTCTCACTGAGCGTACCGCTCGATCCCGATCATCGTCTGAATTACGACCTGCGCAACAGCGACAGTCTGAGCCAGAACGTATCGTGGTATGACACATCAGACCGCAACAACACCTGGGGCGTTTCGGCAGGTACCGAAAGCGAGAAGTCAGATGCCGGCGCGCAGGTGAGCGGCAACTATCAACATTATTCTCCTTATGGCGACCTGAATCTCTCCGGGAGCGTTAAGGCTAACGAATACAATTCCCTGAGTGCCAGTTGGACCGGTTCATTCACCTCGACGGCTAAAGGCGCTGCGCTGCACCGCCGCAGCTACGGTAACGAGCCGCGCGTGATGGTCAGTACCGATGGCGTCGGCAACATCCCGCTGAACATGTCGCGGGATGAAACCAATCGCTTCGGGATTGGCGTTTTACCGTCCATCTCCAGCTATTCGCCTTCCAGCGTGCAGGTCAATATGAACAACCTGCCCGATGGCGTAGACGTTGACACCCGCGTCGTCACCTCAACCTGGACGGAAGGTGCCATCGGGTACCGTCAGATCGCGACGCGTGCAGGCAATGATATCGCAGGCATCTTACGAACTGCCTCTGGCACGCCGCCGCTGGGCGCCATTGTTCGCCAGCTTGAAGACGATCGGCAGATTGCCATGGTCGCCGATGACGGCCACGTCTGGCTCGGCGCCGTAGAGCCACAACAACAGTTTCGCGTGACGTGGGGAGACAATCAGCAGTGTCGCTTCACGTTACCTTCACACCTTGAAAACAGTATGCAGTTGATACTGCCATGTCAGTAAGAAATCATGATGAAATTAACCTTACTCAAAAGCCTGTGCCTGATGCTGGTCGGCACAGCATTCACCACTCACGCGGCCGTAAACCTGGACCGCACGCGCATTGTCTTTCCGGAAAGCGACAAGGCCAGCAGCCTGAAGATTGAAAACCAGAGTAAAGCGCTGCCCTATCTGGCGCTCTCCTGGATTGAAGATGAGAAAGGCCGTAAAGAAGACAGGCATTTCATGGCGCTGCCTCCGATTCAACGCATTGAAGCGGGTTCCGCATCGCAGGTCAGGATCGTTAAGCAAGCGGCCACCAGTCAGTTACCGAAAGACAGAGAATCCCTGTTTTATTTCAACCTGCGCGAAGTGCCCCCGAAAAGCACCAGCGCCAGCGATGAACGCAGCGTCATGCAGGTGGCGATGCAGAGCAGGATCAAGCTGTTCTGGCGCCCTAAAGCGATTACCAAAAAACCCGGCGAGCAGGCTGAAATGCGGATGGAAATTTCAGCTACTGCGAAAGGGCTGACCATACATAACCCGACGCCGTACTACATCACGCTGGCGTGGCTCAGTAAGAATGCCAGAACCATGCTTCCGGGCTTCGACAGCCTGATGCTTGCGCCTTTCGCGACAGCAACAACCTCTACCGGTGACTACCACGGTAACTATTACAGCATCGGTTATATCGACGATTACGGCGCGCTGAAAAAGGTCGACGTACAGTGCGCGGGAACGGCGCAGTGCTCGCTCACCGAACGGAAGATCGAAAAAGATGCGCAATCTCGCTAACGTATTGTTCATAGTGCTGCTCTCAGTGCTGCCTTTAAGAGAAGCGCTGGCGCTCGACTGCTACCTGGGCGGTTCGGGCGGCCCCGTAGAAGAAACTAAAACGATCTCGCCGTTTGCTATCCCCAGTAATGCACAGGCAGGTGAGAAAATTTGGGAATCGGATGACATCAAAATCCCGGTGACATGCAACCACAATGTCACAAGCAGCTTTCAACCGGAGGATATTTTTGGCTGGGTGAATCCTTATCCTTCAACCTCCGATCCCTATTATGAACTGGGCGTAACCTATGAAGGGATAGACTACGATGCAAAAGGCCAGCCTAACGGCGTCGATACCCGACAGTGTCTGGACAACCAAAACATCACGATTTATACCCCCGAGCAGATCCGACAAATGGGATGGGAAAATCGTATCTGTTCCGGTAACCCGGATGATATCCACACTTCACGAACCTTCATTGCTCGTCTGCGCTTATACGTAAAAATTAAAGCCATGCCGCCTCACGGCTACGTCAGCTCGCTGAGCGATTACATCGTTGTCCAGTTTGACGGAAAAGGCGGCGTGAACCAGATGTCGGATGCGAAAAACCTCAAATATCACATCAACGGGCTGCAAAATATTACCGTTCTGGACTGCGGGGCAACGTTCAGTATTTACCCTGAGAACCAGGAGATTGATTTCGGCACCTTTAGCGCACGCGATATTGTGAATCAACAGACGCGTAAACGGACCTTTTCGGTGAAGACGACGAAAGTGCAGGATGCCCAATGTTCAGATGGCTTCAAAATGGACTCGTCGTTCTATACAAATGAAGCGCTTACCGCCAACGATACCGCACTGCTGATAGGCAATGGCCTGAAGCTGAGGATCCTTAACGGAACCGAGCCCTACACCTTTAACCACTACAACGAATACGTGGATTTTACGGGCAGCACGCTTGAGCATGAGCAGCAATACACCGCAGAGCTGTCGCCGGTCGAAGGAAAAGCGATCCAGTCCGGGCCGTTCGAAACGGTGGTGCTGTTCAAAATTAACTACCACTAGAGACAAAAAAGCCGGGTTTCCCCGGCTTTTTCACATCAGCCATTTCAGCTGGCTTTGCGCTCGTGCGCCTGGCGATACTCAATCAGATCTTCAATCGTTACCACCGGCATGTTGTGCAGACGCGCGAAGGTGATGCACTCTGGTGCACGCGCCATGGTGCCGTCGTCGTTGGTCAGTTCACACAGCACGCCCGCAGGTTTGAAGCCTGCCAGCGTCACCAGGTCGATCGTCGCTTCGGTGTGACCGCCGCGGGTCAGCACGCCACCCGCCTGCGCGCGCAGTGGGAAGACGTGGCCTGGACGATGCAGATCGGATGGCTTCGCATCATCAGCAATCGCGGCACGTACGGTGGTCAGACGGTCAGCCGCAGACACACCGGTGGTCACGCCATGCGCCGCTTCAATGGTCACGGTAAATCCGGTACCAAAGGCGCTGGTGTTGTTTTCGACCATCATCGGCAGCTCGAGCTGCTTACGACGATCTTCGGTAATACACAGGCATACGATGCCGCTGCCGTGACGGATGGTCAGCGCCATCTGTTCAACGGTCATGTTTTCGGCGGCGAAAATCATGTCGCCTTCGTTTTCACGGTTTTCATCGTCAAGCACCATCACACCGCGGCCTTCGCGCAGTGCATCCAGTGCATGTTCAACACGTTGAGTTGAAGTGCCAAAAGAGGAAAGTAGCGTCTGATTCATGGTAAAAAAACCTCATTAACATTATGGTTACCAGAATCAGGGCAGTCTTAGGAGCGCCGTATAAGCGGCAAAAAGATAACGTGAGCGGGCCCATGCCCGACTGGATCGTTACTCTCTCCCATCCGGACTCTAACCGTCGGCCCCGGAATTACACCGGATCTGCTGACCTTTGAGAATTCACCCAAAGCGCTCGCGGGCTTTCAGCGTTAAGCTGATTTACCGCCGGTGGGGAATTTCGCCCCGCCCTGAGAATAAGCGAGATAACTATAACGCTATTGATTATCCTGGGCAATGCATAAGCATCAAACAATTTTGTTTACCCCGGGCATGACGCGCTACAATGGACACTAACACCTTTTCATCAAGGGAAACGACAATGATTGACCCGAAGAAAATTGAGCAAATTGCGCGTCAGGTTCACGAGTCTATGCCAAAAGGCATTCGTGAATTTGGTGATGACGTTGAGAAGAAAATCCGCCAGACGCTGCAGGCGCAGTTGGTTCGCCTTGATCTCGTCAGCCGCGAAGAGTTTGACGTGCAGACCCAGGTTCTGCTGCGCACCCGCGAGAAGCTGGCACTGCTGGAACAGCGTCTGACCGAGCTGGAAAACCGCAATGCGCCGGAAGAAGTGAAGCCAGCGCCAGCCATTCCGCCGGTGGATAACCAGGAGTAAGTGCGGCCTGTTGAGCCCGGTGGCGGCTACGCCTTACCGGGCCTGAATGAACGCGTAGGTCGGGTAAGGCGCAGCCGCCACCCGACATAAAAAAACGGGCCAATAGGCCCGTTTTTTACTGACTGTCTTTCTGGATCTTCTTGATGATGTTGGTGGTGGAACACCCATCCTCGAAGTTGAGCACCATCACCTCGCCGCCGTTGGCCCAGACCTCTTCGCTACCCGCGATTTGCTCCGGCTTGTAATCCCCGCCCTTCACCAGCAGGTCCGGCAGAATACCGGCAATCAGGCGCTGCGGCGTGTCTTCTTCAAACGACACCACCCAGTCCACGGCTTCCAGCGCGCCGAGCACGATCATACGCTGCTCAAGCGGGTTCACCGGACGCGTTTCACCCTTCAGGCGCTTCGTGGACGCATCGCTGTTCACCGCCACAATCAGGCGATCGCCCAGCTTACGCGCATTCGCCAGATACGACACGTGGCCCGCGTGCAGGATGTCGAACACGCCGTTAGTCATCACCACTTTTTCACCGCGCTTGCGCGCGGCAGCAACGGCCACTTTCAGCTCCTCTTCGGTCATGACGCCAAAGCCGGTATCCGCACGGCCGCGCACCGCGTTTTCCAGCTCGATTGGGGAAACGGTTGAGGTACCGAGTTTACCGACGACCACACCTGCCGCGGCGTTGGCGAAGTAGCACGCTTCTTCCAGAGAGTTCCCCGCCGCCAGCGTCGCCGCCAGCACGCCGATCACCGTGTCGCCGGCACCGGTCACGTCGTACACTTCCTGCGCCTGGGTTGGCATATGCAGCGGCGCCTTGCCCGGCTGCAGCAGCGTCATCCCCTGCTCGGAGCGGGTCACCAGCAGCGCAGATAATTCGAAGTCAGTAATGATCTTCATGCCGCGCTCAACCAGCTCTTCCTCGGTTTTGCATTTGCCCGCCACCGCTTCAAACTCGGAGAGGTTTGGCGTCAGCAGGGTTGCGCCGCGATAGCGCTCAAAGTCGGTGCCTTTCGGGTCGATCAGCACCGGTACGCTGGCCTTACGCGCCAGCTGGATCATCGTCTGCACGCTGGCCAGCGCGCCTTTCGCGTAGTCGGACAGCACCAGCGCGCCGATATTGCCTAACGCCTGGTTAATGCGCTCGTGCAGCGGCTCGGGATCAACGCCTTCGAACCCTTCTTCAAAGTCAAGGCGGATCAGCTGCTGGTTACGTGACAGCACGCGCAGCTTGGTGATGGTCGGGTGGGTCGGAACAGAAACGAAGTCACACTTCACGTTCACGTCCGCCAGCGACTTGCTCAGCGCGCGCGCCGCATCGTCGATACCGGTCAGGCCAACCAGACGCGAGTGCGCGCCCAGAGAGGCTATGTTCATCGCCACGTTTGCCGCGCCGCCGGGACGCTCTTCAATGGTGTCGACCTTAACCACCGGTACCGGTGCTTCCGGAGAGATGCGGCTGGTCGGCCCATACCAGTAGCGATCCAGCATCACATCCCCAACAACCATTACTCCAGCACGTTCAAACTCTGGCAGTGTTACTTTCATTCCTGACTCCAGAAAGATTCACAATTTGCGCGCGATAATATCACACTTGATTTGTTACGCACGGTTCCACCAGCCACTTCTGCCAGCTGGCCGTTACCTGAGCGCGCTCTGCGACAAAACAGTCCAGCGCCACGTGCCCCGGCTGCTCCTGTAGCGCCAGGTGATGCAGCTCGTCGCGCAGCGTGGTGTAGGCGCGGGTTAAGGCCTGCGCCTCCTGCTCGTCCATGATGTCGTTTTGCGCCAGCAGCTCCAGAATGCGCACGTTATCCGACCAGCGGGTCAGCTTCGGCTTGTCGTGCGCGTGGAGCAGCACCAGATACTGAGTAATGAACTCAATATCGGTAATCCCGCCCTCGTCGGCTTTGATATCAAAGCGATCGCGGTGTTTATTACCCAGGTGCGCGCGCATTTTCTCGCGCATCTCGCGCACTTCGGTCTGCAGCGTACTGCCCTCGCGCGGGGTGGTCATCACATCCTTACGGACGGCATCGAACTGCGTTTTGAGCTGCGGATCGCCATACACCACGCGGGCGCGCACCAGCGCCTGATGCTCCCAGGTCCAGGCTTCATTCTTCTGGTAATCGGCGAAGGACTCCGTTGAGGTGACCAGCATACCCGCCGCGCCGGACGGACGCAGGCGCGCATCGACTTCATACAAAATGCCCGACGAAGTGCGGGTGCTGAACAGGTGCATGATGCGCTGGGCCAGGCGCAGATAGAACTGACGCCCGTCAATCTCACGCTCGCCGTCGGTCATCACGTCAACCGGGCAGTCGTGCAGGAAAATTAAATCCAGATCGGAGCTGTATCCCAGCTCCCAGCCGCCGAGCTTGCCGTAACCGACCACGGCAAAGCCTCGCCCCTCCCGGTCAGCAAGGTGCTTCGGCTGGCCGTAGCGGGCCACCATCTGCACCCACGCCTGCTGCACGACCGCGTCGATGATCGCTTCCGCGAGCCAGGTTAAGTGATCGCTCACTTTCATTACCGGCAGCGTTCCGGCGATATCCGCCGCCGCCACGCGCAGCATCTGGGCCTGCTTAAACTGTCGCAGCGCCTCCAGCTGCTGCTCTTCGTCCTCTTCCGGCACGCGCAGCAGATACTGACGCAGCTCGTCACGGTAGGCATCCGTCGCCGTGGGTTGATACAGGGTGTTCGGGTCGAGCAGCTCATCCAGCAGCAGCGGATAACGCGCCAGCTTGTTGGCCACCATCGGGGAGGCGGCGCAGAGCGTAATCAGGTGCTTGAGTGCCCCCGGAAACTCGCTCAAAAGTTCAAGGTACGTGGTACGCGTGATGATCCCGCTCAGCAGCGGCATCATGCGCGACAGCGGCACCGGCGCATCTGCCCGCGAGCAGACCTCGCTCAGCAGATGCGGCATCAGGTGATCCAGCACCTGACGGCCGCGCGGGCCAATGGCGCGCTTGTTCAGCTCAAGACGGAAATCGGCAATCAGCGCCACCACGCGATGGCGCGCGTCGTCGGTTAAATGCGTCAGCACCGGCGTGGTGTCATCTTCCTGGAGCGCGTCCTGCCACAGCTCGCGCCAGTGCTCGGAAAGGGCATCGTCCTGCGATTCGCTTTCGTCATCACCGATCAGCTCGTTGAAGATGCGGCGCACGCCTGCCATATGGGCATCGAGCCGTTCGGTCAGCGTTGACCAGTCATCCACGCGCATCCCCCAGGCC
This sequence comes from Enterobacter cloacae complex sp. IR53041, assembly GCF_049238285.1. NCBI lineage: Bacteria > Pseudomonadati > Pseudomonadota > Gammaproteobacteria > Enterobacterales > Enterobacteriaceae > Enterobacter > Enterobacter cloacae complex sp. IR53041. The sequence continues at coordinate 71,648 of NZ_JBMKHB010000004.1, read as the reverse complement.
AGACGCGCCCGGTTAAGGTCATCCCCCGGCAGGGTCTGGGTCTGTTCGTCGTTGATGCTTTGCAGCAGGTTTTCCAGACGGCGCAGGAAAAGATAGGCCTCGCGCAGGGTTTGCGCGTCGCCGTCCGGCAGCAGGTGAAGCTGCTCAATGGCGCTCAGCGTCGGCAGCAGCGAGCGGGACTGTAGCGACGGCTCGCGCCCACCGCGAATCAGCTGGAAGACCTGGACGATAAATTCGATTTCGCGAATGCCGCCCGCGCCGAGCTTGATGTTGTCCTTCAGCCCGCGACGGCGAACCTCACGGGCGATCATCCCTTTCATATTGCGCAGGGACTGGATGACGCTGAAGTCGATATAGCGACGGAACACGAACGGGCGCAGCATGGCGCGCAGCTCGTTGGCGTAGGCGTCGTCGCTGTCGCCCATGATCCGTGCCTTGACCATCGCGTAACGCTCCCAGTCGCGCCCCTGCTCCTGGTAGTAATCCTCCAGCGCGGCAAAGCTCAGCACCAGCGGCCCGCTGTCGCCAAACGGACGCAGGCGCATGTCCACGCGGTAGACAAAGCCGTCCTGCGTCGGCTGATCCAGCGCCTTAATCAGACGCTGGCCGAGGCGGGTAAAGAACTGGGCGTTGTCCAGCTCGCGACGGCCGCCGCGCGTGGAGCCGTTCTCAGGCCAGGCGAAAATCAGGTCGATATCGGAGGAAAAGTTCAGCTCGCAGCCGCCCAGCTTGCCCATCCCCAGAATCAACAGCGGCTGAGGAACCCCTTCCTCGCTGCACGGCGTGCCCCACTCTTTACAGCAGGCGGCGTAGAGCCAGTCGCGCGCGGCGACAATCAGCGTCTGCGCCAGCTCGCTTAACTGCTGCAACGTACTCTCTTCACTCACCAGTTCCAGCGCCTGCACCCAGGCAATGCGCACCATCACACGACGGCGGAACTGACGCAGGACGCGCATCAGCGTCGCCTCATCCGCGACGTCTTCAAGCGCGGCCTGCAGCCAGGCGGCATAGTGCCGCCACTCGTCCGCCTGCGGCGGTGCGTTCTCAAGCTCCGTCAGCCAGTCCGGGTAGACGGCAATGCTTTCCTGCACAAAATCACTGAAGACGAGCACGCTTTTCGCCTGCTCGCTTAACGATGACGCCGGTAATGACTCAGGCAGACGTTCGCAAACGGTCTGCCACTGCTGCTGTAACGGTGAAGAAAGCGGCATTCTAAGGGTTCCTTGCCAGAGTTAACGTTTTCCGCTGTGCAGCCAGTACGGCTCCTGCGAAATGGCCTCGTTACGGAAATGCTCTATCTCAATATGCTGACGGGTTTCGATGGCATGCTTCAGCCCCTGCCAGTTTTCCAGCCACGCCTGCGCCTGTGGCCCGTCGTAGGCACCGGAAAGGAGCAGCATGCTGTCGATGTTGCGCGAAAGACGGGGAAGCTGATCGCCATACTTATCGCCGAGCGGATACGCAAAGGTGCTCTTCAGTTCGGCCGCATGACGGGAAAGATGAATATCTGCGAAACGCTTAAAGTTTTCCGCGATTTTGGCCTCGGCTTTCGCATCCAGGAAGGCGCGCCAGCCGCGCGTCACCAGAAACTCGGTCAGCGCCAGTTTTGCCGAAGCGGCTTGCGGACTGTAGATCGCCGTTTGCGCAGATACATCCGAGAGCATCAGCGTTTCGGTTTGCGTCAGCAGATCACGTAAGTGAGCGCTCGCTTTGCGAGGAACAATACCGCCGAAGAGCGTCAGGGTATGGCGCACCAGGGCAATGGCCGCCAGCACGTGGGATTTGGCGTTTTTCACATTTCGTACCCACAGCTCTTCATGGTACTGCCACTGAGAAAGCGCCAGCTCCAGCGCGGCTTCCAGCCCCTGCTCAACGCTGGCTTTCGGCGCAACGCGCAAAATGGTCGTCACTTTCAGCACGCGCGGCGCATTTCCGGCGGCCAGATGGTAACCCCGCGCGGCTTTGCTCAGGCTCCCCTGGCGCAATCCGGACTGGTTCACCAGCCTGCGCGCCAGCTTCAGCACGTCATTTGCATCCCCTTCCAGCAGCTCAAGCTCCAGTTCGCAGATCGGCTCCTGGTACTCACCCGCCTTCACCTCACCCAGATCGAGGGCGATTTCGATGCGGCTTTTACCTTCCGTCACCAGCCATTTCTCGCGCCAGAAATCGGTGCTGAACAGCGGCTGCACCTGCTCCGCCAGCGTGGCAGGCAGCTCGCCTTCCGGCCAGACTTCCGCCGGAAAACGTTCCAGCTCAAGTTCTGGCTGACTGATGTCGATATTGTATTCCGGACGCTGATGTAACCCGCCGACCACGCGGCCGGCAATTTTCATCGTCATCTCGTAGCGCCCACTCGCGCCACGGATGCGCAGCCCCATATCGTGGCGGCGTAGCCAGTTATCCGGCGTTTCGTAATAAATATTAAGCAGTTGTACCGGTGCATGGTGTTCGCCGGAGAGCGTATGCAGATGCTGGCGGAGTGCGTCAACGCTGTCTTTTTCGACGATAAATTTTAATTCGATTTCCTGAGCCATAGCCTTGTACTTTTGCGGGCGTCACAGACGCGTCAATGAGGGCGAACTTCCTCGCCATTTGTTTGTCAGTACATAGTATTTTGCGCCAAATTGCCATGCAATGAGCAATTTGACGGGCGTAAATGTGTAGAGTCGTGACACAGATGATTCTGATTGCTGATGAATGCTTTGCGTAGAGACACTGTTGCCACTACTATCGTTCCACTATTTATGAAAATAACGACTAATGATGCTTAAATTACGCCTGATTGGACTTACTTTACTCGCTTTTAGCGCCGCAACCGCAGTGCACGCTGAAGAGAAGCGTTACGTTTCTGACGAACTGAACACCTGGGTACGCAGTGGCCCCGGAGATAATTATCGCCTCGTGGGTACGGTAAATGCCGGCGAGGAAGTCACCCTGTTACAGACCAACGCGGACACCAACTACGGTCAGGTTCGCGACAGTTCTGGCCGCACGTCCTGGATCCCACTGAAAGAGCTGAGCACCGTGCCAAGCCTGCGCACCCGCGTACCGGATCTGGAAAATCAGGTGAAAACCCTGACCGACAAGCTGAACAATATCGACGGAACCTGGAACCAGCGTACCGCCGAGATGCAGCAGAAAGTGGCGCAGAGCGACGGGGTGATTAACGGCCTGAAAGAAGAGAACCAGAAGCTGAAAAACGAGCTGATTGTCGCGCAGAAGAAAGTGAATGCCGCCAACCTGCAGCTCGATGACAAACAGCGCACCATCATCATGCAGTGGTTTATGTATGGCGGCGGCGTGCTGGGCGTAGGTCTGGTGCTGGGTCTGGTTCTGCCGCACCTGATCCCAAGCCGTAAACGTAAAGATCGCTGGATGAACTAATTCGTCTTCTCTGCCAGACTTACGTATCATTCTGGAAAAGAGAAAACGGGAGTGTCAGGCGTGAAGAGTTATCTGGTCGGTGGTGCGGTACGTGATGCGTTGTTAGGTCTGCCGGTCAAAGATAAAGACTGGGTGGTGGTTGGCGCCACCCCGGAAGAGATGCTCGACGCGGGCTACCAGCAGGTAGGCCGCGATTTTCCCGTCTTTTTACACCCGAAAAGCCGCGAAGAGTACGCCCTGGCGCGTACCGAGCGGAAATCAGGTTCGGGCTATACGGGCTTTACCTGCTACGCCGCGCCGGACGTCACGCTGGAGGACGATCTCCTGCGTCGCGATCTGACCATTAACGCGCTGGCGCAGGACGAGCACGGCCAGATTATTGACGCTTATGGCGGCCAGGACGATCTGCGCAACCGTCTCTTACGTCACGTCTCCCCTGCGTTTTCTGAAGATCCGCTCCGCGTGCTGCGCGTGGCGCGTTTTGCCGCGCGTTACGCCCATCTCAGCTTCCGCATTGCCGATGAGACCATGGCGCTGATGACCGCCATGACCGAGGCGGGCGAGCTTGAACACCTGACGCCAGAGCGCGTCTGGAAAGAGACCGAGAATGCGCTCACCACGCGTAACCCGCAGGTCTTTTTCCAGGTGCTGCGCGACTGCGGCGCCCTGAAGGTGCTGTTCCCGGAAATAGACGCGCTGTTTGGCGTACCGGCTCCGGCGAAATGGCATCCGGAGATTGACACCGGCGTGCACACGCTGATGACCCTGAGCATGGCGGCCATGCTCAGCCCTGACGTGGACGTGCGCTTTTCCACCCTGTGCCACGATCTCGGCAAAGGCTTAACGCCAAAAGAGCTCTGGCCTCGGCACCACGGGCACGGTCCGGCAGGGGTGAAGCTGGTCGAAGGGCTGTGCCAGCGCCTGCGCGTGCCGAACGAAATCCGCGATCTGGCGAAACTGGTGGCCGAATTCCACGACCTGATCCACACCTTCCCGATCCTGAAACCGGCCACCATCGTTAAGCTGTTCGATAACATCGACGCCTGGCGCAAACCCCAGCGCGTGGAGCAGATCGCGCTCACCAGCGAGGCTGACGTGCGCGGGCGTACCGGGTTTGAAGCCTGTGACTACCCGCAGGGACGTTTACTGCGTAAAGCCTGGGAGGTAGCCAAAGCGGTGCCGACGAAGGACGTTGTCGAGGCGGGATTCAAAGGCCCGGACATTCGCGAAGAACTGACGAAACGGCGGATTCAGGCGGTATCAGAGTGGAAGGAAAAGCATTGCCCTCAGCCAAAAGACTGAGGGCAGTCGGTCAGAAGAAGACCACGTACACCGCAGCGGCAACGATAAAGCGGTAGATCGCGAACGGAATGAACGAGATACGCTTAATCAGCTGCAGGAAGGTTTTGATGGCAATCAGCGCCACGATAAACGCGGTGATGAAGCCGACGGCGAACATCGGAATGTCGCCGGTGGTCAGGAAACCGATGCTTTTATAGAGGTCAAGCGCGGTGGCGCCCATCATCATCGGCACCGCCAGCAGGAACGAGAACTCTGACGCGGCGTAACGGCTTACGCCCATCAGCATCCCACCGGAAATGGTGGCACCTGAACGCGAGAAGCCCGGCCACAGCGCCAGACACTGGAAGCAGCCAATGATAAACGCCTGACGATACGTCATATCGTCCAGCCCTTCCGCGCGCGGCGTTTTTGGCTTCAGCACTTCCGCGGCGATCAGCAGGAAGCCGCCCACCACCAGCGCGTACATCACGTTAATCGGGTTAAACAGCGATTTGATGGCGTCGTGGAAAACCAGGCCCAGCACCACCGCCGGGATCATCCCGAGCAGAATATGGATCAGCGACAGGCGGCCTTTACTCATCCCTTCGTGCTGCGGCGGGCGGCCAAAATGGATACCGATCAGGCCAAACAGACGGCGCCAGAACATCACCACCACCGCAAGAATAGACCCCAGTTGGATCACCACTTCAAACGTTTTTGCAGTATCGCCTTCAAAGCCCAGCAGATGGCCAACAATAATCATATGGCCGGTACTGGAAACCGGTAAAAACTCCGTCAATCCTTCGACCACACCCAGTATTGCCGCCACCAGCAGCGAGTGCATATCGCTCATCTATAAACCCCTAAAAAGATATAAAAAAACGGTGTCCCGTACGGACAGCCGATAAAGATACAGTCTTGAGACCGGTATAACCTAAAATGGTTTAGCTATTATGACGTTAAATCTTCCCTTTCAGATTTGTGCCACGCTCGATAATGACGCCCACGTTGGCCGCGCGCGCCACCGCGCCCGGTTTGCTCAGCTTGATGCGCACCCACGGTGAGTTGAATTTTTTCAGCAGCAATTCTGCGACTTCTTCCGCCACCCGTTCGACCAGCGCAAAACGTTGCCCTTCCACGTGGCCGATGACCGTTTCACTGATGTCGGCATAGCTAAGACAGTCGTTCACGTCATCGCTTTTTGCCGACTTGCGGTTATCCCAGCCCATTTCGATATCGAACACCAGCTTCTGCTCGATGGTCTGTTCCCAGTCGTAAACACCAATAGTGGTGATTACCGAAAGTTGCTCTATAAATACAATATCCATCACGACCTGCCTGCTTTTTGGCTAAACCGGATACCACTTCCGGCGAATTATGCGTATTATCCACAGATGCTGAGAATACAGATACATTTTCAAAACGGAACAGCGTTATGAGTGCAATCGCGCCTGGAATGATCCTCCTCGCCTATCTTTGCGGCTCAATCTCCAGCGCCATTCTGGTCTGCCGCATCGCCGGGTTACCTGACCCGCGTGAAAGTGGTTCCGGGAATCCGGGAGCGACCAACGTACTACGAATTGGCGGCAAGGGAGCAGCCGTAGCGGTTTTGATTTTTGATGTTCTGAAAGGGATGCTACCCGTCTGGGGCGCGTATGCGCTGGGCGTCACGCCGTTCTGGCTGGGGCTCATTGCGATTGCTGCCTGTGTCGGCCACATCTGGCCCGTATTCTTCGGTTTTAAAGGTGGTAAAGGTGTGGCAACCGCTTTTGGTGCCATTGCGCCTATCGGCTGGGATTTAACCGGCGTGATGGCTGGCACCTGGCTGCTCACCATTCTGCTGAGCGGCTATTCGTCGCTGGGCGCGATCGTCAGCGCGCTGATTGCCCCGTTCTACGTCTGGTGGTTCAAACCTCAGTTCACCTTCCCGGTATCGATGCTCTCCTGCCTTATCCTGCTGCGTCATCACGACAATATTCAGCGCCTGTGGCGTCGTCAGGAGACCAAAATCTGGACGAAGCTCAAGAGGAAGAAAAAAGACGCTCCGTAAGGTTAGTTATGCCTTATAGCCAAATGTGATTTTGGTCACCTTCTGCCTGTGGTAACTGTTAATGACACAATACAACCACATAAGAAGAAAATGGCAGAAATCACAGAAACAACTCCCCTTTCAACGGCAGGAAAACGTTCCGATGGCGACATCCAGTGGGTGCGCAGCGCATCGGATGTTTCACGCCTCGTTAATGATGGTTCTCAGGGCCGGGCCAATGCTCGCATCGTGATCGGTATCGCGCTGGGCGGGATTTTCCTCGATGCCTACGATCTGGGCGCGCTGGCCTTCGGCATAAAAGATATCACCCGCGAATTTAACCTGACGCCCGCCGGTACCGGCATGGTGGCGTCCGCCATTACGTTTGGCGCGATTGTCGGGGCGCTGCTCGGCGGTTATCTCACGGATAAAATCGGGCGCTATCGCGTCTTTATGGCCGACATGCTCTTCTTCGTGGTGGCCGCCATCGCCTGTGCGCTGGCCCCGAACGAATATGTGCTGGCCGGTGCCCGCTTTGTCATGGGGCTTGGCGTCGGGATCGACCTTCCCGTGGCGATGGCATTTTTAAGCGAGTTCGCCAGGCTAAAAGGCCCCGGCAATAAGGCCTCCAGCGTCGCCATGTGGTGCCCCACCTGGTATGCCGCCATCAGTATCTCCTACCTGCTGGTGCTGTTCTTCTACGCCGTGCTGCCGGAAAGCCACAGCGACTGGCTGTGGCGCCTGATCCTTGGCTTCGGCGCGGTACCCGCGCTGGTGATTATCGCCATCCGCAGCCGCTACATGAGCGAATCGCCGGTCTGGGCGGCAAATCAGGGCAACCTGAAGGAGGCGGCGTCTATTTTGCGTCAGTCGTATAACATCAATGCCCACGTGCCGCAGGATGCGCTCAGCCAGCCAGCTCCCGTCGTGAATAAAGCGAAATGGTCCAACTATCTGAACTTGTTCCGCGGCGTCTACTTACGCCGCACAACGCTCGCCACGCTGCTGTCAGTCGTCTCTTCGTTCGCCTATAACGCGGTGGCGTTTGGTCTGCCGGTGATCATCTCCAGCTTCTTCGTCCAGTCGATGCTGACCACCATCCTGATTTCTCTGGTGCTTAACCTGCTGTTTGCCTTCGTTGGCGGACTGCTGGCGGTACGCTACGTGCCGCGCTTCGGCGCCTGGCGGATGTCGCTGGCGGGTTACGCCTGCCAGCTGGTCGCGCTGCTGGGCCTGGGGCTAATTGGTCGTCCGGAAGGCGCCACCGAAGGCGTGCTTGCCGTGGCGATGCTGGCGCTCTTCCTGTTCGGCCAGGGCTTCGGCCCGGGCGCGCATACCATGACGTTTGCCTCACTGAGCTACCCGACCTCGCTGCGCGGCGTCGGCGTTGGCCTTAACCAGACGCTGATGCGCAGCAGCTCGACGCTGTCGCTGTTCCTGTTCCCGCTGCTGGTCGCCTCGCTGGATACCGCCGTGTTCTGGGTGATTGCGCTGGCGCCATTTATCGGCCTGGCCTCGCTGCTGGCGATCCGCTGGGAGCCGTCGGGGTATGATGTGGATGCGGAGGATTACCGCTAGCCTTTCCTGCCGGGTGGCGCTGCGCTTACCCAGCCTACATTGCGCATTCTCTTGTAGGCCCGTGCAAGCGTAGCGCCGCCGGGCGATTATAAAAGTTAGAAACCGGCTCATATGAGCCGTTTTTTATCCATAAGCGACTCATATGACAGCCTTCAATTCTGCCAGGGCATACTGAAACGACCCCGATGATGAGCAGATGGATGCAGCATGTTAGCAGCTCAGGTCACTGATAATTCGTACAAAGGCTGGCAGGCGTCGCTTGCCCTGCAGTTTTGTCACACCCCTGAGAAAACCCTCCTGCACTCCGCTCATCACGTCGGGCCGCTTACCGTTCAGCGTCCATTTTATCCCGAAGGCGAAACCTGCCACCTTTACCTGCTGCACCCGCCGGGCGGGGTTGTGGGCGGCGATACGCTGGACATTTCCGTTCGGCTGGACGCCAAAAGCCACACGCTTATCACCATGCCCGGCGCCAGCAAGTTTTATCGCAGCAGCGGCCCGCAGGCGCGTCTGAGCCAGCATTTTTATCTCGATGAGGGATCAACGCTGGAGTGGCTGCCGCAGGACACCATTATCTTCCCCGGGGCGAATGCCGCGCTGCGCTCCGTCTTCCACCTGAAGGCCTCCAGCACGCTGCTGGCGTGGGAGCTGTACTGTCTGGGACGACCGGTAATCAATGAGACCTTCAGCCACGGCACGCTGGAGAGCCGCCTTGAAGTCTGGGTTGAGGACGAACCGCGCCTGATTGAGCGTCAGCACCTCGGCGACGGCGATCTCACGCCCGTTGCCGGACACCCGTGGATCGGCACACTGCTGTTCTATCCGGCCAATGAAGAACATCTCGACACGGTGCGCGCGCTGCTCGCGCCTCTGGGCCATTTTGCGGGGGCAACGCTCACCGACGAGCTGCTGTCGGTGCGTTTTCTCTCCCACGACAACCTGATTTGCCAGCGGGTGATGCGCGATATCTGGCAGTCGCTTCGCCCGCTTCTCACCACCAAAACCGCCTGTTCGCCGCGTATCTGGCAGACATAAGAGAAACGTTATGGAACTGACCCCCAGAGAAAAAGACAAGCTGTTGCTGTTTACCGCCGCGCTGGTTGCCGAACGCCGCCTTGCGCGCGGGGTAAAGCTCAATTACCCGGAATCGGTCGCGCTGATCAGCGCCTTCATCATGGAAGGCGCGCGCGATGGCGAAACCGTCGCCTCGCTGATGGAGGCGGGCCGCCACGTCCTGACGCGCGACCAGGTGATGGAGGGCGTGCCGGAGATGATCCCGGACATTCAGGTGGAAGCCACCTTCCCGGACGGATCCAAGCTCGTCACCGTCCACAACCCGATCGTCTAAGGAGCGCGTGATGATCCCAGGCGAATACCAGATCCAGCCCGGCACGATTGCGATCAACGTCGGGCGCGAAACCCAAACCGTGATTGTCGAAAATCACGGCGACAGGCCGATCCAGGTCGGATCGCACTATCACTTTTACGAGGTCAACCCGGCGCTGAAGTTTGACCGTGAGGCGACCCGAGGCTACCGGTTAAACATCCCGGCCGGCACCGCCGTGCGCTTTGAGCCCGGCCAGAAGCGGGAAGTGACGCTGGTTCAGGTCTCGGGTGCGCAGCGCATTGTCGGCTTTCGCGGCGAGGTAATGGGCGAGGTGAAACATGGCTGAGATTTCGCGCCAGGCTTACGCCGATATGTTCGGCCCCACCACCGGGGATAAAGTGCGGCTGGCCGACAGCGAGCTGTGGATTGAAGTAGAAGACGATCTCACGATCTACGGCGAAGAGGTCAAGTTCGGCGGCGGGAAGGTGATCCGCGACGGCATGGGTCAGGGGCAGATGACCGCAGACGACTGCGTGGATCTGGTGCTGACCAACGCGCTGATCGTCGATCACTGGGGGATCGTGAAAGCCGATATTGGCGTCAAGAACGGGCGGATCTTTGCTGTCGGTAAAGCCGGGAACCCGGACATCCAGCCCGGCGTGACGATCCCGATTGGCGCGGCGACGGAAGTGATTGCCGCCGAAGGGAAGATCGTCACCGCAGGCGGGATCGACACCCACATCCACTGGATCTGCCCGCAGCAGGCGGAAGAGGCGCTGGTCTCCGGCGTCACCACCATGATCGGCGGCGGCACCGGTCCGGCGGCGGGCACCAACGCCACCACCTGTACGCCGGGGCCGTGGTATATCGCCCGCATGCTGCAGGCTGCCGATACGCTGCCGGTGAATATCGGCCTGCTCGGCAAGGGTAACGGTTCCAACCCGGCGGCCCTGCGCGAGCAGATCGCCGCGGGCGCAATCGGGCTGAAGATCCACGAAGACTGGGGCGCCACGCCTGCGGCGATCAACTGCTCGCTGGAGGTGGCCGAAGAGATGGACATTCAGGTGGCGCTGCACAGCGACACGCTGAACGAGTCCGGGTTTGTCGAAGATACGCTGGCCGCCATTGGCGGGCGCACCATCCACACCTTCCACACCGAAGGGGCGGGCGGTGGCCACGCGCCGGATATCATCACCGCCTGCGCGCACCCGAATATTCTGCCCTCCTCCACCAACCCGACGCTGCCCTACACGGTCAATACCATCGACGAGCATCTCGACATGCTGATGGTTTGTCATCACCTCGACCCGGATATTGCCGAGGACGTGGCGTTTGCCGAATCCCGCATTCGTCGTGAAACCATCGCCGCGGAAGACGTGCTGCACGACATCGGCGCGTTTTCGCTCACGTCGTCAGACTCGCAGGCCATGGGCCGCGTTGGGGAAGTGATTATCCGCACCTGGCAGGTCGCGCACCGCATGAAGGTTCAGCGCGGCGCGCTGCCGGAAGAGACCGGCGATAACGACAACTTCCGCGTGAAGCGCTATGTCGCCAAGTACACCATTAACCCGGCGCTGACCCACGGTATCGCCCACGAAGTGGGCTCGATTGAGGCGGGCAAGCTGGCAGATCTGGTGGTCTGGTCCCCGGCGTTCTTCGGCGTCAAGCCCACCACCATCGTCAAAGGTGGGATGATCGCCTGCGCGCCGATGGGCGACATCAACGCTTCAATCCCCACGCCGCAGCCGGTCCATTACCGCCCGATGTTTGGATCGCTGGGCGCCGCGCGCCACGCCACACGGCTGACGTTTATCTCGCAGGCCGCCAGTGCGAACGGTATCCCCCAGCAGCTCAACCTGCAGAGCGCCACGGCGGTGGTGAAAGGCTGCCGGACGGTGAAAAAGGCCGACATGATCCATAACGCTCTGCAACCGAACATCACCGTCGACTCGCAAACCTACGAGGTGCGCGTCGACGGCGAACTGATTACCAGCGAACCGGCTGACGTTCTGCCGATGGCGCAACGCTATTTCCTGTTTTGAGGAGTGATGATGATTTATCTGACCCAACGCCTGGACCACGCGCACCCGACTACCGCCAGCGTCACGCTGCCGATTGACGTGCGGGTGAAAAGCCGCGCCCGCGTAGCGCTGAACGACGGCCGCGAAGCCGGGCTGATGCTGCCGCGCGGCCTGCTGCTGCGCGGGGGGGACCTGCTGACCACCGACGACGGCAGCGAAGTGATCGAAGTGATCGCCGCCCCGGAGTCGGTCTCCGTGGTGCGCTGTGCCGATCCTTTCCTGCTCGCCCGCGCCTGCTACCACCTGGGCAACCGCCACGTGCCGCTGCAGGTGATGCCCGGCGAGCTGCGCTATCACCACGATCACGTTCTCGACGACATGCTGCGCCAGTTTGGGCTGGAGGTGACCTACGCCAGCCTGCCGTTTGAACCGGAAGCGGGCGCTTACGCCAGCGATGCCCATAGCCATTCTCACGCCCATTCACATTAAGGATCCATCATGCGCAAGTTACTCCCCCTGTTACTGCTGGCTTTTTCCGTTCCCGCGCTCGCGCATCCCGGCCACGGTGCCGACAGCTTTCAGGCTGGTTTTTTCCATCCGCTGACCGGGCTCGATCATCTCCTGATGCTCACCGGTGCAGGCGTGCTCTCGGCACTGAGCGGCCGCAAGCTCCTGCTGCCGTTTGCCACCCTCGGGATGATGCTTGTCGGCGCCATCGCAGGCAGCCTGCTCGGCGGCTTTAGCGGCATGGAGATGCTGATTATTGCCTCGCTGGCGGTCAGCGGCGTGATGATGTTTAAGACTGAAAACCGTCTGCTGCTCGCGGTGCCTGCCCTGGCGATGTTCCACGGCTGGGCGCACGGCGTGGAGATGTCCGGCCATAGCTTCTGGCTGTTCACCAGCGGGTTTATGTTCGCCAGCGCCACGGTGCTGTGCGCCAGCTTTGCCGCTGGGCTGCTGCTGCGCCGTCACGACGGTCTGCGTAAAACCTTCGGCGGCGGGCTGATCGTCTCCGCCCTGCTGGCGCTGATGAGCTGATGGAGCACGCCCGCCAGTGGCTGCGCCTGATGCAGCTCTCCAGCAGCAGCCTGCCGGTCGGGTCGTTTACCTGGTCGCAGGGGCTGGAGTGGGCCGTGGAGGCGGGCTGGGTCACGGACGCCGACGCCTTTAAACGCTGGCAGATCCAGCAGATGGAGCAGAGTTTTTTCTGCGTCGATCTGCCGCTGTTTCACCGTCTCTGCCAGGCCTGCAATCGGAACGACCTGGCGACGGCCAGACGCTGGACGGCATACCTGCTCGCCTGTCGGGAAACGCGCGAGCTGCGCGAAGAAGAACGCAACCGCGGAGCGGCCTTTACGCGTCTCATCAAAAGCTGGGAGCCGGACTGCCCGGCAGAATGGCTGGCGCTGTGCAGGCAAAGCCAGCTCTGCGGCATGGCGTGGCTCGGCGTGCGCTGGGGCATTGACGTGCGCGAGCTGGCGCTGAGCCTCGGTTACAGCTGGATTGAGAGCGCGGTCATGGCAGGCGTCAAGCTGGTGCCGTTTGGGCAGCAGGCCGCGCAGCAGCTGATTATCGAACTGAGCGACCATTTTGCCGCCGGGCTTGAACAGGCCTTTTTACGTCGCGACGACGCGCTGGGAGCAGCTACGCCGCTGTCCGCCATCGCCTCCGCGCGCCACGAAACCCAATATTCACGACTATTCCGTTCCTGAGGAGTCAACATGGCTGATTACAAACATCCCCTGCGCGTGGGCGTGGGTGGCCCGGTAGGGTCGGGCAAAACCGCGCTGCTGGAAGCGCTCTGCAAGGCAATGCGCGACACGTATCACCTGGCGGTGGTGACCAACGATATCTACACCAAAGAGGATCAGCGCATCCTGACCGAGGCGGGCGCGCTGGCACCGGAGCGCATCGTGGGCGTGGAGACCGGCGGCTGCCCGCATACCGCCATCCGCGAAGACGCCTCGATGAACCTGGCGGCGGTGGAAGCGCTCAGCGAGAAGTTCGGCAATCTGGATCTGATCTTCGTGGAAAGCGGCGGGGACAACCTGAGCGCGACCTTCAGCCCGGAGCTGGCGGATCTGACCATCTACGTGATTGACGTGGCCGAAGGGGAAAAAATTCCGCGCAAGGGCGGGCCGGGGATCACCAAGTCCGATTTTCTGGTGATTAACAAAACCGATCTCGCGCCGTACGTCGGCGCCTCGTTGGAGGTGATGGAGCGCGACACCAACCGCATGCGCGGCGAGCGTCCGTGGACCTTTACCAACCTGAAAGCGGGAGACGGTCTGGGGACGATTATTGCGTTTCTGGAAGAGAAAGGGATGCTGCGGGTGTAGTGCGGGTTATTGCCGGGTGGCGGCTTCGCCTGACCCGGCCTACGGTTTTGTAGGCCCGGTAAGCGCAGCGCCACCGGGCAAAAAAACTCACGCCTCAGGCAGTTCCGCCAGCGGCCAGCGCGGACGCACGGACACGCTCAGGTCAGACGTTGCGCCCGCATTCAGGCGCACCATACCGGCGTAGGCAATCATCGCACCGTTATCGGTACAGAATTCGGGACGGGCGTAGAACACTTCCCCACGACGCTTTTGCATCATCTCGGCGAGCTTCGCGCGCAGCGTGCGGTTGGCGCTGACGCCGCCCGCCATCACCAGACGCTTGAAGCCGGTCTGATCCAGCGCGCGCTTGCACTTGATCATCAGCGTATCCACCACCGCATCTTCAAACGCGCGGGCGATATCGGCGCGGGTCTGCTCGCTGTCGTCGTTATTGCGGATCGTGTTGGCCGCGAAGGTTTTCAGCCCGGAGAAGCTGAAGTCCAGCCCCGGACGGTCGGTCATCGGACGCGGGAAGACAAAGCGCCCTTCCGTTCCCTGCGCCGCCATTTTGGACAGCATCGGGCCGCCTGGGTAATCCAGCCCCAGCAGCTTGGCGGTTTTGTCGAACGCTTCACCGGCAGCGTCGTCGATTGACTCGCCCAGCAGCTCGTACTTGCCAATGCCCGTGACGCTAATCAGCTGCGTATGGCCGCCGGAGACCAGCAGCGCCACAAACGGGAATTCAGGCGGATTCTCTTCCAGCATCGGTGCCAGAAGGTGCCCTTCCATATGGTGAACCGGGATGGCCGGCACATCCCACGCGAAGGCCAGCGAACGGCCAACGGTCGCACCGACCAGCAGCGCGCCGACCAGACCCGGACCCGCAGTGTAGGCTACGGCATCAATATCGGTTGAACTTAACCCGGCCTCTTTCAGCGCCGCCTGAATCAGGGGAACCGTTTTACGCACGTGGTCACGAGAGGCCAGTTCAGGCACGACGCCTCCGTAGTCAGCGTGCAATTTCACCTGACTATACAGTTGGTTGGCCAGAAGCCCTTTTTCGTCGTCGTAAATGGCGATGCCGGTTTCATCGCAGGATGTTTCAATACCCAGTACACGCATGACTTGTTTTACCTCGTTTCAATACCGCGCAGTGTAGAGCCTGGGCGGGTTGATGTAAAACTTTGTTCGCCCCAGGAAGAAGGCTCGTGTATACTCCTCACCCTTATTAAAGTCCCTTTCAAAATCGCATCGGTGCTTTACAAAGCAGCAGCATTTGCAGTAAAATTCCGCACCATTTTGAAATAAGCTGGCGTTGATGCCAGCGGCAAACCGAATTTATTAAAGGTGAGAGTTACATGCCGGTAATTAAAGTACGTGAAAACGAGCCGTTCGACGTAGCACTGCGTCGCTTCAAACGTTCATGCGAGAAAGCAGGTGTTCTGGCTGAAGTTCGTCGTCGTGAGTTTTATGAAAAACCAACGACCGAACGTAAGCGCGCTAAAGCTTCCGCTGTGAAACGTCACGCGAAGAAACTGGCTCGCGAAAACGCACGCCGTACTCGTCTGTACTAATTGGTTGAGGGCCTCAGCCCTCAATTGACAGACAGAGTAGTAGTCGTAAGGCCGTGCTTCCGGAAGGAATGCGCGGCTTGTTTTCGTTTATAAGTCGCTTAAATTTTGGGGCATATGGCCGGAAGAATCCCACGCGTTTTCATCAATGACCTGCTCGCCAGAACCGACATCGTCGATCTCATCGACGCGCGGGTAAAGCTGAAGAAGCAGGGCAAGAATTACCATGCGTGCTGTCCGTTCCATAACGAAAAAACCCCCTCCTTCACCGTAAACGGTGAAAAGCAGTTTTACCATTGCTTCGGCTGTGGTGCTCACGGTAATGCCGTCGATTTTTTAATGAACTACGACAAGCTCGAGTTCGTTGAAACCGTCGAAGAGCTGGCGGCAATGCATAACCTTGAAGTGCCGTATGAAGCTGGCAGTGGGCCAAGTCAGATCGAGCGCCATCAACGGCAAACGCTGTATCAACTGATTGATGGCCTGAATTCGTTTTACCAACAGTCTCTTAAGCACTCTGCGGCTGAGCCTGCGCGTCAGTATCTGAACAAGCGCGGACTGAGCGACGATGTTATTGCGCGTTTCGCTATTGGCTACGCCCCGCCCGGCTGGGACAACGTGTTAAAGCGTTTTGGTGGCAATAGCGAAGATCGTAAGTCTCTCATCGATGCAGGCATGCTGGTCACCAACGACCAGGGACGAAGCTACGACCGCTTCCGCGAACGGGTAATGTTCCCAATCCGCGACAAGCGAGGCCGGGTAATTGGTTTTGGTGGTCGCGTGCTGGGTGATGCCCTGCCGAAGTACCTCAACTCCCCGGAAACCGATATTTTCCATAAGGGCCGCCAGCTTTACGGCCTTTATGAGGCGCAGCAGGATAACGCGGAACCACCGCGTCTTCTGGTCGTCGAAGGCTATATGGACGTCGTTGCGCTGGCGCAGTACGACATTAACTACGCGGTTGCGTCGTTAGGAACGTCCACGACGGCGGATCACATCCAGCTGCTGTTCCGCGTGACCAACAACGTGATTTGTTGTTACGACGGAGACCGCGCCGGACGCGATGCCGCCTGGCGCGCGCTGGAAACCGCGCTACCCTATATGACCGACGGGCGTCAGTTGCGCTTTATGTTCCTGCCCGACGGTGAAGACCCGGATACGCTGGTGCGTAAAGAGGGCAAAGCGGCGTTTGAAGCGCGGATGGAGCAGGCACAGCCGCTCTCCACGTTTTTGTTTAACAGCCTGATGCCGCAGGTCGATTTGAGTACTCCTGACGGGCGCGCGCAGCTCAGCACGCTGGCGCTGCCGTTAATCAGTCAGGTGCCCGGCGAAACGCTGCGCATCTACCTGCGTCAGGAGTTAGGCAACAAGCTCGGCATTCTGGATGACAGCCAGCTTGAACGTTTAATGCCTAAACAGGCTGAAAACGGTGCGGTTCGCCCCGCGCCTCAGCTAAAACGCACAACCATGCGTATACTGATAGGGTTACTGGTACAAAACCCCGAGCTGGCGCCACAGGTGCCGTCGCTGGCGGGTTTGAACCACGAAAAATTGCCCGGACTTGGCTTATTTTCAGAACTGGTCAACACCTGTTTGTCTCAGCCAGGTCTGACCACCGGACAACTTTTAGAGCATTATCGCGGCACAAAAGAGGCCGCTACCCTTGAAAAATTGTCGATGTGGGACGATATAGCAGATAAGGACATTGCAGAAAAAACGTTCACCGACTCACTCAACCATATGTTTGATTCGATGCTTGAGCTGCGCCAGGAAGAGTTGATAGCTCGCGAGCGCACACACGGTTTGAGCAGCGAAGAACGCCGGGAGCTCTGGATGATTAACCAGGAACTGGCGAAGAAATAAAGAAATTTAACGGCTTAAGTGCCGAATATCGATCGGGAAGCCCCCGGCAGCCGCACTGAGAGGCAGCGGCAAAAATATAAGTACGCCCTCGCTTTAAAGGTTGGCAGCCCCATCGCCGACACCAATCAAACGAATTAAGTGTGGATACCGTCTTATGGAGCAAAACCCGCAGTCACAGCTGAAACTTCTTGTCCAACGTGGTAAGGAGCAAGGCTATCTGACCTATGCCGAGGTCAATGACCATCTGCCGGAAGATATCGTCGATTCAGATCAAATCGAAGACATCATCCAAATGATCAATGACATGGGCATTCAGGTGATGGAAGAAGCACCGGATGCCGATGATCTGTTGCTGGCTGAAACCTCCAACAACACTGACGAAGATGCGGAAGAAGCTGCTGCACAGGTACTGTCCAGCGTGGAATCTGAAATCGGGCGTACCACTGACCCGGTCCGCATGTACATGCGCGAAATGGGTACCGTTGAACTGTTGACCCGCGAAGGCGAAATTGACATCGCAAAACGCATCGAAGATGGGATCAACCAGGTTCAGTGCTCTGTTGCCGAGTACCCGGAAGCGATCACCTATCTGCTGGAGCAGTACGATCGCGTTGAAGCGGAAGAAGCGCGCCTGTCTGACCTGATCACCGGTTTTGTCGACCCGAACGCTGAAGAAGATATGGCACCTACCGCCACTCACGTCGGTTCTGAACTGTCTCAGGAAGAGATGGATGATGACGAAGACGAAGATGAGGAAGAGAGCGACGACGACAGCGCCGATGATGACAACAGCATCGACCCGGAACTGGCGCGCGAGAAGTTTGCCGAGCTGCGTACTCAGTACGAAGTGACGCGTGACACCATCAAAGCGAAAGGCCGCAGCCACGCAGCCGCTCAGGAAGAGATCCTGAAACTGTCTGAAGTGTTCAAACAGTTCCGCCTGGTGCCAAAACAGTTCGACTACCTGGTGAACAGCATGCGCGTGATGATGGATCGCGTACGTACCCAGGAACGCATCATCATGAAGCTGTGCGTTGAGCAGTGCAAAATGCCGAAGAAGAACTTCATCACCCTCTTCACCGGCAACGAAACCAGCGAAACCTGGTTCAACGCGGCTATTGCGATGAACAAGCCGTGGTCTGAAAAACTACACGACGTGAAAGAAGACGTGTATCGCGGCCTGCAGAAGCTGCAGCAGATTGAAGAAGAGACCGGCCTGACCATCGAGCAGGTTAAAGATATCAACCGTCGCATGTCCATCGGTGAAGCGAAAGCCCGCCGTGCGAAGAAAGAGATGGTTGAAGCGAACTTGCGTCTGGTTATCTCTATCGCCAAGAAATACACCAACCGCGGTCTGCAGTTCCTGGATCTGATTCAGGAAGGCAACATCGGTCTGATGAAAGCGGTAGATAAGTTTGAATACCGTCGTGGTTACAAGTTCTCCACCTACGCAACCTGGTGGATCCGTCAGGCTATCACCCGCTCTATCGCGGATCAGGCGCGCACCATCCGTATTCCGGTGCATATGATTGAGACCATCAACAAGCTCAACCGTATTTCCCGCCAGATGCTGCAGGAGATGGGTCGCGAGCCGACGCCGGAAGAGCTGGCCGAGCGCATGCTGATGCCGGAAGACAAGATCCGTAAAGTGCTGAAGATCGCCAAAGAACCAATCTCCATGGAAACACCAATTGGTGATGATGAAGATTCGCATCTGGGTGATTTCATCGAGGATACCACCCTCGAGCTGCCGCTGGACTCTGCCACCACCGAAAGCCTGCGTGCCGCAACGCACGATGTTCTGGCTGGCCTGACCGCCCGTGAAGCGAAAGTGCTGCGTATGCGTTTCGGTATCGATATGAACACCGACCACACGCTGGAAGAAGTGGGTAAACAGTTCGACGTTACCCGCGAACGTATCCGTCAGATCGAAGCGAAGGCGCTGCGTAAGCTGCGTCACCCAAGCCGCTCTGAAGTGCTGCGTAGCTTCCTGGACGACTAATCTGTTCTGACAGTGAAAAAGCTCCCAATCGGGAGCTTTTTTTGTTTATTCCCTCGACCTGTGGGTGAGGGCATCAGACCGCAAAGGAGCTAAAGCCCCCGCACCATCAGCGCCTCATCCAGCTCCCTGTAGGCCTCCACCAGCTTATCCAGCGTCGCCCTGTTGAGCCCGCTCGGGTTCGGCAACACCCACACCTGCGTAACGCCAATCATGATGCTCTGCTTACCCCACTTAGCCCCACGCTGGCTGAATGCCTGCTCGTAGGCCTGCTTGCCGAGGATCGCCAGCGCGGCCGGCTGGTAGTCTTCAATCTTCTTCACCAGCTCCCGCCCGCCGCTGCGCAGTTCATGCAGGTTGACCTCGCTTGCCTGTACCGTCGGCCGCTCGACCAGCATTGTAATTCCGCAGCGCGTGTCCAGCAGATGCTGCTCCTCTTCGGGCTTGAGTAACCTGTCGGTAAACCCGGCCTGGTAGATCACCTTCCAGAAGCGATTGCCCGGATGGGCAAAGTGAAAACCGGTGTGCGCCGAGGACTTGCCCGGGTTGATTCCGCAGAACACCACCCGCAGGCCAGGGGCCAGAATGTCGTTGATCATCTTTACTCCCGCTGATACATCGTTATGGAAGTATAAAGGATTGATAATGCGTTGTTTATAAAAACAGCAGGCAGGTGTGAATGGCTGGATTGCTGCGGGGAGTTACTTTATAATTCACCGCCACGGCCCCTTAGCTCAGTGGTTAGAGCAGGCGACTCATAATCGCTTGGTCGCTGGTTCAAGTCCAGCAGGGGCCACCAAATTTTAGCTTTAAAATCATATGATTAAGCCACTCGATTGAGTGGCTTTTTTGTTGTCTAACATATGACTGTCGCAAAAGTGTCGCAAGACTTTTCGGTATCATGTCTTTCCAGACCCACTCCATACAAGTACATTGATTTAGCAGAGTTCTTCTTAAAGAAAATTTTGTCGCTGTTCTGTCTTTCTTAGACCGGTTGGCAACAAACGTCGACTAATCCGAGGAAACGCAATATGACTGAAAGTGCTGCATGTACGAGCAGGAACATACCAAGACCTATTCAGAGGGAAGTCCGGCAACGCTGTGGGTTTGGATGTGTAATTTGTGGGACCCCCCTATATGAATATGAACATATGGAGGAATGGGCGGAAGTGAAAAGACACGTTGCAGAGGAGATCACCCTGCTATGTGATAAACATCATAAAGAAAAAACTAATGGGTGGCTGCCAAAAGAAGATGTACGCAAAGCCAATCTAGACCCTTTCAACCTTCGTGCAGGGGTATCTCCGCCATACACGCTTCATTTTTCAGGCTCCGAGATGAGCGTAAAAATTGGGACTGATGAGTTTTTCACTCCGATCACAGAAGAACAATCCTTTGTTTGGGGCGCTCCAGTGATGGTGGATGGAATTCCACTTATAGGTTTTGTTATTCAAGACAATCATATCTTGCTCAACGTTAACTTATTCGACCGTGAAAATAACCCTTTGCTATCAATCATAAACAACCAGTTGATTTACAACATTAATGCTTGGGACATACAACTTGTCGGCACAAAATTGACTATAAGAGAAAAAGAGAGAGTAATTTTGCTCGAGATTGATTTTAAACCTCCTAATAAAGTTGTGATAACAAGAGGGAGCCTATATTGCAACGGGGTAGAAGTTAAGATAAATGGTGATGAACTAAGAATAAATGAGTCTGGCTTCACTTCAGGAAATAAATTTTGGTGTAATGTCGGTATTGGGATCGGCAGCCGAAGCCACAATCAAGGCACTTGTGGGCTAGCCATGCAAATTAATCGTAGATGAAGAATTCCAATTGAGCCAAATCCCGGACGGTTCGGCTCAACCACTGAGCCAAAAAGTTATATTTCCTTATAAAATTGCTTACAACTCTTGTTATTAAGCTAAATCGCATCGGTGAGCGTCGGTTGCTCTGTTTTGTATGCTACGCCACGCGGCTTAATCCATGACCAGTGCTTTCGATTGTTGCATCCCAAGTTTCCGCAGATTCCCATATGAAGTACAGTTTGCCCACTCGCAAAAAATGATCTAGGTCGTTCAATTTTTTCACTCCAGTCCCATTGTAAATTTCACTGTCAACCCGCCCCCCATTTGACTTCTGCTAATTTTTCAAAGTTATGTTTCTGTATATGACTCGCTCCTCCAGCTTCACATAAAACAATAAATATCCTTATTTATCTGTTGGTTGAGAATTCACAAAATCCTCATCGGATCCATTTCACTGAAAAATACTGAAATTCTTTTCAATCTTTTTCAGTTTCGGTTTTCCACAAAGCCGCCAGCACTGGCGCGGTCTGGCGGTCTGGTTTGAAGAAAAATAAAACTGAAAAATTTTTATGATCCAAAAACCGCAGGCGGGTGCGGTAATGTTTGGGGCGCACTCACGCCGGTTGCAGCTAGTGGAGCAAACTGCATAAACCACAACAATTAAAATGATATTATGTTCTGCGCCCGGCGTGTCCATCATCACATTTTAGAGATTCATGCTGTGAACTGTTATTTGTGACGAGCGCCAGAACCTTAGCAAAACTTAACATTTCAAATTGCGAATTCGTAATTTTGACGGATCCGCGTGTCGGTTTCGTTTTTTAACGGTAATTTTCTGCGAATTCGCAGATCGTATGTGGGGGATTCTGGCTGTAATTTTTGCAGGGAAGTTCTTCCCTGACAATATCAACCGGATCTCCCCCTCGCCCCAGCCATTAACCTGCATGGGTAATACCCGGCGGGCAATCACAATGTACTTTTGATCCATGAACCGCTACGGGTACGCCGTGAAACGTACACGCGGCTCATCGAGTCATTGACACGACCGCAGGGGATTTTTAAATAAATAATTATCTATCGACTAAATTTCCCCTTGCCCCAGCCCTCGCCCTCGCCACGGGCCGTTAAGTCGATTGACGGCGCGGCAGCTATTCCCTCAGCATCATAAAAAAATGCGGACGTTGTAAAGCTGTACACGGTGCCATAAACAGTAAATGAGATATTGTTGCCTATGCCGTCAACTTTCGCACGGGCGGTGTTCGCGGTAAGCGTTGGGGCGATATGTTGTTTTTCGAGAGCCGCCAGCGGATCGCCGTCAATCTTGCTTGCTAAAAAATAACGATATACTTCCCCTGTGGTCATGTTCGAGCCGTCATATTCAGTTATATATAACCACGTACGGGGCGTGAGTTGGCGAACCTCATAAAGTTTGTCACTCACCGTTAAGCGCTGGATATGCTGAAAATAACAGTATCCCGCAATCACGATAGCCATGGTGAATGTAGCCACCCAATGCAACATCTTAAACGCCTTAATAGTGGTGCTGCTTAACATAGTCTATGCCTTGCTTTATCCAAAATTGGTCCATCGGATCATCACCAAACGGCGGGGCCCCCGTAAAATTGCCCCATTCCGGCCTTGATGTGCCGGCCTTCCACTGCGCCGCGCCAGCGGCAATAAGCAAAATCTTTTCAGGGATGCACGCTGCATAACCCACAGCGCCGTAATGAAAATTTCCGAAGTCAGCGTAAGCCCGTTTTTGTTGTTTGTAATCCCACGTCCCACCGTTCCTTACTCGCTCATAAAACCACGTATACGTAAGCGGGGTGGCCATGTCCTGAACTCCGTGACGCGCCCGCGCAAGCCTGATGTGTTCGCGCAATATCTCCAGCCCGCGGGGCGGGTAAATCGGTATACATGCCATCGTTATTCCCTTTTGCCTGGCAAAACCAGCAACATAAGAGCAACAGCACGGCGCGATACTGTTTGAGATCAATCTATTAATTTTATTTGCAACATCAATAAGTAACCCGATTAAATAACACGAATCTATAACAAAATTTGTATCACCTGCGATCGGTTTTTAGCCGTTAATGAGGGTTTATTCTCTTTACATAAAATGGAGTTTTAAAAATGGCTATTCCTGCTTATCTGTGGCTTAGAGACGATGGCGGCAACCCGATTTATGGATCTGTGGATGTTCAAAACCGCGAGGGAAGCATTGAGGTGCTTTCTTTTAGTCACGGCCTGTTAGTTCCTACCGATAACAACACGGGCAAAATCACCGGTACACGCGTACATGCGCCGCTCGTAATAGAAAAGGAGTTTGATAGCTCCAGCCCATATCTTTATAAGGCCGTAGCTACCGGGCAGACGCTGAAAAGCGCGGAAATTAAGTGGTATAAAATCAACGATGCGGGGCAAGAGGTAGAGTATTTCAACATGCTGTTGGAAAACGTCCGGATAGTCAGCATTAACCCAGTTATGCATAACTGCAAAGAGCCAGGTTTACAGATGCATAATCATAATGAGGGCGTACAGCTGCGCTATGAGCGGATCACCTGGAAGTATTGCGATGGGAACGTCCAATATTCAGACGCGTGGAACGAGCGTGTAACAGCGTAAAAAAAAGGGCGGTTAATCCGCCCTATATTGTTTTTAGTGCCAATTCTTTCGCACCTTGGGTTTGCCAGCACGTAGCCTCCCTCGATGGCAATACCTCGCGCGACCACCCGGTGCCGGCTCTCCGCACTTCTTACACGTTTGGGGTATTTTAATCATGCTTAATGCTGTTAAGCATTCTCTGGCAGTTACCGCCTCTGATTTTTGCTGCACCCTATGCAAGCACATACGGAATCAATCACACGTAGTCCGGCCTGCCGCTCACCCTCACAAACCCTAAAAACTAAAGAAATCCCCCATCGCGCCGATCATCATCCGTGTGTATTATTTCCTGTAGCTTTTACAACAACTAACCTTAACTCAAATACTTAAGCGCCAAAGCGAAAGGCATCATGAGCACACCGATCAAACGGCTAGAAATCATTAAAAATGCCATTGAACTGGAAGATGACGACATCATCCAGAGCCAGCTGACACGCCTGAAAAATGAAGCGTTTGACGATGATCTACAGGCAATCGTCGTGGCGCTTGAGGAGAAGAACTACACCGCGGCCATGGCGGCCATAACCGCCTGGCTGCAGGGCCAGCGCGCCGTGACGCCGTGGCGCGATCCGCAGGTGGCGGCCAGCAAGCTGGAGCTGAAGGCGCTGGAAGAGCGTCTGCGCGATCTGATTGACCGCCGCAACGCGCGGGTGCAGCAGCTTGATGAGTTCAACGATCTCTATTTCTCCCGCCTGGGGCCGCTGATGCAGCAGATCCTCGCCCTGCGTAAAACGCTGGCGGAGCTGAACCTGCGTCGTCAGCAGGCGGAAGCGCGTCGGCGCGAGGAAGATTACCGTCGCTGTCAGCACTATATGGCACAGGCGGTAGAGGTGCTGGCGACGCTCACCCAGCGCTGGCGCGATCTCCCGGCCGACTCCGTCCAGGCCGCCGAGGCGCGTAAGCATCTGGAGCAGCAAAGCAATCTGATTGCCAACCTGCTGGCCGAAGCGCTGGAGCTGGAGAGCGGCTTAACGCGCGAAGAGGAGCCTGCGCGTCAGGCGCGCGACGAGGCGAACGAAGAGTACGAGAAGTATCGCGAACAGC
Organism: Enterobacter cloacae complex sp. IR53041; assembly: GCF_049238285.1. Lineage (NCBI taxonomy): Bacteria > Pseudomonadati > Pseudomonadota > Gammaproteobacteria > Enterobacterales > Enterobacteriaceae > Enterobacter > Enterobacter cloacae complex sp. IR53041. The sequence continues at coordinate 46,758 of NZ_JBMKHB010000004.1, read as the reverse complement.
ATCACGATGCCGAAGTGCGGCTGCGCAAAGGTAAGCATCTTTCACAAGAGGACCAGAACGAGCTCAAGCGTCTCTGGCGGCAGGCGAGCAAGCTCTGCCACCCGGATCTGGTGGCGGACGATTTGAAAGAAGAAGCCAACAGCATGATGGTACAGCTTAACCAGGCGAAGCAGCGCGGCGATGTGAAAGCCATTCGTTCGCTGGTGGCCCGCCTGCAGCAGGGCTTCGAGCCATTGATGGCAAGCGACAGGCTGAACGATCTGGAACGTATCCGCAAAAAAATGGCGCAGGTTCGCGAGCAAATCGACATTTTAGTGAACGAGCTGGCGGAGCTGGAGAAAGAGGAGTCCTGGCTGCTGGTCTCCTCGCTGAGCAATATGGAAGCGTACTTTGCTCAGCAGGAGAAAGCGCTGCACGAGGTCCGCGCCTCGCTCGAACATCAGGTGAACGAAGCGCAGCTGGATTCCGCCGCCTGATTATTTGGCGTGCCAGTATGCGCTGGCACGCACCAGCTGTGGGTCAATCGCGTCGGTTTCAAACTGACGGCTCAAGCGTTTCACCATCTTCCCTTCCCCGGTCAGCCAGATAAAGTAATCGTCCCCCGGAACGGTCAGCGCCGCCAGATGGTCAGCGACTGCCTGCTCACTGTGGCCCACCACCCACGTGATATTGAACGCGCTCAGGTCCGCCAGATAGTCCTGGTACGATTCATCCCCAACCGTCACGACCGCGTGTATGTCCGGGCGAACCGGCAGTTGAGCAATGCTCTCTAAGCGTCGGCGCAGCGCGGGCATGCCGGATTCATCGCACACGTACAGCTGCCAGGCGTAATCCTCCGGCACCACCAGCGAACCGCGCGGGCCGCCAATGGTCAGCTTGTCTCCCGCTTTCGCCTCAACCGCCCAGCTGCTGGCAATGCCGCCGTCATGAATGAAGAAATCGAGCATCAGCTCATGACGGACCTCATCATAGAGCGGCGTATAGTCGCGCGCCTGCGGACGCACGCCGTCACCCCAGTCGATGCCTTCATCGGTGACCACCGGCGGCGTAAACGTTGTCCCGGGTGCCGGGAAAAAAACTTTGGTATGGTCGTCGAAACCGCGGGAGCTAAAGCCCTCCAGCGCCTCGCCGCCTAGCACAATGCGCTGAAAACCCGCGCTGACGCGCTCAACGCGGAGCACCGTCAGCTCGCGAAAACGCAGGTCATTACGAACACGCTGTGGATAACGAGTAGATGCCATTTTTAGACCCTTTTCTGGTGAATACGATATATCTAAATCAATTTTCAAATGATAATGATTACTAATAAGGAAAAATGCAAGATCTTTTAGATTGCATCTGAATATATCTTAGATATAGTTTAGATATATCAAAACAAAGGGAATACTATGCGACACGAACACGAGGGCGGCGGACGTCGGCCGCGCTTTTTCGGCCACGGCGATTTGCGGCTGGTGATTCTGGATATCCTGACCCGCAACGCGAGCCACGGCTATGAGCTGATTAAAGAGATCGAGAACCTGACCCAGGGGAACTACACCCCGAGCCCGGGCGTCATCTATCCAACCCTGGATTATTTGCAGGATCAGGCGTTTATCACCATTACAGAAGAAGAGAACGGGCGTAAGCGCATTGCGATTACCGCTGAAGGACAACGCTGGCTGGACGAAAATCGGGAACAGCTGGAAAAGATCCAGGTGCGTATCAAAGCGCGCAGCGTCGGCTTTCAGCTACGCAAAAACCCGCAGATGAAGCGGGCGCTGGATAACTTCAAGGCGGTATTAGACCTGAAGGTGAATCAGGGAGAGCTCAGCGACGCGCAGCTTAAGCAGATTATCGGCGTAATCGACCGCGCGGCGCTGGAGATCTCCCAGCTGGATTAAGCCGGTGCGTGCTCGCTCACGCGGAAGACGCGTACCAGCTCTTTCAGGTGCATCGCCTGTTCGTTAAGCGATGCCGCCGCCGCGACGGATTCCTCCACCAGCGCGGAGTTTTGCTGGGTAGTGGCATCAATCAGGCCAATCGCGCTGTTGATCTGCGAGATCCCCTCCGTCTGCTCATGGCTGGCCTGACGGATCTCGCGCAGGATCGCATCCATCTCCTCCACGTTGTCAACCATGCCGTTGATCAGCCCACTCGCTTTTTCGACCAGGTTCATCCCGTCCTGGGTCTGGCTGGTGGAGCTCTCAATCAGCTCGCGGATTTCGCTGGCAGACGACGCGCTCTTCTGAGCAAGCTGGCGCACCTCTCCTGCCACCACCGCAAAGCCGCGGCCGTGCTCACCGGCGCGCGCCGCTTCCACCGCCGCGTTCAGCGCCAGAATGTTGGTCTGGAACGCAATAGCGTCGATCAGGTCGATAATGTCGGACATCCGGTTGGAGGTCTCGTTAATCAGGCGCATTTTGCTGGTCACCTGCTTCATCATCTCACCGTTGTTTTTGACCACCGTGGCGGCATCGGCAGAAAGGTTGGTCGCTTCACCGGTATGCGAGGCGGTATTTTTCACCGTCGCGGTGATCTGCTCCATCGAGGCGGCAGTCTGTTCAACGGAGCTGGCCTGCTCTTCCGTGCGTGCGGCCAGATCCTGGTTCCCGGCGACAATCTGCGCGGCAGCGCTGGAGATATTCTCCGAGCCGGTTTGCACCTGCTGCACAATGTCCAGCAGTCGCGTCTTCATCTCCATCAGGGCATGCAGCAGCAGGCCCGTTTCGTCTTTGCCGTGCGGCGTAATGCTGCCCGTCAGATCGCCCTCTGCAATGGCCTTTGCAAAATTCACCGCCTCACCGAGCGGGCGGGTGATGGCGCGCACGATAAACCAGCCAATCAGGCTGCCTGCCCCAACGCTAAAGAGGGTGAGGAGGATCAGCAGCAGTCGGTTAGACCTGAAATCTCCTTCCACCTGCGTGCCCGCACGCTGCATTTCGCTGTTCTGAATGGCGATCAGCTCCTTCACCTTCGCTTTATAAGCCTGCTGTACGGCGAGGGTGGTAGTCATCATCTCCTGTATGGCGCCCGCACGGTTGTTGTTCTGCACCGCCTGCAGAATACGGTAGCGTGAATCCAGGTACTGCTGGCGCACGCTGCGGATATCCGCCAGCACCTGCTGAGACTGTTGATCCTGCAAGGCGTTGTTCAGCTCGCCCAGGATCACCGTGATATGCTCGCTGATCTCTTTCAGGCGCTGCTGAGATTGCCCCGTGTAGGTACCCTGCTCGTCCAGCAGCATCAGCTGTTGAGTGCTAATAAATTCCTGGAAGTTATCAATTAACTGGTTCGCTTTTACCGTGGTCGGATAGTCATGGGTAACAATGGACTGCATCCCATTATTTGCCCGGTTCAGACTCAGCAGAGACAGGCTCGCGCTGATCGCCATCAGGACAATAAAGAACCCAAACGCCAGAAATAATTTCGTGCCGATCTTTACGTCATGAAAGAACATATTTTCTCCATCGATGTGATTATTTCTCAGACGATCGCTGTTATCGGTAACGATTTCGCTAACTTTATGAGTTTGATCGTTTTTTTATTTCATAATCCTCACAATACATAGGTGCAGGCTATTAATATGGCCTCATCGATCGTTACCAGACCGCCAAACGGGGTATTTTCGAAATAGCATTCTGAAGAACTGACTTAGGCAGGAATAAATAACTGAGGCACTTTCTTTAGTTATTTAATATTAAATTAACAACAAACCCCATTAATAGTCACAATCAGAAAAATAAAAAGCCGTTTATTCCCTACGGTATAAACGGCTTTTTTGGAACATGACTGACTCAATGGAGCACGGTCACCGCATCCTTAAGGCGTCCGGCGCGGTGCTTCACCATGGCCGAAATGTGCGCGCTCTCCTCGACCAGATCGGCGTTTTTCTGCGTGATGCTGTCGAGTTCAGCTACCGCACGGGTTAGCTCTGATAAGCCGGTTGCCTGCTCGGAGGTCGCGTGGCTGATCTGGGCGATAAGCTGGGTCACGTTTTTCACCTGCACAACGATATCATCCATCGTACGGCCCGCGGCGTGAACCTGCTCAGAGCCGGACTGCACCTTGCTGGCACTGGCATCAATGAGTTTACGAATATCGTTAGCCGCACTGGCACTGCGGCTGGCGAGATGACGGACTTCGCCCGCGACCACGGCAAACCCTTTGCCCTGCTCCCCTGCCCTTGCCGCTTCAACCGCCGCGTTCAGCGCCAGAATATTGGTCTGGAACGCGATATCGTTAATCAGGGAGGTGATCGAGCCAATGCGCTGCGTGCTGTCGGCAATGTCATCCATCGTTTTAACGACGGTTTGCATCGCGTTGCCCCCTTTCGTCGCCGCGCTGCTGGCGGCCACGGAGAGTTTGTCCACCTCGGCAGCGGTCTCGGAGTTACTCTGAACGGACGCGGCCATCTGGTTCATTGTCGCGACGGTCTGCTGCACGTTCGCGACGGTCTGACGGGTCCGATCGTTCAGATCTTCATTCCCCTGCGCCAGCCTGTCGCTCCCGTCACGGACGCTCACCACCTGGCTCGACACGTCATTGATCAACCAGCGGCACATCAGGCCAAGCTGTCCTACCGCGCGCAGCGTCAGGCCCAGCTCATCGCTGCGGTTAAGATGCTGCACGCTGTTGCGCTCGCCGGTGGCGACCTTCAGCGCCTGTCGCGCCACATTCTCTATCGGGCGGACAATCTGTTGCTCAAACAGCAGCGTTCCCATCAGCATCACCACCGCAGCGGCGGCTAGCGGTAACCAGCCTGCGGAGATGGCGGCCAGCGTGGCGGCGAGTCCGGCAAAGAGCACCGCCATCACGCTGCGCACGCGCCAGCGCAGCGGCATGGCCGGCAGCTTGCCCAGCCAGCCCTTTCCCACCACCAGCCCTTTGTGAATACGTTTTTTACAGCGCCCGTCGTTCAGCGCCCGGTAGAGCGGCTCCACGGCGGCGATCTCTTCCGCTGTGGCTCTGGTGCGAATCGACATATAGCCCGTCACCTGCCCGCGGCGCACCATCGGCACCGCGTTAGCACGCACCCAGTAGTGGTCACCGTTTTTGCGCCGGTTTTTGACAATCCCGCTCCACGGCTCGCCCTGCTGCAGCGTGTACCACATATCGGCAAACGCAGCTTTTGGCATATCGGGATGGCGCACCATATTGTGCGGCTGGCCCGTCAGCTCATCGAGCTGATAGCCGCTCACCTGAACAAAGGTGTCGTTGGCGTGGGTGATGTAGCTGTGGACGTCTGTGGTAGACATTAAGGTGGTGTCATCGTCCAGAGGATATTCATTCTGGGTGACATAGGTTGGAGAGGACATCGTGAGCATCCCTTGCAGGTTATTTGAATGTTAATTTTGTGGGTCAATGTTTTTTCGGCGGTAAACAATTTATCTTTAGTTGTTAAACTTGATGAAGATCGCAGATTTGACTTAAACCATACTTTTTGTACGATATTTTAATTCATTGATTTCAAATACTTTCGCAAAGAAATTACCGACAAAGCATGACCTGTTAATGCCCGCTTAAGTTGCAGCGTATGCACCTCTTTAGTGCAGCGATGCTCTTCCCCCCTTTCTTTATACTTGCTGCCCCGTACCGCTAAATCCCGTTTGGCTTCTATCGGCATGATTAAATATTGTGCAACATTATTTTAACCTGGCGTTTATCCCGATTTTCGTTAAGGCCTCTGAAGTGGCGTAATCCCTGCAATACTTAAACCAGTATCATGTGATACGCGATCCCCGGGAGCACATTTTGAACAGGTTACCTTCCAGCGCCTCGGCTCTTGCCTGTACCGCGCACGCACTGAATCTCATTGAGAAGCGAACGCTTGATCATGAGGAGATGAAACAACTTAACCGTGAGGTCATCGATTACTTTAAAGAGCACGTCAATCCAGGGTTTCTGGAGTATCGCAAATCTGTTACCGCCGGCGGGGATTACGGAGCCGTAGAGTGGCAAGCGGGAAGTCTCAACACGCTTGTCGACACCCAGGGACAGGAGTTTATCGATTGCCTGGGAGGTTTTGGAATTTTCAACGTGGGGCACCGTAATCCAGTTGTGGTTTCCGCCGTACAGAATCAACTTGCGAAACAACCTCTCCATAGCCAGGAACTGCTCGACCCGCTTCGCGCCATGCTCGCGAAAACGCTGGCGGCCTTAACGCCCGGCAAACTGAAATACAGCTTCTTCAGCAACAGCGGCACAGAATCGGTCGAAGCGGCGATTAAGCTCGCCAAAGCGTACCAGTCGCCGCGCGGGAAATTCACCTTTATCGCCACCAGCGGCGCGTTCCACGGTAAATCCCTCGGCGCACTGTCGGCGACCGCGAAATCCACTTTCCGTAAACCGTTTATGCCGCTGCTGCCGGGCTTCCGCCACGTGCCGTTCGGCGACATTAACGCCATGCGCACCGTGCTGAGCGAATGCCGTAAAACCGGCGATGACGTGGCGGCGGTGATCCTGGAGCCCATTCAGGGTGAAGGCGGCGTCATCCTCCCTCCGCAGGGCTATCTGCCTGCCGTGCGTCAGCTGTGCGACGAGTTTGGCGCGCTGCTGATCCTCGACGAAGTCCAGACCGGCATGGGGCGTACCGGCAAGATGTTCGCCTGCGAGCACGAAAACGTGCAGCCGGACATTCTGTGCCTGGCGAAAGCGCTCGGCGGCGGCGTGATGCCGATTGGCGCGACGGTCGCCACCGAAGAAGTCTTCTCGGTGCTGTTCGACAATCCGTTCCTGCATACCACCACCTTTGGCGGTAACCCGCTGGCCTGTGCGGCGGCGTTGGCGACCATCAACGTGCTGCTGGAGCAAAACCTGCCTGCGCAGGCGGAGCAAAAAGGCGACATGCTGCTGGACGGCTTCCGCCAGCTGGGCCGGGAATACCCTGACCTTGTGCAGGAAGCGCGCGGCAAAGGGATGCTGATGGCGATTGAGTTCGTTGATAACGAAATCGGCTACAGCTTCGCGAGCGAGATGTTCAGGCAGCGAGTGCTGGTGGCCGGAACGCTTAATAACGCAAAAACTATTCGTATTGAACCGCCGCTTACGCTGACCATTGAGCAGTGTGAGCAGGTGCTAAAAGCGGCACGTAAAGCGCTGGCAGCACTCAGAGTGCGCGTAGAAGAGATCTGATCAATCCCCCCTCTTAACCGAGGGGGATTTCATTTTTCTGGTATAAATATTACAAATTGAAATAATAGTATTATATTTCAGACAAACATTTATACTTTTAAAATTATAAAGTTCCTTTTCTCTTACATGATTTTTTTTGCAACCAAACCGATATCCATACACCACCTTTATCTATTTGACCGCAAACAGGGTGCCCATTGTTAAAATCCGGTAAAAACACCACCACTCACATCATTCAAAAATATTAATTAATTCTAATATTATACCTAAAAAAAACTAACGGCAGATTATACCACCATACATTGAAATAATATTTCACGACTCCTAGAATACCTGCCGCGGAACATCATAAACATGATGAAAAGAGCTTTTCAATAAGCCCGTCCATTATGCGAAATGCATATTCTAAATAACGGAACTTGTTAAACGTTATTCAAGTTCACGCTGTGAAAGCATATAGCTTTTACTCAATTTCAATTTGACAGAAAGATGTTTATTTAAAAGGATTTGTATGAAAAAGCACGTTTTAGCAATGGTCATTGCAACGGCAATGGTAAGTGGCGTAGCGATGAACGCACAGGCAGACACCGTCACGGTTTCTGGCGGTACGGTTAACTTCGTTGGCCAGGTTGTTAATGCTGCATGTTCGGTCGCAGCTGACTCCGTAGATCAGACTGTAACGCTGAGCCAGGTTCGTACTGTGAAATTGACGACAAAAGGAATGCAGGCGAACCAGAAAGAAGATTTCAAAATCGTTCTGGAAGATTGTGACACCACGGTAAGCCAGAACGCCGCTGTGATTTTCAACGGTCAGCAAGACGCAGCACTGGCAGGTTCACTGGCTAACACAGCGGGAGCTGGCTCAGCAACTAACGTCGCACTGCAACTGTTCGGACCGGATGGTAACGTACTCAATATCGGTGATACCTCCTCCAACGTGAAGCTGATCAATGGCGAGAACACCATCCCGCTGAGCGTTGACTACATCGCTACCGGTGCGGCCACGCCGGGTAACGTATCCTCGACTGCAACATTCCAGATGGTTTACTCCTGATTCGTTAGCTGCAGTAACACCCCCGGAATCTGATTCGGGGGTGTTTTGCCGATCCATCGAAACGGAGTCACTATGCGACAGGTCACCAGGCAATCAGTGCTGTTTTTCAGCGTATTGCTGTGCGTTGCACTGCCCGCCTCGGCAATTGACGACGGAAGCGTGCATTTTCAGGGGCAAGTCGTCAACACCGGCTGTTCCGTCAGTGCAGAAAGTCAGGACCAGATTGTGCGTATGGGCCAAATACACAATAACGAATTTGCCGCAACGGGCGATTGGGCAGCACCAACAGCCTTTCAGATAACGCTAGAAGACTGCGATACCAGCGTCAGTCAACGTGCGGGCGTACTGTTCAGCGGCGAGTCCGATGCAAAAGACCCGCAAATTTTTCGCGCAGGTTATGGCGCAGGCGCAGCGCAGGGGATTGGTGTGGGAATATTTGACGCAACCGGCCATCTACTTATTCCGGATACAGCCCCGCCCTGGTACGCCCCCTTGCAGAACGGCGCCAATGTTCTGCGTTTTATGGCGAAATACCGCTCCACACAACCGCACGTTCAGGCTGGTACGGCCGACGCCCAGGTATGGTTTAACGTCGTCTACCAGTAAAACACTCAGAGGCCCGAGTGCCTCGTCATGAGAATTGAGGGAACAATGCAAATGAACACATCACCTACGTCTTTGTCTCGCCTGATGATGGCTGGTACGTTGCTGCTGACAATGGGTCTGGCAACGAATGCCTCTGCAGGTGGAATTGGTTTAGGGGCTACCCGCGTCATTTATCCGCAAGGGGATAAACAGGTTTCATTACCGGTGATCAATTCGTCGGCAGACAATACGTTCTTAATACAATCATGGGTAGCCAACGTTGAGGGTATCAAGTCACCAGACTTTATCCTTACGCCACCGTTGTTTGTTATCCACCCTAAGAAAGAGAACACGCTGCGTATTATGTATATCGGCCCCGACCTTCCTGCCGATCGCGAAACTGTTTTCTATCTGAACAGCAAGGCTATTCCGTCTGTCGATAAAAATAAGCTTCAGGGCAATACGCTGCAAATAGCAACACAGAGTGTGATTAAGTTATTCATTCGCCCTAAGAAATTAACATCCCTTTCCGTGGATGCGCCCAAAACGCTGACGTGTCGGACAGAAAATGGAAAAGTCATCATAACGAATCCATCACCGTATTACGTATCGTTGGTGCAGTTCTTTGTTGGGGGAACCCGTCTTCCCAATTCAATGGTCGCACCTAAAAACACGTTGACGGTGGATATCCCCGGCGGCGGTTCCGGCAGTGTGAAATTCCAGACAGTGAATGATTTCGGCGCAAATACCCCTACGCAGATTTGTTCCCATTAACAACCTGAAATGAAATAGCAGACCTGCATTTTGTCTTCAAGGAAGGAAGTACTTAGCATTTACTGCAGGGAAAAGAGATGAAACGTAATACTTCACTGATTTTTAGCACATTTTCTTTAACATCCCTTACGCCAGTGGCGATGGCGATAGCAGGATTGCTATCGCCATCAGATGCAAGTGCAGAATATTTTTTCAACCCGGCATTTTTGTCTAGCGATCCCTCTGCCGTTGCTGACCTGTCGCGGTTTTCCACCAATGGCCAGGCACCAGGCGTCTATCGTGTCGATCTCTGGCTTAACGGGGCGTTTGTGGCGACTCGCGATATCACCTTTACGGCAAGAAATACGGCGTCGACGGCACAACCGCAGGCGGATGATACCGGTCTGACCGCTTGTTTATCAGCAAAAGCGCTGGAAAACCTGGGCGTTAACCTTCAGGCGTTTCCTGCGCTGACGGCGGAAAAAACGGACAGCTGTATTGATATTGCGTCAATCATTCCCGCCTCATCAACCACCTTTGATTTTGAGCATCAGCGGCTGGATATCAGTATCCCGCAAGCCGCCCTGAGGAATAGCGCACGCGGATACATTCCGCCTGCACAATGGGATGAAGGCATTAATGCCCTCCTGCTGAATTATAACTTCACCGGCTCTCGTAGCCGCGATCGGGGGGAGAGCAACTCAACCAGTAAAAGCTATTTCCTCGGGCTTAACAGCGGGTTGAACCTTGGCCCGTGGCGGTTAAGGGATTACTCAAGCTGGAATTATCACAACAGCGATGACTCACGCAGCGACAACTGGCAGCACATTAATACCTATGTTGAACGCGCGGTCATTCCGCTGAAAGGAAGACTGACGCTGGGTGACAGCTACACCCCATCAGACGTGTTTGACAGCCTCCCTTTTCGCGGTGCGCAAATCGCCTCTGATGACAATATGCTGCCCGATAGCCTGAAGGGTTTCGCGCCCACGATCCGGGGTATCGCAAAAAGCAATGCTCAGGTAACCATTAAGCAAAATGGCTACACCATTTATCAAAGCTATGTTCCACCGGGTGCATTTGCGATTAGCGACCTGTTTCCCACGTCCTCAAGCGGTGACCTCAGCGTTGAGGTAAAAGAATCTGACGGTAGCATCAACAGCTATTCCGTGCCTTATTCCACCGTTCCCGTACTCCAGCGTGAAGGCCGCGTAAAGTACGCATTAACTGCGGCCGAATACCGCAGCAGCAGCGATCAACAGGACGAGGTTAATTTCGTTCAGGGGTCTCTAATCTGGGGGCTTTCGCATGGCTTCACGCTGTATAGCGGATCGCAGATAACCAACAATTACCACTCGCTGGCATTCGGCACCGGCCTGAATATGGGTGAACTGGGCGCTATCTCTGCGGATGTGACTCACGCGAAGAGCACGCTGGCGGATGACAGCACGCATTCAGGGCAATCGATCCGTTTTCTGTATGCAAAATCCCTTAACGGCCTCGGCACTAACTTTCAGCTGCTGGGCTACCGTTACTCGACATCGGGATTCTATTCCCTGGATGAAACAGCCTATAAGCAAATGCGCGGCTACACAGGTGACCACGAGGACAACGATACCGAACAGCAAAATCCCTGGATGGATTATTACAATCTGTACTACACCAAGCGAGGAAAGGTTCAGTTCAACATCTCTCAGCAGCTTGGTCATGCAGGTTCGCTCTTTGTCACGGGCAGCCAACAGACCTACTGGCATACCGATGAAAAAAATACGCTACTCCAGGTAGGCTTTAGTGGAACCATTAAAGATGTGTCCTACAGCCTGTCCTACAACTACAACAAATCACCGGGCATGTCGAAAAGCGACGAGATTTACGCGCTGAATTTGTCGCTGCCATTGAGCCTGTGGCTGCGTCCACAAAACGATGTCAGCCAGAAGCATAACTATGCTTATGCCACCTACAACATCAGCACCGACAAAAAGGGTGAAACCTCGCAAAATGCCGGGATCAACGGCACATTGCTTGAGGATAACAACCTGAGCTACAGCGTTCAGGAAGGGTTTTCAAGCCAGGGGACAAAATCACAAGGCTCCAGCAGCCTTGAATACGATAGCGCCTATGGCAATGCGAACGTGGGCTATAACTACAGCGGAAACGGCGACTACCAGCAGGTGAACTACGGTTTGAGCGGCGGCGTCATAGCTCACCGGAATGGCATCACCCTTAGCCAGCCACTGGGTGATACCAACGTGCTGATTGCCGCTCCGGGCGCGAGTAACGTCAAGGTCGAGAACGAGCCGGGTATTCATACCGACTGGAGAGGCTATGCCGTGGTTCCCTACGCATCCTCGTATCATCTCAACCGCATGGCACTGGACATCAACTCACTGGCTGACGATATGGATATCGATGATGCCGTAACCAATGTGGTCCCAACCCGTGGCGCGGTTGTGCGTGCAACCTTCAAAGCCCGGCCTGGTACGCGTGCGTTAATGACCTTAACCCATCGGGGCAAACCCGTTCCTTTCGGTGCCATGGTGTCACGTGATGACAATGGCAGCGATACGATTGTGGGTGAAGACGGAGAGGTCTATCTCTCTGGCCTGAGCCCGGCGGGAACGCTGAAAATTCAGTGGGGTGAAGGGCCAGACAAGCAATGTAGCGTGAAGTATCAATTACCTGAAAGTAAACAGCCGCTGCTGCGGTTGAAAACGGAGTGTATATAAATGAAATTATGGATGATTTTATTTTATGTGGTCGGGCTGGCATTCTCACCTGAGGGAATAGCCGATATTTGTAAAAATGCTAACGGTGGCATCTCGATTGTTAACTATGATTTGACCACCACGCTGAACACCAATCAGAACATTAAAGGTGGCTCCACAGAGCTGGAAAAAAATCAGGATGTGCAGGTTAACGCCACCTGTCCACCGGGTGAGTGGGAAAAACGCACCTATCGCTCCTATTTGAGCCCTTTTCCGGTCGTCAAAACGGATGGTGAATGGAAATATCTCCAGCTTGACCCGGATTATATTATTGGCGCCATGAAAATAAATGACGCAACCATTGGTGAGTTTTATCCCCCCATTGAGTACGTTCACATGGGCGGCCACGATGAGGTGGATACCGGCGGCGTTTTCCCGGTCAACGATAATGACCTGATCTTTAAATTACAAATTGTCAGGCCTTTTATCGGCACCGTGGTTATCCCGCCAAAATTGATGTTCAATGTGTACGTCACCACGACGAATAACGATCGCCTGACCAATATTGTCTACCAGATTACCTACAGTGGCGTTATTACCGTGCCGCAAAACTGCGTCATTAATGCCGGGCAAACCGTAACGGTGGATCTGGGTTCTCTTTATCACGGTGATTTTACGCGCGCCGGGCAGATGCCGGACAACGCTCAACCCAAAACCTTCAATGTGCCCATTGAATGTAATGCTGACGTGAACTCGCCGGCACAATTAACCTTGCGCGTTATGGGCACATCGGACCCTCGCTACCCGGAAGCGCTGGCATCGGATAATCCTGATGTTGCCGTCGTGGTTACCAGTGAGCAAGACAACATACTGAAACCGAATGTCTTTTCAAGTAGCGCACCTTTTACGACTGATGAGGCGGGCAAGGCCAACGTGACGCTGAAAGCATATCCTATCAGCACAACGGGCAATTCCCCGGAACTGGGCGTGTTCACCGCTCTGGCCTTGTTACGCGTTGATTTCGCATAAGGATTGGGTGATGAAAAAGCGCAATTTTCTCCTGTTTCTGCTGGCAAATCTGGCGTTGTCCTTACAGACCGCCAGAGCAGATAATGACAGTTTCAATGTTCAGTTTATCGGCACCATCGTGGGGGAGTCCTGCAACGTCGACACAGGCAGCGTTGAGCAGACGGTCGAACTCGGTGACTTTACCGCGGATGATTTCCCGTCGGTTGGCACCACAACGCCGGATACAAAGTTTGATATCACGTTGAAAGGTTGCACCCGCGCCATTACCGGCACCAAAGTTTGGTTTACCGGGAATGTGGATGCGAACAACCCGACATTGCTGGCACTTTCAGATAACGGAAAGGGAACGCCTGGCAGGATGGCAACGGGCCTCGGCGTTGAGCTACTGGATTCCAATCGCACCCCAATACCGATCAATAATACGGAGTCCTCGCTTTATCCGCTGCTGCCGGGGGATAACACGCTCACGTTTTATTTGCACTATAAATCCACGCTGCCCGTTGTGACGTCAGGAAATGCGACTGCCGTTATGTATTTTGACCTGCTTTATCAGTAAGGAATATGAATGAAACCGTTTCTCCGGTTATTTTTCTTCTGCATTATTCTGATGCACCTGGGCAGTGCGAGTACAATGGCGCACGACGGGACCGTTTATATTGTAGGCACCGTAAAAAGCAAAACCTGCATCATATCGCCTGATTCGGAAAATCTTATCGTTCGTATGAGCGACGTCGCCACAGGGCAATTTACGAACCAGAAAAATAATACGCCATGGGAACATTTTGCTATCAATCTTGAAAACTGCGGCGCAGGGTTGAATAACATCAGAACCCATTTTGAAGGCACACCCAATCAGGGCAACGCAGATTTGCTTTCGCTGACAGGCGGTCCGGGTTATGCCAGCGGCGTGGCTATCGGTATTTATAATCCGGACAAAACGCTTATACCGCTGGGCGATGAAAGCCAGCTGTTTACGCTGTCAAATAACCAGCTTACTGCCACCCTTGATTTTTATGCCCGTTATCTTGCTGACGGAGGCGCTGTATCGCCCGGAACAGCCAATGCTGCAGCAACCTTTATTTTGACTTATGCCTGATAACACCGTGATGAAACTGCGCATCCTGATCCCTGTTTTAGCCATCTTAACGTTCATCTCTTTTGCGCATGCAGGCGTCGTGATAGGGGGGACACGCTTCGTCTATCCTGAAAAACAGCACTCCATTACCGTTTCAGTGCGCAATAAATCCACGCTTCCCTGGCTGGTCAGCGCAAAAATTTATGCTGGCGGAAACTGGCCAGGGGCAACCTCTGCCCCCCAGGCGACCTCGGCGCTTGTTGCAACGCCCGCGCTTTTTGCACTACAGGGCGGACGCGAAAATAGCATCAGGATTTTTCGTGCCGATGAGGGTTTGCCTGCTGACCGTGAAACGCTTTTCACCCTCAGCATCTCAACCATTCCAGCCAGTAAGACCAGCAGCGACAACGTGCAAATGGCCGTACGTTCGAGCTTTAAAGTGTTCTATCGCCCTGAGGGATTAAACGGCAATCCAGAAAACGCGTATCGGGAAATCCTCTGGTCATATTCAGCAAACCAGCTCGTGGTGAAGAACCCGACCCCCTACTACGTGACGCTCTTCCAGACGCGTATTAACAACAAATCCATTGATAACGCGGGCATCATTGCCCCTTTTAGCCAGCGAACAATGGACGAGTGCCAGAAGGCGCCTCGCTGCGAAATACGCTGGCAAACCATAAACGACTATGGCCGGGTTATGCCGCCCGTGGTTAACATCCTTAATCTGAAATGAGTACCCATCATGTTTTTCATAAAGCACCCCTTCCTCGTTCTGACCGTTTTCGTCACTCTGACCGCACCGGCGCTGAGCCAGGCCGCTGAGTTTACCGCTGAGCAGAAGACGGAAATCGGCAAAATCGCCGAGGATTACTTTATCGCCCATCCGGAAAAAATGGGTGAAGCGATATCTATCTACCTGGCTAATCATCCTGAGTTTCTGGTTGCCGCGAGCGAAAACCTACGCCAAAGCCAGCAAGCGGCCGCGCAAAAAATGAAAGAGATGCAGGACGCAGCCAAAAAAGCGCAGTAAAGCAAAATCTAAAGCCGGGCGGACTACGCTCATCCGGCCTACAAAACCATTCCACCTTTTCCCCAAAAGCCCGGTAAGCGCAGCGCCACCGGGCAAGACCATTACTCCGGCAATAACCCGACAAAGCTGCGTTTTTTGCGTGGCTCCGACATCAGTTCCTCCAGCTTATCCACGCACGCGAGATAGTGCGGGGTTTGCTTATGCGCCAGCACCGCCTCTTCGTCTTTATAGGCTTCGTAGATAAAGAACCGGGTTTTCACCCTCGGGTCCTGCAATACGTCAAAACGCAGGTTCCCCGGCTCCTGGATTGCGCCCTCGTGGTTGGCGCGAAACACCTCCAGAAACTCGTCCACCCGCTCGGGCTTAATGTTGATCTCTACCAGCGTCACGTTCATTGTGCTTCTCCCTGTTTATCTTCCTGCCAGAACTGGAACGCATCACGGGCATTCCAGTTATCGTGCACCACTTTCTTCACCGCCTTCAGCATGGCGAGCGGCGCGCTGGACTGGAAGATGTTGCGCCCCATGTCCACGCCGGACGCGCCCTGGTCTATCGCGCGCCAGCACATCTCCAGCGCCTCGTGCTCCGGCAGCTTTTTGCCCCCCGCGATAACGATCGGCACCGGGCAGCTGGCGGTCACTTTTTCAAAACCCTGATCCACGTAGTAGGTTTTGACGAACTGCGCCCCCATTTCGGCGGCAATGCGGCTTGCCAGCGAGAAATACCGAGCGTCACGCGCCATCTCTTTCCCCACGCCCGTTACCGCCAGCGTCGGCATGCCGTAGCGCGCCCCTGCATCGACAAGCTTGATGATGTTGTTGATCGACTGATGCTCAAACTCGCTTCCGATGTACACCTGCGCCGCCACCGCGCAGACGTTCAGGCGCAGGGCGTCTTCCATCGCCACCGCCACGCACTCGTTGGAAAGTTCGCCCAGAATCGAGTTACCGCCGGAGGCGCGCAGCACCACCGGTTTGTTCGTCGCGGCGGGCACCTGGCTCCTGAGGATGCCGCGGGTACACATCAGCACGTCGGTTTCACCAAACAGCGGCGCGATAGAGAGGTCGATACGCTCAAGGCCGGTAGTCGGCCCCTGAAAGTAGCCGTGGTCAAAGGCCAGCATCACCGTACGGTTGCTCTGCGGATTGAAGATGCGCGCCAGCCGCGACTGCATGCCCCAGTCCAGCGAGCCGCAGCCCTTCAGGGTGAACGGCACATTTTGCTGCGGCGTGCCGATGCCAAAATCCTTGCCGTCTTTGATGTCGTCTAAATCAGCCATTTGCTCCCCCGTCAGAAATCGTATTTGCTGATGTTCTCTTTGGTGAACACCACGCGTTCCGGCAGCAGCACGATGCCGTTGCCCTTCGCCTCATACTGGTAGCCCTGCACGCTGTTCGGCTCGACCTTCAGCGCCCCGATATCTTTTACGTCCACGCTGTCGCCAACGTTAAGATCGCCTTTTTTCAGCAAACGATCGGCGACATTGACCGCAATTTTGCCCTGTTGCACCACGTCCCACAGGCCGAAGGCCTTCACCGTGCCGCGCTCAACGTACGGGCGCATCACGTTCGGCGTGCTGAACCCGACAATCGCCCCCCCTTCCCGCTTCAGGTTTTCTGCCGCCTGCGCGGCAGCAGGAAGCGCGTTGGCGTCCGGGGCGATGACCGCATCCAGATCCGGATAGGCTTTTAAGATCCCTTCGGCGGTCTGCAACGATTTGGTGGCGTCGTTATAGCCAAACTGGGTGGTGACGATCTGCCACTGGGGATGGTCTTTCTCGATTTTGGCCTTCGCCTCTTTCACCCACTGGTTCTGATCGGTAACGGTCGGGCTGGAGTAGAAGAACGCCACTTTCGCGTTCGGTTTGGTGACCTGCTTGCCCGCCATCTCCACCAGCAGGCCGCCCAGCTGTTCCGGCGTCCCCTGATTGATGTAGATGCTGCGGCACTCCGGTTTGGTGTCGGAATCCCAGGTCAGGACCTTGACGCCGCGCTGCATCGCGCGCTTCAGCGCCGGACACAACCCATCCGGCGACACGGCGGAGACGATAATGGCGTTATAGCCCTGGTTGACGAAGTTATTGATGAGCTGCACCTGGCCGGAGACGCTCGGCTCGGTCGGGCCGTCGTAGGTCACGTCCACGCCAAGATCTTTCCCCGCCTCTTTCGCACCGTTGCCGCCGCTGGTGAAGAAGCCGACGCCCACCAGCTTCGGGATAAAGGCAATGCGGTCCGCCGCCTGCGCCGAAGCGAAGCTGAGGGCCATTGCCAGGACGAGCAGTTTTGTTTTCATCTTACGCTCCGGATAGTTTTCTAAAGAGAGATCGCACCCATTCGCGGTGCAGACTCAGCGAACGCCCCATCACCACCACAACCAGCAGCGCCCCCGACAGCGCGCTCGACACCTGGTTGGGGATGCCGACCATCTGTAAACCCTGTTGCAGGTACCCCACCAGCAGCGCCGCCAGCGCCGTACCGACAACCGAACCTGACCCGCCGTAGATATTGGCTCCGCCGAGCACGGCGGCGGTGAGCGCAGGCATTAATAGATCGCGCCCCAGATCCGAACGCGCGGAGCCGAAATAGGAGACCATCACCAGCGCGGCAATCGCCGAGGCCACGCCCACCAGGCCGTACAGCACGTAGGGCATGCCGTTCACCGGCAGCGCCGCATAGCGCGCCGCGCGCGGGTTCTGCCCAATCAGGAACAGATGACGGCCAAAGCGCCCGCGGTGGGTAATGAGCCAGAAGAAGACGGTGATTACCGCGAACAAGACCAATGGGATCGGCAGACCCAACACCGTGAGGTTAGCGAACGCCGTGAAGCTGTCTGGGAAACCGCCGATGCCCTCGTAGCCCGTCGCGCCCGCCATGCCGGAGAGCAGCAGCGCGCCGCCGCCGTAGAGGTAGAGCGTGCCGAGGGTAATGACCAGCGGGCTGATGCCGGTGTAGTGGATCAGCGCCGCATTCACCAGCCCGCACAGCAGACCCAGCAGCAGCGTCAGCGGAACGGCGACCGCCATCGGCCACCCGGCCTGCATCATCACCCCCAGCGCAATCGCGCACAGGCCGATGGTCGAGCCGAGGGAGATGTCGATCCCGCCGCTGACGATCACCAGCGTCAGCGGCAGCGCCACGATACCGATGCAGATGAAGTCGCTGGTGCTGAACAGCAGCATGTTGACGTCGAGCATGCGCGGGTTGATGGCGCCAAAGAGCAGGATCTCCAGCACCAGCAAAATGAGCAGCGCGCTTTCCCAGTTAAGCCTCATTTACGCCACCTCTTTTTTGCGTTTGGGGAAGGGGGTGACGTGCTTTCCCCCTTTGTTACCCGGCTGGAAGCGACCGTACTTCAGCGCCCGCTGATGGCGCGCCAGCGCCTGACGCAGACGCCCGTCGAGCACCAGCACGCCCAGCAGCACCAGCCCGGCGATAAAGTCGTTCCACCAGGCCGGAAGCCTGAACAGCACCAGCACGGTGTCGATTTGGGTGAGGAAGAACGCACCGAGCAGCGCGCCGATCAGCGTGCCCGTGCCGCCCAGCAGTGAAATGCCCCCCCAGTACGCAGGCGGCGATGGCCTTCATCTCCAGCCCGCTGCCGGTCTGGTTGGGCACGAAGCCAATCTGTGCGGCAAAGACAATCCCGGCGCAGGCCGCCAGCATGCCGTTGAGGGTAAAGGCGATCATGCGGGTGCGATTCACCGCCACGCCCAGCTGGCGCGCGGCGGCGAGGTTATCCCCCACCGCGTAGAAATCACGCCCGAACGCGGTGCGCGACAGCGTCCACGCGCCGGTGACCACGATAATCAACACCACCATGCCAAGGGGCGACACGCCGATGGCCGCAGGCTCAGAGAGGGATTTCAACCCCGGCGGCAGCCCTTCAATCCACTTTCCGCCCGTCCAGAGCAGCATCGCTCCACGGTACAGCCCCAGCGTGCCGAGGGTGGCGACAATCGCCGGGATGCGTAATCCCACCACCAGAAAACCATTGAATGCCCCCGCCAGCGCGCCAACTGACAGCGCGAAGAGAATGGAAACGGGCAGGCTGTAGCCACTGTTCAGCGCCACGCCGACGGCGATGGCGGACAGCCCAACGGTCGACCCCACGGAGACGTCGATATTGCGGGTCAGCATCACCAGCGCCGCGCCGATCGCCAGCAGGATCAGGATCTGCGAGCTGGCGAAGATCATCCCCAGCGTCTGCAAACTCAGGTACGACGGATTGAGCGCCACCAGCACGGCGAACAGCGCCAGAATGGCGAGAAACGCGCTCAGCTCGCGGTTTTTCAGTAAGATCTTCATGATTGCCCTCCAAACGCCAGCGCCATCATGCGATCGAGGCTGACCGCATGGCGCGGCAGTTCGCCGCTGAGTACGCCCTGATGCATCACCAGCACGCGATCGGCAAGGCCCGGAAACTCATCGAGATCGCTTGAGATCATCAGCACCGCCACGTTCTGCGCCGCCACGCTTTTGATAAGCTGGTAGATATCGGCGCGCGCCGAGACGTCCACCCCGCGCGTCGGTTCATCGACGATCAGCAATAACGGGTTGGCTTCCAGACAGCGTGCCAGCAGCACCTTCTGCTGGTTGCCGCCGGAGAGCGTGCGCACGGATTGATCCGCATGGTTGAGCTTGATCCCCAGCGCCCGGTGATAGCGCTCCACCACCGCGGACTCTCTTTTCCGCTGCTGCCAGAGCGACGGCTCGTTCAGCGCCACGGTGTTCCAGCGGATCGGCGCGTCGAGGAACAGGCCGGACACCTGCCTGTCTTCCGGCAGGTAGACCAGGCCTTTGTCCAGACGTGAACTTACCGGTGCGGCGGTGATGTCCTGGTTCTCCAGCCAGACGCGCCCCCCGCGCACAGGCCGCAGGCCATAGAGCGTTTCGGCAAACTCGGTGCGCCCGGAGCCTACCAACCCGGCCAGGCCGACGATCTCCCCGGCGTAGATCTCAAGGCTGAGATCGATAAACCCCTCCCCGGTAAGATCCTCCACCCGCAGCACCGGAAAGTCCTGCGGCTGGGTGCGACGATTGCCCGGCAGCGCCAGCCACAGCTTTTGCGTATCGCTGAGGGATTTCTCGCGGCTTACCGGCGTCATGGCGGCGATCAGGGCGTTATCGTCGAACTGCGCGGTTTCACCGCTGAGCACCACCGCGCCGTCGCGCATCACCGAGACGTGGCTCGACAGCATGCGAATTTCCGGCAGCTTATGCGAGATAAACACGATCCCGACGCCGAGCGCCTGCAGGGCGCGGATCTGACGAAACAGCCGTTCGGTTTCACCCGGCGTGAGGGAGGCCGTGGGCTCGTCGAGGATCAGGATCCGGGCGTTGCGCATTAATCCGCGCAGAATCTCCACCATCTGCTGATCCGCCACTTCCAGGGTGCTGGCGGCGGCGTCGAGGTTCAGCCGGCACTGCAGCTGCTCAAGTTTCTCCGCCAGCCGCTTTTCCCGATCGCGCTCGCGCGGCAGGCGGAACAGGATGTTTTCCCGCACCGTCAGGTTGGGGAACAGCAGCGGCTCCTGCGGCACGAGGTAAATGCCGAGCCTGTGCGCCTGCACGGGCGTCAGCCGCGCATATGACTGCCCCTCGACGGAAAGTTCACCCTCATCCGGCGTCTCGACTCCGGCGATGATCTTCATCAGCGTCGATTTTCCCGCGCCGTTCCCGCCCATCAGCGCGTGCACCTGGCCCGCAAGCAGCGTGAAATCAATGCCTTTTAGAACCGGCACGCCTGAGAACTGCTTGCTGATACTTCGCGCGTCGAGAAGTGGGATCATCATCGCTCCGCTATTGAACAAATGATTTTTAGATTTAATAATGTTCAAAAGCGTAGACGGTGAACTATATTTACAACCGTGCAGGGATCACAGTTTTATCGATTGAGATTCAGATAAACCAGAAACGATCGAAATGATCCGTTTTGTCGCGTGGCTCACAATTTCCCTCCGCGTCATCACGAACATATGATCTAAATTTTTATAAGAGTTCAATTATGAGCGATAAACGCACTGCGGAAGAAGGACGGTTTGCCGGGCTGGCGCTGGCGGAAGAGGAGCTGGTGGCGCGCGTGGCCTGGTGCTACTACCACGACGGGCTGACCCAGAACGATATCGGCGAACGCCTCGGGCTGCCGCGATTAAAAATCTCCCGCCTGCTGGAGAAAGGCCGCCAGTCCGGGGTGATCCGCGTGCAGATTAACTCCCGCTACGAGGGCTGCCTGTCGCTGGAAACCGAGCTACAGCAGCGCTTTGGCCTGAAGCTGGTGCGCGTGATGCCTGCCCTAAATACGCCGCCGATGAACGTGCGGTTAGGCATTGGCGCGGCGCAGTCGCTGATGGGCGTGCTGGAGCCCGGCCAGCTGCTGGCGGTGGGGTTCGGTGAAACCACCATGAGCAGCCTGCAGCACCTGAGCGGCTTTATCAGCTCGCAGCAGATCCGCCTCGTGACGCTCTCCGGCGGCGTCGGGCCGTATATGACCGGTATCGGCCAGCTGGACGCGGCCTGCAGCGTCAGCATGATCCCCGCCCCGCTTCGCGTGTCTTCCGCCGAAGTGGCCGGGATCTTAAAACGCGAGACCAGCGTGCGGGACGTGATCCTCGCCGCCACCGCCGCCGACGTGGCGGTGGTCGGGATCGGTTCGGTAAACCAGCGCCGTGACGCCACGATCCTGCGCTCCGGCTATATCAGCGAAGGTGAACAGCTGATGTACGCCCGCAAAGGGGCGGTCGGCGACATTCTCGGCTATTTCCTCAATGCCGAAGGGGAGTGCGTTGAGGAGCTGGAGATCCACAAAGAATTACTCGGCGTCTCGCTTGATGAGCTGGCGCAGCTGCCCACCATCGTTGGCGTGGCCGGCGGGGAAGAGAAAGCCGATGCGATTTATGCCGCACTGAAGGGTCGCCGTATCAATGGCCTGGTGACGGAAGAGACGACAGCCCGCGCGGTGCTGGCTCTGGCCAAATAAGAGCCCGCCCTGCGCTAACAGCGAGGCAAGCTCATGAGTTACCTTTTAGCGTTAGATGCAGGGACCGGCAGCGTTCGCGCCGTGATTTTCGATTTGCAGGGCAACCAGATTGCCGTCGGCCAGGCCGAGTGGAAGCACCTGAGCGTGGAAAACGTGCCGGGGTCAATGGAGTTTGACCTCGAGACCAACTGGCAGCTGGCCTGCCGGTGCATTCATCAGGCGCTGGAGCGTGCGCACCTGAGCGCGGCAGATATCCAGTCCGTCGCCTGCTGTTCAATGCGCGAAGGGATCGTGCTGTACGACCGTAACGGCGAGGCCATCTGGGCCTGCGCCAACGTCGACGCCCGCGCCAGCCGCGAGGTGGCCGAACTCAAAGAGATCCACGACAACCGTTTTGAATCCGAAGTGTATGACGTCTCCGGCCAGACGCTGGCGCTGAGCGCCATGCCGCGCCTGCTGTGGCTGGCGCACCACCGTCCGGATATTTACCGCAGGGCCGCGACTATCACCATGATCAGCGACTGGCTGGCGGCGAAGCTCTCCGGCGAGCTGGCGGTCGACCCGTCGAACGCGGGCACCACCGGCATGCTGGAGCTCTTCTCCCGCGACTGGCGTCCGGCGCTTCTCGACATGGCCGGGCTGCGCGCCGATATTCTCTCTCCGGTAAAAGAGACCGGCACCGTACTGGGTGCTATAACCCGGGAGGCCGCGCAGCAGAGCGGCCTGCGCGAAGGCACGCCGGTAGTGATGGGCGGCGGCGACGTGCAGCTGGGCTGTCTGGGGCTGGGCGTGGTCCGCGCTGGACAAACGGCGGTGCTGGGCGGCACCTTCTGGCAGCAGGTGGTCAATCTGCCGCAGGTACGCACCGACCCCGACATGAACATCCGCGTGAATCCGCACGTCATCCCCGGCATGGTGCAGGCGGAGTCGATCAGCTTCTTTACCGGGCTGACCATGCGCTGGTTCCGCGACGCCTTCTGCGCGGAGGAAAAGCTGATTGCCGAGCGGATGGGGATGGACACCTATTCCCTGCTGGAAGAGATGGCCAGCCGGGTGCCAGCGGGCTCCCACGGGGTAATGCCAATCTTCTCCGACGCAATGCATTTCAAGCAGTGGTACCACGCCGCGCCGTCGTTTATTAACCTCTCCATCGACCCGGAAAAATGCAATAAAGCGACGCTGTTCCGCGCCCTGGAAGAGAACGCGGCGATTGTTTCGGCCTGCAACCTGGCGCAGATTTCACGCTTTTCCGGCGTGACGTTTGAGAGCCTGGTGTTTGCGGGCGGCGGGTCAAAAGGTGCCCTGTGGAGCCAGATTTTAAGCGACGTCACGGGCCTGCCGGTGCGCGTGCCGGAAGTGAAAGAAGCCACGGCGCTGGGCTGCGCGATTGCCGCGGGTACGGGCGCGGGGCTGTTTGCGGATATGGCCTCGACGGGCGAGCGGCTGGTGAAATGGAGCCGCGAGTTCACGCCAAACCCGGCGCACCGCGAGCTGTACGACGGCATGATGCAGAAATGGCAGGCGGTATACGCGGACCAGCTCGGGCTGGTGGACAGCGGACTGACCACGTCGATGTGGCAGGCGCCGGGGCTGGTGCGGGCAGCGGCGCCGTAAATAACGCCGGATGGCGCTACGCTTATCTGTCCTGGGGATTTGTAGACCCGGTAAGCGCAGCGCCACCGGGGAAGTTCTTTGAGATCTATCACAATCATTCGATCCCGCTTTTACCTTTCCGCTGCCGCTGGCTAAATTAGTAACTCATCCGACCACATAACAATAATTTTACACTGGAAGAGACTATGAGCCGCTACCCGTCGTTATTCGCCCCTCTCGATCTGGGGTTCACCACACTCAAAAACCGCGTGTTGATGGGCTCGATGCACACCGGGCTCGAGGAACATCCGGACGGGGCCGAGCGTCTGGCAGCTTTCTATGCCGAGCGCGCGCGCCACGGGGTGGCGCTGATTGTCACCGGCGGCGTGGCCCCTTCCCCTTCCGGCGTCGGCATGGAGGGCGGTGCGGTGCTGAACGATGCAGCACAGCTGCCGCATCACCGCATTGTGACCGACGCGGTACACAACGAGGGCGGTAAAATTGCCCTGCAAATTCTGCACACCGGACGCTACAGCTACCAGCCGAATCTGGTTGCGCCATCGGCCATTCAGGCGCCGATTAACCGCTTCACTCCGCATGCTCTGAGCCACGACGAGATCCTGGCGCTGATTGACGACTTCGCCCGCTGCGCCGCGCTGGCGCGTGAAGCGGGCTATGACGGCGTTGAGGTGATGGGGTCTGAAGGCTATCTGATTAACGAGTTTCTCGCCGCCCGCACTAACCACCGCGATGACGAATGGGGCGGCGACTATGCCCGCCGGATGCGCTTTGCTGTAGAAGTCGTGCGCGCCGTGCGCGAACGCGCGGGCGCGGATTTTATTATCATCTTCCGCCTGTCGATGCTCGATCTGGTGGAGGGCGGCGGCACGTTCGACGATACCGTGCAGCTGGCGCAGGCGATAGAAGCCGCGGGCGCCACGATTATCAACACCGGCATCGGCTGGCACGAGGCGCGCATTCCCACTATTGCCACGCCGGTGCCGCGCGCGGCGTTCAGCTGGGTGACGCGCAGGCTGAAAGGCAAAGTGTCCGTTCCGCTGGTCACCACCAACCGCATTAACGATCCGCAGGTGGCGGACGATGTGATTTCGCGCGGCGACGCCGACATGGTCTCGATGGCGCGCCCGTTCCTGGCCGATGCCGAGCTGCTCTCCAAAGCGCAAAGCGGCCGCGCGGATGAGATCAACACCTGCATCGGCTGTAATCAGGCCTGTCTGGATCAGATCTTCGTCGGGAAGGTCACCTCCTGCCTGGTTAACCCCCGCGCCTGCCATGAAACCAAAATGCCGATCGTTCCGGCGGTCAATAAAAAACGCCTGGCCGTCGTGGGTGCTGGCCCGGCAGGCCTGGCGTTTGCGGTCAATGCCGCCTCGCGCGGGCACGGCGTGACGCTGTTTGATGCGTTGGGAGAGATTGGCGGGCAGTTTAATATCGCCAAACAGATCCCCGGCAAAGAGGAGTTCTACGAAACGCTGCGCTACTACCGCCGGATGATCGAGCTGACGGGCGTCGAGCTGCGGCTTAACCAGTTTGTCCACGCGGCGGATCTGACTGATTTTGATGAGGTGATCCTGGCGAGCGGGATCGTACCGCGCACGCCTGCGATCGATGGTATCGATCATCCAAAAGTGCTGAGCTATCTCGACGTGCTGCGTGACAAAGTACCGGTTGGCGAGAAGGTGGCGATTATCGGCTGCGGCGGGATCGGCTTTGATACCGCGATGTATTTGAGCCAGCCGGGCGAGGCGACCAGCCAGAACATTGCTGAGTTTTGCGTCGAATGGGGCATTGATACCAGCCTCAGCCAGTCCGGCGGCCTGCGCCCCGAAGGGCCACAGCTGCCGAAAAGCCCGCGCCAGATCGTGATGCTGCAGCGTAAAGCCAGCAAACCGGGCGAAGGGCTGGGGAAAACCACCGGCTGGATCCACCGCGCCACCCTGCTCTCGCGCGGGGTGAAGATGATCCCGGCGGTGAGCTACCAGAAGATCGACGACGACGGGCTGCACGTCACGATTGGCGGCGAGCCGCAGCTGCTGCGCGTGGATCATGTGATTTTGTGTGCCGGGCAGGAGCCGAAGCGGGATCTGGCGGATCCGCTGCGCGGGGCCGGTAAAACGGTGCATCTGATCGGCGGGTGCGACGTGGCGATGGAGCTGGATGCGCGGCGGGCAATTGCGCAGGGGACGAAGTTAGCTCTGGCGATCTAGGGCATTGCCGGGCGGCGCTGCGCTTGCCCGGCCTACGGGTCCGAGGCCATTGTAGGCCCGGTAAGCGAAGCGCCACCGGGCAAAACCATCTTAACGACGACGTCCCAGCTTCACCGACTTAAGCACCACAAACTTATTGTTCGTCGCAATGGTCACGCAGTTACCGAAAATCTTCTTCAGCTTGTGGAAGTAGTCCAGGTGGCGGTTCGCCACGATATACAGCTCGCCGTTAATCTTCAGGCAGCGGCGCGCGTGGTGGAACATCTCCCACGCGACGTTATCCGTCAGGGCGTGCTTCTGGTGGAACGGCGGGTTACAGAACACAGCGTTGAAGCGGAACGGCTCTACCCCCGACAGCGCGTTGTTGATCATAAACTCGCAGCGGTCCAGCGCGTCCGGCATGTTCGTTTCAACGTTCAGACGGCTGGAGGCCACCGCCATCGGCGATTCGTCGCTGAACACCACGCTGGCCTCCGGGTTCTTCGCCAGCAGCGTCAGGCCAATCACGCCGTTGCCGCAGCCCAGATCGACAATTTCCCCTTCCAGATTTTCCGGCAGGTGTTCCATAAAGAAACGCGCCCCGATATCCAGACCGGTACGGGAGAAGACGTTCGCATGGTTGTGGATGGTCCAGTCGGTCCCTTCCAGTTTCCAGCTCAGCGTGTCCGGCGCGTCGGCCAGCTCGGGTGCGGCGAACGTACAGTTGATCAGGCGCGCTTTTTTCCAGGCCAGCGTCGTGGTGGTTGGGCCAAGTACCTTCTCAAACAGCTCCAGCGTCGAAGTGTGAATATCACGCGCTTTGGCACCCGCGATGATGCGGGTTTCTGGCGTGACGACCTTACGCAGCGCGCGCAGCTGCTGCTCCAGCAGCGCCATGGTTTTTGGCACTTTGATCAGCACCACGCCGGGCGCCTGCGGGTAGTCCGCGGTGCTGTCGAGAAACTTCACGCTGGACTCTTCGATGTCGTTATGGCGCAGGTTTTCACGCGTCGCCAGCTCGCTCAGGTAGGAATCGCCGATGCTGTATGGCGTGTGCTCCGCCAGGGCGCATCCCAGCGCGCCAAACGCGTCATTCAGGATCAAAACCGGGCCGCGGATTTCAGTCTCATCCAACTGCTGCAGCAGATATTCATCCGCCGCTTCCCACGCCTGAAGCGGGTTAACGTCGTCCGTTTCCGGGAAACGTTTAAGGTTGAGTGAACGGAAACCGTTGTCTAAGTGGCTCATCGGCCCTCCTGAATGGTAAAATTTGGCGTATCCCTGAAAAGGGTGCGTGAGTATACCCGTTTTATTGTCGATTTGGGGCGTTGATGAACCAACTTACTTATCTCCAGGGCTACCCGGAGCATTTACTTTCTCAGGTTCGCAGCCTGATTGCCGAGCAGAAGCTCGGCGCGGTGCTGGAAAAACGCTACCCCGGCACCCACGATTTCGCGACCGATAAAGCCCTCTGGCAGTATACGCAGGATCTGAAAAACCGGTATCTGAAGAGCGCCCCGCCGATCAACAAGGTGATGTACGACAACAAGATCCACGTGCTGAAAAACGCGCTCGGCCTGCACACCGCCGTCTCCCGCGTGCAGGGCGGCAAGCTGAAGGCCAAGGCGGAGATCCGCGTCGCGACGGTTTTTCGCAACGCGCCGGAAGCCTTTCTGCGGATGATTGTGGTGCACGAACTCGCACACCTGAAAGAGAAAGAGCACGACAAAGCGTTCTATTCTCTGTGCTGCCATATGGAGCCGCAGTACCACCAGCTGGAGTTTGATACCCGGCTGTGGCTTACGCATTTATCGTTAAAAGGTAATGCGGAATAGCGCACGCGAATTGTCATGATGACGTGCTACAGTGGCTAAAGGTTCCCCGCTACGGAGTACGTAAACGTTTATGATACGTTTCGCAGTCATTGGAACGAACTGGATCACGCGCCAGTTCGTCGACGCCGCCCACGAAACCGGCAAACTGAAACTTACCGCAGTCTATTCCCGCAGCCTTGAGCAGGCGCAGAGTTTTGCCAACGATTACCTCGTCGAGCATCTCTTCACCTCGCTTGATGACATGGCGCAAAGCGACGCCATTGACGCGGTCTATATCGCCAGCCCGAACGCCCTGCACTTCCCGCAAACGAAGCTGTTCCTCAGCCATAAAAAGCATGTGATTTGCGAGAAGCCGCTGGCGTCGAACATCGAAGAAGTGGAAGCGGCCATCGCGCTTGCCCGCGAAAACCAGGTGGTGCTGTTCGAAGCGTTCAAAACCGCCAGCCTGCCGAACTTCCTGCTGCTGCAGCAGTCCCTGCCGAAGGTGGGCAAAGTGCACAAAGCGTTTATCAACTACTGCCAGTACTCGTCGCGCTACCAGCGCTATCTCGATGGCGAGAACCCGAACACCTTTAACCCGGCCTTCTCGAACGGCTCGATTATGGATATCGGTTTCTACTGCCTGGCCTCTGCCGTGGCCCTGTGGGGCGAGCCGCACGGCGTCACGGCCACCGCCAGCCTGCTGGAGAGCGGCGTGGATGCGCACGGTGTCGCGGTGCTGGATTACGGTGATTTCAGCGTGACGCTGCAGCACTCCAAGGTGAGCGATTCTGTCCTGCCGAGCGAAATTCAGGGCGAAGCGGGCTCGCTGGTTATCGAGAAGATCTCCGAGTGCCAGAAGGTGAGCTTTGTCCCGCGCGGCGGCAAAGCGCAGGAGCTGACGCAGCCTCAGCATATTAACACTATGCTCTATGAGGCAGAGGTCTTCGCCCGTCTGGTGGAAGACAACGAAGTGAATCACCCAGGCCTTGCGGTGAGCCGCACCACGGCGAAGCTGCAAACGGAGATCCGCCGTCAGACCGGCGTGGTATTCCCGGCAGACGGCGTGAGCGCGGAAGTTATCGCGTAAAGCTGTGTAATGAAACGGCGCAGACCATTGACGAAACCGATGGTCTGACATATTTTGTTACCTGCAAAGGGGAGTAACTTCTTCGCCGGTGGATCGTCATTACGATGCGTGCAATACCGCATCCGGTCGCCGGGCAACCCTCGTGGTTGTAAGTGAGACCTTGCCGGAAGGCGAGGTCTATGCATAAAAAGCTAACGGCTATCGTCTTCTGACCATGGCCGTTTTTGTTTTTTATGTGTAAGGAAAATAGTATGCATTCTGTCGGCACTCCAATGTTGTGGGGCGGATTCGCGGTTGTCGTGCTCATCATGCTGGCGATCGACCTCTTTTTGCAGGGCCGTCGCGGCGCGCACGGTATGACCATGAAACAGGCCGCCGCCTGGTCGCTGGTCTGGGTTACTCTCTCCCTGCTCTTCTGCGCCGCCTTCTGGTGGTATCTGGCCTCGACCGAAGGCCGCGCGGTGGCCGATCCTCAGGCGCTCGCCTTCCTCACCGGCTATCTGATTGAAAAAGCCCTGGCGGTTGATAACGTCTTCGTCTGGCTGATGCTGTTCAGCTACTTCGCCGTGCCTGCGGCTCTGCAGCGTCGCGTGCTGGTGTACGGCGTGCTGGGCGCAATTATCCTGCGTACCATCATGATCTTCGCTGGCAGCTGGCTGATTACCCAGTTCGAGTGGCTGCTGTACGTCTTCGGCGCGTTCCTGCTGTTCACCGGGGTCAAAATGGCGCTGGCGAAAGAGGACGGCTCCGCGATTGGCGATCGCCCGCTGGTGAAGTGGATCCGCGGCCATCTGCGCATGACCGACAAGATCGAGAGCGAGCACTTCTTCGTGCGCAAGAACGGCCTGCTGTTTGCCACCCCGCTGCTGCTGGTGCTGATTCTGGTTGAGCTGAGCGACGTGATTTTCGCCGTGGACAGCATTCCGGCCATTTTCGCGGTGACCACCGACCCGTTCATCGTGCTGACCTCTAACCTGTTCGCCATCCTCGGCCTGCGCGCGATGTACTTCCTGCTGGCGGGCGCGGCGGAGCGCTTCTCCATGCTGAAGTACGGCCTGTCGGTGATCCTGGTGTTTATCGGTATCAAGATGCTGATCGTCGATTTCTACCATATCCCGATCGCCATTTCGCTCGGCGTGGTGTTTGGCATTCTGATCGTGACGCTGATTATCAATACCTGGGTTAACCGCCAGCACGATAAGAAGCAGCAGGCTTAATGCGTTTTGCCCGGTGGCGCTGCGCTTACCGGGCCTACAACGTCACCCCGTAGGCCGGGTAAGCGCAGCGCCACCCGGCACTTTCGTTAATCAATAGTTAAAAAACATGACGCAACACGTAAAATCCAGCATTTTACGCTTCCCTCCTTTCGCGCATTCCCTATACTCGACCAGGCAAACATTTACTTACATCCGGACATAAATGTGACTAAGAGCACATTCGGAATGGAACGCAATTTCACTCAGGAATAATGTATGAGCACACAATCGACGGGTCTTTTTGCGCGCCTGGCGCAGGGAAGTCTGGTTAAACAAATTCTGGTAGGACTGGTGCTGGGTATTCTGCTGGCCATGGTGTCAAAACCTGCTGCGGAAGCCACGGGGCTGCTCGGGACGCTGTTTGTGGGCGCCCTGAAAGCCGTCGCGCCGGTACTGGTTCTGATGCTGGTCATGGCATCGATTGCCAACCACCAGCACGGACAAAAAACCAACATTCGCCCTATTCTGTTCCTGTATCTTCTGGGAACCTTCTCTGCAGCCTTAACGGCCGTGGTGTTTAGCTTCCTGTTCCCGTCCACGCTGCACCTGACCAGCGCGGCCGGTGATATCACGCCGCCGTCCGGGATTGTGGAAGTCCTTCGCGGTCTGCTGATGAGCATGGTCTCTAACCCCATCACCGCGCTGATGAGCGGAAACTACATTGGCATCCTGGTCTGGGCGATTGGTCTGGGCTTCGCGCTGCGTCACGGCAACGAGACCACGAAAAACCTGGTCAACGATTTGTCCAACGCTGTCACCTTTATGGTGAAGCTGGTGATTCGCTTTGCGCCAATCGGTATTTTCGGCCTGGTCTCCTCTACGCTTGCAACCACCGGTTTTGACGCGCTGTGGGGCTACGCACAACTGCTGGTTGTGCTGGTCGGCTGTATGCTGCTGGTGGCGCTGGTGATCAACCCGCTGCTGGTGTTCTGGCAGATCCGCCGCAATCCGTATCCGCTGGTGCTGACCTGCCTGCGCGAGAGCGGCGTGTATGCCTTCTTCACCCGCAGCTCTGCGGCGAACATACCGGTGAACATGGCGCTGGCGGAGAAGCTGAACCTGGATCGCGATACCTATTCCGTGTCGATCCCACTGGGTGCGACCGTGAACATGGCGGGCGCAGCGATTACGATCACTGTACTGACCCTGGCGGCGGTGCATACGCTGGGTATTCCGGTGGATCTGCCAACCGCGCTGCTGCTGAGCGTGGTGGCATCGCTGTGTGCCTGCGGCGCATCCGGCGTGGCGGGCGGTTCGCTGCTGCTGATCCCGCTGGCGTGTAATATGTTCGGAATCCCGAACGAAATCGCCATGCAGGTGGTTGCCGTCGGCTTTATCATCGGCGTGCTGCAGGACTCCTGCGAAACCGCGCTGAACTCCTCTACCGACGTGCTGTTTACCGCGGCGGCCTGTCAGGCGGAAGACGCGCGTTTAGCGAAGAACGCCCTCCGCAGTTAAAAAGAAAAGCCCGGTGGCGGCTACGCCTTACCGGGCCTACAGGGTTTAGTAGGCCGGGTAAGCGCTAGCGCCACCCGACAAAGTACTTACAGCGTCACACCGCTCTTAAAGATTGCCAGCTCGCGGAAATCGTTCTTCTCGTTGCAGGTCTGCTTGCCGCTGGCAATTTCCACAATCGCGTCCACGAATTCCGTCAGCAGCTGCGGCATCGCCTTGCCGTGGATAAGCTGCCCGGCATCAAAGTCAATCCAGTGTTTTTTCTTCGCCGCCAGCTCGCTGTTGGTGGCGATTTTCACCGTCGGCACAAAACCGCCGTACGGCGTGCCGCGACCGGTGCTGAACAGCACCATATGGCAGCCGGCTCCCGCCAGCGCGCTGGTGGCGACCGCATCGTTACCGGGCGCGCTCAGCAGGTTCAGACCGTGCGTTTTCAGGCGCTCGCCATAGCGCAGAACGTCAACCACCTGGCTGGCGCCCGCTTTCTGGGTGCAGCCGAGGGATTTCTCCTCCAGCGTGGTGATCCCACCCGCTTTGTTACCCGGCGACGGGTTCTCATAAATGGGCTGATTGTGGGCAATGAAGTACTGCTTGAAGTCGTTCACCATGGTGACGGTTTTTTCAAACGTCTCCTCGTCGCGGCAGTGGCTCATCAGAATACGTTCCGCACCGAACATCTCCGGCACCTCGGTCAACACCGTCGTGCCGCCGTTGGCGATCACATAGTCCGAGAAGCGCCCCAGCATCGGGTTGGCGGTGATACCGGACAGGCCATCAGACCCGCCGCACTCCAGACCAAACTTCAGCTCGCTCAGCTTGCCCGGCTCGCGCTTGTCGTGGCGCATCACCTCATACAGCTGATGAAGCTGTTCGACGCCCGCTTCCACTTCGTCGTCCTGATGCTGGCACACCATAAAATGCACGCGCTCAGGATCGAACTCGCCCAGCGTGTCGCGGAAGGCGTCCACCTGATTGTTCTCGCAGCCCAGGCCAATCACCAGCACCGCGCCCGCGTTCGGGTGGCGCACCATGTTTTGCAGCATGGTTCGGGTGTTGATGTGGTCGTCACCCAGCTGGGAGCAGCCGTAGGTGTGGCTGAACAGATGCACGCCGTCAGTGCCTTCGGCATCGTTGGTCTCTTTCAGGAAGCGCGTCTGGATCTGACGCGCAATCCCGTTCACGCAGCCGACGGTCGGGAGGATCCACAGCTCGTTGCGGATCCCCACGTCGCCGTTTGCGCGGCGGTAGATCTGTACCTCACGATCCGCCGCCTGCTCTTGTGCCGCAGGTAAATCAGGTTGATAGCTGTACTCGTCCAGATCGCTCAGATTTGTGCGGGCGTTGTGGGAATGGATGTATTCACCCGGCGCAATATCCGCCAGCGCATGACCGATGGGCAGACCGTACTTCACCACGTTCTCCCCTTTGGCGATGGGGATCAGGGCAAACTTATGTCCACGTCCAACGGACTGGCGTAACGTCACCGACTGGTTGTCGAAGGTGACTTCCGTCCCTTCGGTTAAATCTGCCAGCGCGACGGCCACGTTATCCAGCGAATGGATTTTGATGTATTGCATATCAACCTCAAACGGCCCTAGTTCAGTTCAATGGCGAAGTAGTCACGCGCATTGTTAAAGCAGATGTTTTTCACCATGTCGCCCAGCAGCTGGATATCCGCCGGCGCTTCGCCTGCGTGCACCCAGCGGCCAATCATCTGGCACAGAATGCGGCGGAAGTATTCATGACGGGTATAGGACAGGAAGCTGCGGCTGTCGGTCAGCATGCCGACAAAGCGGCTCAGCAGGCCAAGCTGCGCCAGCTGCGTCATCTGACGCTCCATGCCGTCTTTCTGATCGTTGAACCACCAGCCGGAGCCGAACTGCATCTTGCCCGGCATCCCTTCGCCCTGGAAGTTGCCGATCATCGTGCCCAGCACTTCGTTATCGCGCGGGTTCAGGCAGTAGAGAATGGTTTTCGGCAGCAGGTTTTGTTCGTTCTGTTTGCTCAGCAGTTTTGACAGCTCTTCCGCCAGCGGACGGTCGTTGATGGAGTCAAAGCCCACGTCCGCACCCAGCAGTTTAAACTGGCGCTGGTTGTTATTGCGCAGCGCACCGATGTGGTACTGCTGTACCCAGCCGCGACGCGCGTATTCGGCACCGAGGAACACCAGTACCGCCGTTTTGAACTGCGCCACTTCGTGCTCGCTAAGCGATTCACCGGAGAGGCGACGCGCCAGAATACTGTCCAGCTCGGCCTCGTTTGATTCCGCAAACAGCACCACGTCCAGCGCGTGGTCAGAGACTTTACAGCCGTGCGCCGCGAAGTGATCCAGACGTTTGGTCAGCGCGGTTTGCAGATCGGCGAAACGACGGATGTCGGTATCGGACACTTCCGCCAGCTTCGCCATGTAGTCGTTGAACGTGGCCTGCTCAATGTTGAAGGCTTTGTCCGGGCGCCAGCTTGGCAGCACTTTGATATCAAAAGAGGTGTCTTTGGCGACAACGGCATGATGCTCCAGGGAGTCAATCGGATCGTCGGTGGTGCCGACCATCCTCACGTTCATCTGCTTCATGATGCCGCGCGCGGAGAAGTTATCCTGCGCCAGGAGCGCATTGCACTGGTCCCAGATTTCATCGGCGGTCGCTGGAGAGAGCAGTTTGCCGGTGATGCCAAACGGGCGACGCAGCTCAAGGTGCGTCCAGTGATAGAGCGGGTTACCGATGGTGTGCGGGACGGTCGCCGCCCAGGCGTCAAACTTCTCGCGATCGGTCGCATCGCCGGTGCACAGGCGCTCAGCCACGCCGTTGGTGCGCATCGCACGCCATTTGTAATGGTCACCCTTCAGCCAGATGTCATACAGGTTTTTGAAACGGTAATTTTCGGCAACCTGCTGCGGCGGCAGATGGCAGTGGTAGTCGAAAATCGGCTGATCTTTTGCATAGTCGTGGTACAGGCGGCGAGCAAATTCGGTATCTAACAGAAAATCGTCGGTCATAAACGGCGTCATTATCGTCTTCCTCATTACGGGAGCGTCAGAAAGCGTATGTTCATATGCTGCAAAGTTATCACACCAATTTCCATCATCCGACGTTTTTTTCGTGAGTGAGATCAATAAACGCAGACAAATACATTACCCAAATTGGGATAAATCCTTCTACAAGCCGCGCCAGTACTGGCTTGAAGCGACACGAATAATATCCCCACAAAGAATCATACATTTGTGATGTCACTCACCTTTTAAAGCTGTATGACAAGTTATCTTTTCGCCGTCGCAAACTATAAGCCGACGGAATGCATTCCTGGTGTCAGTTACACCAGATTTGACGGTACGGAAACCGACTTATGCAGATGACTTTTGGCAAGGTTCGGGCCGTTCCGGGACATTTCCCGGTTACGCCCCTCCCGTTACTGAACGGCTCCCGGCAACGGTCGAGCGGTTACCGTGTCCCGGCACGGCAATACTATAACGATGAGGTTTTACATGCGTAAAATTAAAGGGTTACGTTGGTACATGATCGCACTGGTGACGTTAGGCACCGTGCTGGGCTACCTGACGCGTAACACCGTCGCAGCCGCAGCGCCGACGTTAATGGAAGAGCTGCATATCTCCACGCAGCAATACTCCTACATCATTGCTGCCTATTCCGCGGCGTACACCATCATGCAGCCTGTTGCAGGCTACGTGCTGGATATCCTCGGTACCAAAATCGGCTATGCCTTCTTCGCCATCGCCTGGGCGGTGTTCTGCGGAGCCACCGCGCTGGCGGGCAGCTGGGGCGGCCTGGCGCTGGCGCGCGGCGCGGTCGGTGCGGCAGAAGCCGCGATGATCCCGGCGGGACTGAAGGCCAGTTCCGAGTGGTTCCCGGCAAAAGAGCGCTCTATTGCTGTCGGCTACTTCAACGTGGGTTCGTCCATCGGGGCGATGATTGCGCCGCCGCTGGTGGTGTGGGCTATCGTGATGCACAGCTGGCAGATGGCTTTCATCATTTCCGGCGTGCTGAGCTTCGCCTGGGCAATCGCGTGGCTGGTTTTCTATAAGCACCCGCGCGATCAGAAAAAACTCTCCGAAGAAGAACGCGAGTACATCATTGGTGGTCAGGAAGCGCAGCATCAGACCAACAACGGCAAAAAAATGACCGTCTGGCAGATCCTGGGCACCCGTCAGTTCTGGGGTATCGCCCTGCCGCGTTTCCTGGCGGAACCGGCCTGGGGGACCTTCAACGCGTGGATCCCACTGTTCATGTTTAAAGTCTACGGCTTTAACCTGAAAGAGATCGCGATGTTCGCCTGGATGCCGATGCTGTTCGCTGACCTGGGCTGTATCGTGGGCGGCTACCTGCCACCGCTGTTCCAGCGCTGGTTTGGCGTGAACCTGATCGTTTCCCGTAAGATGGTGGTCACCATGGGCGCACTGCTGATGATTGGCCCGGGCATGATCGGCCTGTTCACCAGCCCGTACGTGGCCATCGCCCTGCTGTGCATCGGTGGTTTTGCGCACCAGTCCCTGTCCGGCGCGCTGATTACGCTCTCGTCTGACGTCTTCGGTCGCAACGAAGTGGCCACCGCCAACGGCCTGACCGGGATGGCCGCCTGGACCGCGAGTACGATGTTCGCGCTGGTCGTCGGCGCGCTGGCGGATACCATCGGCTTCAGCCCGCTGTTTGCGGTACTGGCGGTCTTCGACCTGCTGGGCGCGGTGGTGATCTGGACGGTGCTGAAAAGCAAATCGGCAGAGGAGCTGGCAAAAGAGTCCCTCGGGAAACCGGCCACGCAGAGTTAGCCTTGCTGTGCCGGGTGGCGCTACGCTTACCCGGCCTACAAACCCGTAGGCCCGTGCAAGCGAAGCGCCGCCGGGCATTTAAAGGCCGCTCAGTAGCGGCTTTTTTAATGGCAAAATCTGGAGAGTGGCACGCAAAAGTGGTATAACAAATCATCTGCCGTACCCTGTCTGGAGCGCATATGGAAATCACCGAACCACGTCGTTTATATCAACAACTTGCTGCGGAGCTGAAAGATCGCATCGAGCAAGGTGTCTATCTTGTCGGTGATAAACTGCCCGCCGAGCGCTTTATCGCGGATGAAAAAAGCGTCAGCCGCACCGTGGTGCGTGAAGCGATCATCATGCTGGAAGTCGAAGGCTACGTTGAGGTACGCAAAGGCTCCGGCATTCACGTCATTTCCAATCTGCCGAAACACTCTCCCGTCGCGGACGAAAGTCTGGAATTCGCCAGCTATGGCCCGTTTGAGCTGCTCCAGGCTCGCCAGCTGATTGAAAGCAACATTGCCGAATTTGCGGCGACGCAGGTGACCAAGCAGGACATCATGAAGCTGATGGAAATCCAGGAGAATGCCCGCAAGGAAAAATGTTTCCGCGATTCAGAGTGGGATCTGCAGTTCCACGTTCAGGTCGCCCTGGCAACCCAAAACACGGCGCTGGCGGCAATCGTTGAGAAAATGTGGACTCAGCGCGTTCACAACCCGTACTGGAAAAAACTGCACGACCATATCGATTCCCGTACCGTCGACAACTGGTGTGACGATCACGATCAAATCCTTAAAGCGCTGATTCGTAAAGATCCGCACGCCGCTAAGCTGGCGATGTGGCAGCACCTGGAAAACACTAAGCAGATGCTGTTCAATGAAACCAGCGACGACTTCGAATTTAACGCTGACCGCTATCTTTTTGCCGATAATCCCGTTGTTCATCTCGATACGGCGTCCAGTGCCGCAAAATAGATGACCTTTCTGCCGGCAGGCGCTTCGCTGCGCCTTCCGGCGAACGTGGGTAAGCAAAACATATATAGTGTCAGCCTTTGTAAATCCCCTCGCTCACTTTCTGGGCTTACGCCAAAATCAACTCACGCCTGCAAATTCTGTGACGCAGAACGTTGGGCTTTGTTACAATTGGATTCACTTCGTTATTTTGTAAGTTAGTGCTTGCTAACCAGCCAATTAACAGGGAACAGTGTTGGCCACACCGCAATGTGTCCGCGAGCGACCATAATGAAATCACAACCATGTCGCCGTGCTGTTTGTCCCGGATAACAGGCATGACGTTAACCGATTTCCAGGAACACTGAATGGAACTTTTGACCCAACTACTGCATGCCCTCTGGGCGCAGGATTTTGAAACGCTGGCCAACCCTTCCATGATTGGCATGCTCTATTTTGTCTTGTTTATGATCCTGTTCCTTGAGAACGGCTTGCTGCCTGCTGCTTTCCTGCCCGGTGACAGTTTACTGGTGCTTGTCGGCGTGCTGTGCGCCAAAGGGGCGATGGCATTCCCGCAAACTATTTTGTTACTGACCGTCGCCGCGAGTCTCGGCTGCTGGGTCAGCTACATCCAGGGAAGATGGCTGGGCAATACCCGGATCGTCCAGAACTGGCTCTCGCACCTGCCTGCACATTATCACCAGCGGGCGCACCACCTTTTCCATAAGCACGGGCTTTCTGCGCTGCTGATTGGCCGCTTTATCGCCTTTGTACGCACCCTGTTGCCGACCATTGCCGGTCTGTCGGGGCTGAGCAGCGCGCGCTTCCAGTTCTTTAACTGGATGAGCGGCCTGCTGTGGGTACTGATTCTGACGACGCTCGGCTATGCGTTGGGGAAAACGCCAGTCTTTATGAAATATGAAGACCAGCTGATGTCCTGCCTGATGCTGCTGCCTGTGGTGCTGCTGGTCTTCGGTCTGATCGGCTCGCTGGTCGTCCTGTGGAAAAAGAAATACGGAGCCAGAGGCTAACGATGGCTATCTCACCGCTCGCCCTGCGCCGTTTTGCCTGCGCCGTGATAACACTGGTGGTGCTCAGCGCCATGCTGCTGGCATGGAGCGCGCTTTCGCACCAGGAATCCACGCTGGCCATTCGCCCGGTGAACCAGGGTGCCAGCGTGCCTGACGGTTTTTCTGTCTGGCACCATCTGGACGCGAACGGGATCCGCTTTAAAAGCATCACCCCGCAGGACGATGTTTTACTGATCAAGTTTGATTACCGTGCGCAAAGTGCCGCCGCAAAAGTGGTTCTCGACCGTACGCTGCCGCACGGGTATATCATCGCTCAGCAGGAAGATGACAGCCAGCCTGCTGCCTGGCTGTCGCTGATTCGCGATACGTCGCATCGGTTTGGATAATTACCAGGATTCCGAATCTTTTCACTCACTTTGGTGAATCCCCCGTTTACTTACTATGCTTAAGTACGCGGAGCACCCCTCGAATGTACTCCGCATAACTTTGGATAGCGGCTTACGCCGCAACACAATGGAAGGTTTCGATAATGAAATTCCGCATGACTCTGGCTCTGGCCCTTTTTTCTTTAAGCACAGCATCCTTCGCAAATTCTCTCTGTCAGGAGAAAGAACAGGATATTCAGCGTGAGATCGGTTATGCCGAAAAGCATAACAATCAGCACCGTGTTGATGGTCTTAAAAAAGCGCTGAGCGAAGTGAAAGCGAACTGTTCAGACAGCAAGCTGCGTGCCGACCATCAGAAGAAAATCGCTGAACAGAAGGACGAGATAGCCGAGCGCCGTCGCGACCTGCAGGAAGCGAAAGAGAAAGGGGATGCGGAAAAAATTGCTAAGCGCGAGAAGAAGTTGAAAGAAGCGCAGGATGACCTGAAAGCGCTGGAAGCTCGCGATTATTGAGTTAACGGAAATCTCAACAGGAGAGAATCATGTCAAAAGATACGACGTCTGAACATCTGCGCGCTGAACTGAAATCCCTGGCCGATACCCTGGAAGAGGTGCTGAACTCCTCTGCTGACAAGTCAAAAGAAGAGGTCAGCAAGCTGCGCAGCAAGGCGGAGCAGGCGCTGAAAGAGAGCCGCTATCGCCTGGGTGAAACCGGCGATGCGCTGGCAAAACAGACCCGCGAAGCGGCCGCGCGTGCGGACGAATACGTGCGTGATAATCCATGGACGGGTGTCGGAATTGGTGCCGCAGTCGGTGTGGTACTGGGTGTCCTGCTGACGCGTCGTTGATATGGAAGATCCTCGTCACGCACAAGGGCCTGCTAACAACGTCCTCGGCATCGGCCAGCGTATTTTGACGACGCTGGTCGGGATTGCCGAAACGCGCGTCCGGCTGGCAGTGGTCGAACTGGAGGAGGAGAAAGCGAACCTCTTCCAGATGCTGCTGATGCTTGGACTGACCATGCTCTTCGCCGCGTTTGGTCTGATGAGCCTGATGGTGTTAATCATCTGGGCCATTGACCCGCAGTATCGTCTTAACGCCATGATTGCCACGACCGTCGTTCTGCTGGTCGCGGCGCTGATTGGCGGCATATGGACGCTGCGTAAAGCGCGTAAGTCCACGTTCCTGCGCCATACGCGTCAGGAGCTGGCTAACGATCGCGCCCTGCTGGAGGATGACAAGCCGTGAGCGGTAAAGCCGAACGTCAAAAGCGAAAAGCGTACCTGCTAAGCCAGATCCAGCAGCAACGGCTGGATCTGTCGGCCAGCCGTCGCGACTGGATTGACGCGACGCGACGGTTTGACCGGGGCTGGAACACCTTCCTGAGCCTGCGTTCATGGGCGCTGGTCGGCAGCAGCGTGATGGCTATCTGGACGGTTCGTCATCCAAATATGCTCATCCGCTGGGCGCGCCGGGGTTTTGGTGCCTGGAGCGCCTGGCGTCTGGTGAAAGCCACGATCCGTCAGCAGCAATTACGCTAGCCTTCTCGCCGGGTGGCGGCTACGCCTTACCCGGCCTACTTACACGCGTAGGCCGGGTAAGCGCAGCGCCACCCGACAAAATCCTCCCCCTCCCTTACTCAATATCTTTGAAGAAGATTGACAGTTTTCCTTGCTAACAATCGCCCACCGTCACGTTTATGATGCTCTCCATCGACAGCAACGACGCGGTATCTACCCGGAATTGCAGACAAATAACGTTCAGCCGCTGATGTGGTTTCCTGGAGAGTAAAATGAAAAAATTAGAAGATGTTGGTGTACTGGTCGCGCGTATTCTGATGCCAATTCTGTTCATCGTGGCAGGTTGGGGAAAAATCACCGGTTATGCGGGTACCCAGCAGTATATGGAAGCCATGGGCGTTCCGGGGTTCCTGTTGCCACTGACCATTCTTCTTGAGTTCGGCGGCGGCCTGGCAGTGCTGTTCGGCTTCCTGACCCGCACCACCGCGCTGTTTACCGCAGGCTTCACCCTGCTGACCGCGCTCATCTTCCACAGCAACTTTGCGGAAGGCGTGAACTCACTGATGTTCATGAAAAACCTGACCATCGCGGGTGGCTTCCTGCTGCTGGCCGTCACTGGCCCGGGCGCATACAGCATCGACCGCGTTCTGAATAAGAAATGGTAAGCACGCTATACTGAATAAACACAAAGCGAGGAGACATCTCCTCGCTTTTGCTATCTGACGGAGGAGAAAAAATGGGACAACTCGTAGACGGCGTCTGGCAGGATGTCTGGTATGACACCAAATCCACCGGAGGTCGCTTTAAGCGCTCTGTTTCGGCCTTCCGTAACTGGCTGACCGCCGACGGCGCACCAGGCCCGAGCGGCGAAGGCGGCTTCGCGGCTGAGAAAGATCGTTATCATCTTTATGTTTCCCTCGCCTGCCCGTGGGCCCACCGCACGCTGATCGTGCGCAAGCTTAAAGGTCTCGAATCCTTCATTCCGGTTTCCGTGGTCAACCCGCTGATGCTGGAAAACGGCTGGACGTTTGACAGTGATTTCCCAGCGGCAACCGGCGACGATCTTTATCACCATGATTTCCTGTACCAGCTCTATCTGCGCGCCGATCCGCACTACACCGGGCGCGTGACCGTGCCGGTGCTGTGGGACAAGAAAAACCAGACGATTGTCAGCAATGAGTCTGCGGAAATCATCCGCATGTTCAATACCGCGTTTGACGCGCACGGCGCCCGTGCCGGAGATTACTATCCGGTTGAGCTGCGCGAGAAAATTGATGAGCTCAACGGCTGGATTTACGACAACGTCAATAACGGTGTCTATAAGGCCGGTTTCGCCACCAGCCAGGAAGCGTATGACGAAGCGGTCGGAAAGGTGTTTGAATCGCTGGAACGCCTGGAACAGATCCTGGGCCAGCATCGCTACCTGACGGGCGATCGCCTGACGGAAGCGGACATTCGCCTGTGGACCACGCTGGTTCGCTTTGATCCGGTCTATGTCACCCACTTTAAGTGCGACAAGCACCGCATCAGCGACTACCTGAACCTGCATGGTTTCCTGCGCGACATCTACCAGATGCCGGGCATCGCGGAGACGGTCGACTTCGACCATATTCGCACCCACTATTTCCGCAGCCACAAGACCATCAACCCGACGGGTATTATCTCCATTGGGCCGTGGCAGGATCTGGATGAACCGCACGGGCGCGACGTCCATTTTGGATAAATATTAAGGGCATCACCAGATGCCCTTTTTTAATTCACAATCTCCATCTATTCTTACCTCGATCGCTTAGAAAACAAGTGATTGACTGACTAATGAGGCAAGGAAAATGGACTGGTATTTAAAAGTACTGCGCAACTACATTGGATTTGGTGGCCGCGCCCGCCGCAAAGAGTACTGGATGTTCGTTCTGGTGAACTTCATCCTCATCATGGTGCTGGGTATTGTGGATAAAATTCTTGGCTGGGAGCGGGCTGGCGGTGAAGGCGTGCTGACCACCATTTATGGCCTGTTAGTCCTGCTGCCATCGTGGGCGGTATTGTTCCGTCGGCTGCACGACACCGATCGTTCAGCATGGTGGTTATTGCTGCTGTTGATCCCGATCGTGGGCTGGATCGTGATTCTTATCTTCAACTGCCAGAGCGGCACCCCAGGTGAAAACCGCTTTGGTCCGGATCCTAGGATCGTCGCGTAAATTACTGCCCGGTGGCGCTTACGCTTACCGGGCCTACTCGTT
The DNA here is from genome assembly GCF_049238285.1 of Enterobacter cloacae complex sp. IR53041. Classification (NCBI taxonomy): domain Bacteria; kingdom Pseudomonadati; phylum Pseudomonadota; class Gammaproteobacteria; order Enterobacterales; family Enterobacteriaceae; genus Enterobacter; species Enterobacter cloacae complex sp. IR53041. The sequence continues at coordinate 4,139 of NZ_JBMKHB010000004.1, read as the reverse complement.
TATTTATTGTGGTGGGCGAAGAGTTTGGGTATTTCGCGCAGGCACCATGATTTGGCTTCGCCCATGCTGTCGCGACGCCACGCCATAATGATATCCACTTCGCTGGTGTACTCCGGACTCACGACCCGCAGCCGCCCTTCCGCAATATCTTTCTCCACAAACGGGTACGGCATCGTCGCCACGCCCAGACCGGCCAGCAGCGCCTGCCGTTTGTCTTCCAGGGAGGTCACCGTCAGACGTGGCTGTTTATCCAGCAGCTGCACCGTCAGCACCGGACGCGCGCGCGCGGTATCCGCGACCGCCACGCCGCGATATTTCACGCGCGTCACTTCAGAGAGCGGCTCCGGCTCCTGGTGAATCGGATGGTTGGGGGCGGCAACGTAGACGTTCATGACGCTGTAGAGTTTGCGCGAGTTGATTTCTGACGATGAGCGGAAGTGCATGTCCGGCGCAATAACGATATCTGCCCTGCCCGTCTCCAGACGTTCCCACGCCCCTGCCAGCACCTCGGTGATGATCGACAGCTGCGTATTGGCCTTCGCCGCCAGGCGGTCCACCAGTGGAAACAGCGCTTCGGTCGGCACCAGCGCTTCGGTCACGAGCGTCAGATGGGTTTCCCAACCGCGCGCCAGCGCTTCGGCGTCGGTCGTCAGCTTATCCGCCGCTTCCAGCAGCACGCGGCCGCGCTCCAGCAGCATTCGGCCGACATTGGTGAATTTTGTTCGATGACCGGAGCGGTCAAAAAGCACCACGTCCAGCTCTTCCTCCAGCTTCTGCATGGTGTAGCTCAGCGCAGACGGAACGCGCCCCAGTTCATCGGCCGCCGCCGCAAAACTGCCGCGTCGGTCAATCGCGTCCATGACGCGAAGCGCCTCAAGCGTCAATGCTCTCTCTTTAGCCATCTCGTTCTCATTCAGGAAATTTGAACATACCAGGCAGAATATCTGGCTAACAATGAAGCGTCCATACCTTTACCATTGTTTTAGTGTAAAGAGAGGTCAAGTTTATGATTACGACAAGAACAGCTAAACAGTGCGGACAAGCCGATTTCGGTTGGCTGCAGGCCCGCTACACCTTTTCCTTTGGACACTACTTTGACCCTAAACTCCTCGGTTACGCTTCACTGCGCGTGTTGAACCAGGAAGTGCTCGCCCCGGGCGCCTCCTTCCAGCCGCGTACGTACCCGAAAGTCGATATCCTGAACCTGATCCTGGAAGGCGAGGCAGAATACCGCGATAGCGAGGGCAATCATGTCCAGGCAAAGGCTGGCGAAGCGCTGTTAATTTCCACGCAGCCGGGCATCAGCTACAGCGAGCATAACCTCAGCAAAGACAAAACGCTGACCCGCATGCAGCTGTGGCTCGACGCCTGCCCTGAGCGGGAAAATCCGCTGGTACAGAAGTTAGATTTAACGGGCGATAAGCAACAGCTGATTGCATCCCCTGATGGCAGTAAAGAGAGCCTGCAGCTGCGTCAGCAGGTGTGGCTGCACCATATCGAGCTGAAGAAAGGTGAGCAGGCAAGCTTCCAGCTTCACGGCCCGCGCGCCTATCTGCAGTCGATTCACGGTACGGTGCATGCGGTGACGCACACGGAAGAGAAAGAGGCGCTCACCTGCGGCGACGGCGCGTTTATTCGTGATGAAGCGAATATTACCCTGGTGGCGGATACGCCGCTGCGCGCGCTGCTGATTGATTTGCCGGTTTAAAGAACGCCCTCACCCTAACCCTCTCCCACTGGGAGAGGGAACCGATAGAGCCCTGAACTCGCTACACCTTACTCGCCATGATCTCAATAATCTGCCGGTCCGTTGCCTGCATCGAGCGGCACGCCAGTGCGCACAGGTTCGCGATCGACTGCTCCACATCGTGCGCGACAATCCCCTCGTTGCCCGTCACGCCCGACTCATCCAGCGCCATCATCACCGCTTTCCAGGCGCTGCTGACGCTGGTGGAAACCTTCATGGCGCAGCTGTTTGACGCCCCGTCGCAAATCATCCCGCTGACGTCACCGATCATACTGCCGATCGCCATTGCGATGGTCCGATAACGGCCCCCCATCAGCCACGCCATGCCCGCCGCAGCGCCCATCGCCGCCGTTGTCGCCGCACACAGTGCGGACAGGCGCGGAAGCTGATAATGGATATAGATCGCCGACAGATGCGACAGCATCAGCGCCCGCGCCAGCCGTTCGTCACCGGCCTGAAGGTGCTCAGCCACAACAACGACGGGCATGGTGGCGGTGATCCCCTGGTTACCGGAGCCCGAATTGCTCATCGCCGGCAGCGTTGCGCCCCCCATCCGGGCATCCGAGGCGGCGCTGGTGCGAATAACAATGTCTGAACCCAGATCCTGCGCCAGCCATCCGCGCGAGCGCTGCTTCTCAAGCGTTGCGCCAATATGCAGCCCCCACTTCCCGCGGAGCCCTTCGCGGGAGAGCGCATCGTTCAGTTGCCCTGCTTCCAGAATGAAGCGAATGGCCTCATACGGCACCTGCTCGACAAATTCCAGGATCTGCGACAGCGTAGCGTGCGACAGTACCGCCAGCGGGTCGTCATCCACCTCGGTCACGGGCTTATCCAGCGTAAAGCGCGTTTCCCCCTGGCAAACCACTTCCACCACCCGGGTATGCCCGCCCGCGATGGTCACCATTGCCGAGAGTTCCCCGGCATAAACGCAGGCGCGGGAATAGAGGATCTCATCGCAGGGCTCCTGCAGTTTTACCTGCACTTGCCCTGCCTCAAGCAGGGCTTTGGCGCGGACCAGTGCATCAGCTGTGGCATCTTTCAACACCTCCAGTCCGGCGTGCGCATTACCGCCAATTGCGCCCAGCGCCGCCGCAATCGGTAATCCGACCATGCCGGTACCCGGTACCGTCACGCCCAGCCCGTTTTTCATCAGGTTCGGCGAGACCCACGCCTCAATCCGTGTGACCTCCCCCGGCAGAAGGTCTGCGGCAGTCGCACAGGCCAGTGCCAGAGAGACGGGTTCGGTGCACCCAAGGGCAGGCTTCACTTCTTCCTGCACCGCGCGAATAAATTGATTCCATAAAGGATGAATTTGCTCAGACATCGTTACGACCTTAATTACCCTCAGGAGAATGCGAGGAAAGGAGAAACACAAAGCAGCAGTCCGGTAATAACAATAATCACCAGCGATACGCCTTTATATTTATGCAGCGCCGGTACCTTGTAGACCAGCCATGCCGGGATCAGACAGCCCACCATGCCGAAGATGGGGCTGCAAATGGAGGTGAAGCTCAACACCGGCGCGTTCAGGACTATCGCGCTCCAGGCCAGCAGAATGGCGAACAGCATAATCCCGCGCTGGACGGCGTTTTCATTGATTCTTTCTGCCGGCATTTTGCGGCGCAGGATGTTCATGACGATACCCTGCGTGGCCTCGCGGAAGCCGAGGTAGACGCCGAAGAATGCGGTCATCACGGCGAAGATATTGAGGATCACGCTGACGATTTTGACCCAGCCCGCGCCGTCGCCGCTGATAAACTGCGCCGCAATCGCCAGGGCAGAGATATTCTGCTCGTAGGCTTTGACCGCCTCATCGTGCCCCATCGCCAGGGTGAAAGAGACGGCATAGAAGAAGACCGTCACAAACAGGACGCCAAAAGCAATGTTCATTGCCCGGAGCGCCTTATGACGCGCCACCTCCACCGATTTTTCACGTGAACGGTACGAGATCACCATCGGGCTCAGGGTCTGAATAAAGAGAATGGAGGTTAAGGTAAAGGGCAGCGTAATGATGGCGTTTTTAATCAGCAGCCCCAGCGGCGGCAGCATGCCCACGTTGGCTAAATGCCAGAGGCCGATCATCGACAGGCCCAGCGCGGCAACTACGAATAATTTGGTCAGCACCATCAGGCTGGACACTTTAAACAGCAGCTTTTCACCGCGTGAAGAAATCGCGACCAGAATGCAAATCAGGAATAAACCGTAGAACGGATTTTCCGAGAGCAAACCGTCGGTCACGCCGAAGGTGTGCAAATACGAGGCGCTGTCGTTGGTAATGGCCGTGGAATAGACAAACAGGTAATGGTGCCAACTTACTGATTTAGTGTATGATGGTGTTTTTGAGGTGCTCCAGTGGCTTCTGTTTCTATCAGTTGTCCCTCCTGCTCAGCTA